>CACLUX010000004.1 GCA_902610255.1 uncultured Alphaproteobacteria bacterium | reverse complement strand
GGTAGTGGTGTTTGGGATTTAATGGCCCCACAATCTCCAGATATGGATAGATGGTTAACTTGGCATTATTACACTCAAGGATCAGAGGCTTTTAAAGGAGACCTTCATTTTTATTCAGTTGATCATGATTTAAG
Source organism: uncultured Alphaproteobacteria bacterium (assembly GCA_902610255.1). Classification (GTDB taxonomy): domain Bacteria; phylum Pseudomonadota; class Alphaproteobacteria; order HIMB59; family HIMB59; genus HIMB59. The sequence goes on along the minus strand of CACLUX010000004.1, from coordinate 73,099 downwards.
AGATGAGCTACAAAATATCGATGGTCACAAGTGCCCTGTTATCATGCTGACTGGTACTTATGACTACCTAACCCCTCCCGAAGCAACAGAAGATACTGCCAGACAAATAAAAGGAGGAGTTTATATTGAAATGAGAGATATTGGTCATTTCCCGATGAGTGAAAACCATGAAGTCTTTAGAGTATATTTATTAGAGGCACTCAGAATTATTAAGGAAAAGACTGATTACAACTCTTAATTCAAGTTTGAGTTATGGTCGCTAATCTTTATTGGTTTTTTTTCTTTCTTGTCCTTTATATAAGCTTTTGTCTTTTTTGGGGAGCTAGAACTCTTAGAAAAAATAAAACCCCTGAGGCTTACTATTTAGCAGATAGAAGTGTATCTCCTTGGGTATTCTTTTTCTCTGCAACAGTAACTACATTTGCAGGCATAACTATCATTTCTTTTCCATCATTAATTTATGCAGATGGATACTCTTTTCTAGCTACTGCTGCAATTGTAATAACAATTCCTCTCGGAAGTATACTATTTTTTAAAAGGCAGTGGATGCTAAGTAGAAAATTTAATTTTATCACTCCAGGAGAGATGTATTATAAATATTATCAAAGTAATACTCTTAGAATTGTAGTACTAATAATCGGATTATTTTTTGCTGTTCCATTTCTTGGTATAATTATTGGATCAACAGGTAATGTTGTAGAGTTTATTAGCGGAGGTGAAATAACTAGAGACTCTGCAATGTGGGCACTAACTGCTGTTGTCTTATTTTATATAGTATCTGGTGGATTTAAACCCATGGTGAGTGTAAGCGTTGTTCAATCATGGTTATTTTTTGTTTTTTTCTTAGCACTTGGTGTTGGTGTATTTAATTACTTAGGAGGTTTAAGTTTTTTTGAAGACCTATCTATGGCGAATAGCTTTATATCTTTCGGATCTTGGGGAACTACTGGAGGTTACGGAGGCGGTGATATTTCAGGATATTTCAACGTTCCTGGTGTAATTCAGTGGGTTGCAGGTATTGGAAAAAACAACCCATTAGGAGGACCTTGGACAGCAGTTATGATTTTATCCTTTACTCTCTCTTATATGGGTATTGTGCTTTCTCCTACATTTTCGATGTGGAGCTATTCAGTAAAATCACCGAGGTCATTTTATTTTTATCAAGTTTGGGGTTCAGGTGCTGTTGTTGGAATATTTTTATTTATATTCGCCCCTTTATTAGGTGTAGGAGCACATCTTCTTGGAGCTAACAGTATTGTTAATTCAAATGGTTTTGCCATTAACCAAATATTCCCTGAGTTAAGTCTACAAAATATATCATCTTTAATTTATGTGTTTGTTGAAAGCTTTAGTAATCTTTCACCAATTATTGTTGGATTTTTAGCAATATCCATAATTGCTGCGCTGCAATCTACATTATCTGCTTTTTTAATGACTTCAGGCAGCATGGTGGCAAGAGATCTCTATAGACCATATATCGATAGTAACCCTACATGGAAAAGGGAGTTATTAGTTGCTAGGTTAGCGATGTTGTTATTAAGCCTAGCGGCACTGTATCTTGCAACTTTTTTTGAAACTTCTCTAATACTACTTGGTGGATTAGCAATCGCTTTTGGTTTCCAATTGTTTCCTGTTTTACTTGGAATGCTTTGGTTTAAATGGATTACAAGAGGTGGGGCAATTCTTGGACTCATCACCGGATTAGGCTTTGTAACTTTAGCTGAAACTTTTGGTCATAAGCTAACAGGAAATTCTCTTCCTTGGGGGCGATGGCCACTAACAATCTACTCTGGGTTATGGGGTTTATTCTTTAATGTGATTGTATGTTTTTTATCCTCTATTTTTGCAAGTAATGATACAGATAAAGAACATCGAGCGTCATTTCATAATTTTTTAAATGAACATATGGGTATTCACCCATCAAGAAAAAAAATAAAATCTCTTGCTTATGTCTTCTTTTTAATTTGGGCATTCTTCTCTATCGGCCCGGGTTTAATTTTCGGAAACTTAATATTTGGTAGTGCGGATCAAAGTTATGATAATTGGGTGATGGGAGTCCCTTCACTATGGGCTTACCAAATAATTTGGTGGGTAGCAGGTATATTTCTAATTTGGTTTTTAGCCAATAAGATGGACTTATCGACTTTGCCAAAAAAACCCATACTAAATGGTGATGAACATTTGGCACCTGACGATGTTGAGGAGCAAGGAAACTATATTGACAGAATGGGAGGAGGTTATGGTTGGCCACTTATATTAATAGGTATGGCTGTGGCAACTGTAATACTTTCCGTTTATGCATTATGATGATAAAGTACTTAAAACTGAGGAGGAATAAGAATTTTTCGTATTGTGTTTCATTATTTGGAACAAAAAACTGTGCGAAAGGTTAACTATATCTAAAATAGAATTATGTCTGATTACAGCTATAAGCACCCGTCAAACGTCCAATTAAATAAAGGGCATAAACACACTGATGATTTTATTACCAAAAAATACATATTAAAAATGTTGAGAGATCCTCAAAAATTAAAATCTCTAATTGAAGAGCATAGAGCAACTCCAATTGGAAGGGCTGCTACTCGAGACCACGGCGTTATTCAGCACAGTCAAGATCTCCAAACATTATTGGATAAGTTAAGAAGAGGAAGTAAAGAAAATGGTTTTGTAACTGTTTGTTTAAGAAGGCATGAAGATTATAGAGTTGGAATAACAACAGGAGTTAGAGGTGAGCCAGTTGAAATTACTGAAGACTCTTATTCATCTGAGGAAGCATGTGAACATGCAATATTTTTAAAAAGAATTAACAGACTACTTGAGGAGTATAGCGGGGAAGAGTAATGTTAAAAATAACAGGTTATAGTGATAAGTACTCAGCTCACCCTGGCGAAGAGGTTAAATTTTATATTAATGCTGAATACAATGACAGTTATGAAGTTCAGTTAGTCCGCTTAATACACGGTGATACAAATCCTGAAGGCCCAGGATATAAAGAGGCCGAAATAGATGCTAGTTGCAATGGAACCTATCAAGGGAAAAACCAGAGAATACATGGTGGATCATATATCATCATGCCCCAACACGATAATTTAAATTTAGAAAGCTTCACTATGCAGGCTTACATTTTCCCAACCACCCCTGACAAAGGCAGACAAGGAATTTTCACCAAATTTAATGAAGAAGAAAAAAAAGGCTATGGCCTTTTCGTTAATGATGAAGGCTGTTTATCTGTAGAAATTGGTGATGGCTCTCAGGTTGTTACTGTCTCCTCAGAAAAAAAGCTTTTAAGAAAGGTCTGGTATCTGGTTATTGCAACATTTGATGCTCAATCGAGAAGGCTTACTCTTCATCAAGAACCTAGAGTTACATCTACAAATGGTGGCTTGGGTATGGCTATTTTGAATCCAATTGAAGAAACCTCAGCTATTATTGAGACCACTAGCTCAGTTTTACCTGCTGCTAATGACGCTCCATTGCTAATTGCTGCCACAACACTCAACAATAGATCAGGCAGACATATTTCTGGCGGACATTTTAAAGAGGTACCTCACCCTATTGAATTACCTGAGCAAACAAAGACATTTAATGGAAAGATAGACAGACCTAGATTATCTAATATTGCGCTATCGAAGGCTGAAATTGAAACACTTGCATCAAGCTACGATGAGTGTAATACCACTGTCAGGTCAACAGTCGTAGGTGCCTGGGATTTTCATGCGAATATTGGCAAAAACATTGCCTCAACAAAGATTGTTGATACTTCTCCAAATAATCACCACGGATTTATTATTAATATGCCAAACAGAGGTATGACAGGACATAACTGGACAGCGGATGAAATGGTTTTCCATCATAAACCTGAGGAATACGGTGCAATTCATTTTCATGACGATGATATAGACGATGCAAGATGGGATGTAGACTTTACTTTAAAAGTACCTGAGGGATTAAAAAGTGGTGTCTACGCTGCAAGACTAAGAGTAGACGGACGAGAGGAATCAGAAAATGAGGACTATATTCCATTTTGTGTTAAACCTCCCAAGGGGACAGCAACTGCAAAAACTTTATTCTTATTGCCTACTAATAGTTACATGGCTTACTCCAATGATAATCTAGGAACTAACTCAGTGGTAGCACAATTGCTTGCAGGTAAAGTGCCTGTGCTTGAGCCGGCAGATTTATATTTAAATGAACATAGAGAATACGGGCTATCAACTTATTCACTTCACTCAGACGGACATGGTGTATCAATATCATCAAGACTAAGACCAATCCTTAATATGAGACCCAAATACAGACATTGGCTTTCTCCTTCATTATGGCAACTCAATGCCGACTTACATCTTACTGATTGGCTAGAAGAAAAAGGTTTTGATTTTGATGTTCTGACAGACGAGGATTTGGAACATGAAGGTATAAATTTATTAAATCGTTATAAAGTTGTGATGACTGGAAGTCACCCTGAGTATTCATCTGAGAAATATATGGATGCTCTAGAGTCATATCAAATGCAGGGTGGTAGATGTTTTTATCTAGGGTCAGATGGATTTTATTGGATTAGTGAGTATCATCCTGACAACCCTAATATTACCGAAGTTCGAAAAGGTGAAGCAGGCACAAGAGCATGGACATCTAACCCAGGTGAATACAATAATGCTTTTGATGGTAAATATGGAGGTATGTGGAGAGCTCGAGGAAGAATACCTTCTAAAGTTTGTGGGTTAACTTTTACATCTTATGGATTTGACGTGTCCTCATACTACAAAAGAGAAGAAGATAGTTTTAAACCTGAATGTTCATGGATCTTTGAGGGGATTGGAGCAGATGAGGTGATTGGTGATTTTGGTTTAGTTGGTGGAGGAGCTGCCGGTTTGGAGTTAGACAGATACGACTTAGAATTTGGAACCCCACATAATGCTTATTATTTGGCTCGCTCGCAGGATCACTCTAATATGATGTTGCAAGTTAACGAGGAAATACACTTTGCTGTTCGTGGTTACTATGGTGGTGGTCATGAAAATCCAATGGTCAGAGCTGATATGATTTACTATAAAACACCTAACAATGGAGCAATGTTTGCACCAGGGTCTTTGGCTTGGTGCGGTAGTCTCTCACATAATAATTACAATAATAATGTTTCTAGAATAATGGAAAATACGCTTAAAGGTTTCTTAAAGGACGGGCCTTTACCTTAAACTATGAAAAAACAAAATATGCAGGAGATTCCATGGGGGAAAGAGACACTTGGCGCTCTGGATACTCCGTTAAATGAATTAGAAAAAAAAGCACTTCAAAATCTAGACATCGATAAATTAAACGATATGGCAGAGTGCCTTTTTGCTTTGAATAATAGACATTATGGTCCTATTCCTGGGACATATATGGTCATGTGTGTTGAACCCGGTAAAACCTGGTGTGTTGGACAGCTCAGTGCTGATAGAGCAAAACCTTTTGTTCTTTTTCCTGAACTTGTTTTCGACTCAGTTGAAAAAGCAACAAAAGCTGCCGAAGCTCTTAAGGCTGAAAAAGCTGAGAGCGTACCCTGTAGAAATATCTAACGACATGGCTAAAGCCAATGTCATGATTGATAATCAAAAAACTAGAGTTACAGAGTGGTCTTTTGAAGTTGGGGACTCAACTGGCCAGCATATTCATGAATACGATTATGTGGTAGTGCCCTTGTTAGATGGGGAACTAAAAATTGTTAATCATGATGGTGAGGTATCAATTTCAAAACTAGCAAAAGGTGGATCCTACTTTAGAGAAAAGGGAGTTAACCACAATGTATTTAATAACAATGATTTTATTTATAAATTTATTGAGATAGAATTTAAGTAGATGGAAAAAAAATTAAGCGTTAGTTACAAAAAATCTGATTTAGATCAATTTGATAAAATTATTACAAATAAACAAACAGATCAAAAAGTTAAAGAATATTCCATAAAAGAAGCAATTGAGGAGTCAAAAAAAGAATATAGTCACTTTACGAACTCACAAGTTTCTACTGACATGAGGCTCTATATGTTCCAGACCGGAACTCTAAAAACGAAAATGAAATATATAAAAATGAATCAATCTAATGAGGACTTTGAGATACCTGTTCCATGGTTTTTGATAAGACACCCAAAAGGGGATGTGGTCATTGACGGAGGCAATGCAAAAGAGGTCAGTGAAGATAAACATGCTCATTGGGGTTCTGTTGTTGCAGCTTATGATCCAATTATGGGAAAAACTGAAAATTGTATTGATCAACTTAACTCTATTGGGGTTAATCCAGCAGGTATAAGATATGTCTTACATTCTCATCTTCACCTCGATCACTCAGGTGGTGTTGGAAGGTTTCCTAATGCAACACACCTAGTTCAACAAAAGGAATATGATTATGCTTTTAATCCTGATTGGTTCTCAAAGCCTGCTTATATTAGAAAAGACTTTGATAAACCTGGAATTAATTGGAAATTTTTAAGAGATAAAAATGATGACTTTTATGACTTATATGGCGACGGATCAATAATTGTAATTTTTACTCCGGGGCATGCACCGGGCCATCAGTCTTTTTTAGTTAATTTACCAAATTCAGGTTATTTATTGCTTACTATAGATGCAGCTTACACAATGGATCATTGGAACAATTTAACACTACCAGGTCTTGTTTGCTCTGCTGTTGACGTTGTTGACTCTGTAAAAAAACTCAAAAAAATTGCAAAAGACAAAAATGCTACAGTAGTCACAGGGCACGACCCGCATGCTTGGGAAGAATTTAAAAAAGCCCCAATGTTTTATTACGATTAATTTATGTCTGATTATTTCAAAGATATACCTACAATTAAATATGAAGGTAGAGACTCTACAAATCCACTTTCATTTAAATTTTATGATGCTAATAAAAAAATTCTAGGAAAAACATTAGAGGAACATCTGAGAATGGCAGTATGTTACTGGCACACTTTTAATTGGCCAGGGGGTGACCCTTTTGGAGGACAGACATTTTTAAGACCATGGATGGAAGCAGGAGATAAAATAGAACAAGCAAAAGATAAGCTCAATAATGCATTCGATTTTTTTGAAAAATTAGGAATACCATATTTCTGTTTTCATGACGTAGATGTTGCTCCAGAGGGTAAAAGTTTTTCGGAGACAGAAAAAATTCAAAAAACCATTATCGATGAAATTTCAAAAAAACTTGAAACAAGTAAAGTAAAACTTCTTTGGGGAACAGCAAATTTATTCAGCCACCGCAGGTACATGTCTGGTGCTGCTACTAATCCTGATCCTGATGTTTTTCAATATGCAGCTGCTCAAGTGAAGATGTGTATGGAAAATACAATGTTTTTAGGTGGACAAAATTATGTTTTATGGGGAGGCAGAGAGGGTTACGAAACAATTTTAAATACTAATATGAAACAAGAATATGATCAGCTTGGTAGATTTTTGAACATGGTAGCTGAGCATAAGCACAAAATTGGTTTTAAGGGTCTACTCCTCATTGAGCCGAAACCCCATGAGCCAACGAAACATCAATATGATTTTGACTCTGCTAATGTTTTCGCATTTCTTCAAAAATATGGTTTAGAAAAAGAATTCAAGCTAAATATCGAGCAAAATCACGCTATTTTAGCAAAACATTCATTCGAGCACGAGATTGCATATGCACTTTCCAATGACATCTTTGGGAGTATTGATATTAACAGAGGAGACTACTTAGTAGGATGGGATACAGACCAATTCCCTAACAATGTAGAAGAATTAGTTTTGCCTTTTTACTATATTTTTAAAAATGGCGGTTTTTCCTCAGGAGGTCTTAACATGGATGCTAAGATTAGAAGGCAATCAATAGATCCTGAGGATCTATTCTATGCACATATCGGCTCTATGGATACTTGTGCTAGAACTCTTATTGCTGTTGAAAAAATGATTAATGATAGTAGTTATGAGAATTTTTTAAAACAAAGATATGAACAGTGGGCTTCTGAAAAACAACTAATGACTTCAATGTCTCTTGAAGATATTCATAAAAATGTCATTGCTAAAAATATAAACCCTCAACCAAAGTCCGGTCGCCAAGAATATCTTGAAAATCTAATTAATTTTTTTGTCGATTAATTCGATGAAAATTACAAAATTTCTATTTGATTTAGGTAATGTTTTTTTTGATTGGGATCCACATTATGTATTTAAAAATATCATTCCTGATCAAACTAAAAGAGAATATTTTATGAATACAATCGCGTTTCCTCATCTAGATATGAGATGCGATGCTGGGGTAAAAATTGATGATGCAGTTAAAGATGCAATAAAAAATTTCCCTAATTATGAGAATGAAATAAAGCAATATTATCCAAATCATAGGAATATGGTTAATGGGGTTTATCAAGATACAGTTGATATTTTTAGAAAAATAAAATCAAGTGGTTACCCCTGCTATGTCTTGTCAAACTGGTCAGATGAGACTTATGAGGGTATGGAAGATCAACACCCATTCCTGAAAGAATTTGATGATAAAATTATCTCTGGTAGAGAATTTTTAGTAAAACCAGACCCTGAAATTTATAAATTAGCGATTTCAAGATTTAATTTAACACCTGAACAAACTCTTTTCATTGATGATCGTATTGAAAATATTGAGGCGGCGCAATCACTTGGCTTTCAAACTATTCATTTAACTGACCCACTGACAATAAAAAGTCAAATAGCAAATCATATAATTGTTTAAATTAGACAATAAAATAGGCCTAGGATTGGCTTCTCTTGGGAGGCCCGGATATATAAACATTGGTCATAGTTCAGATTTAGGCAGCGACATATCAAAAAATTCTATGAGATCTCATTGTCACGAAGTACTTAGCCATGCTTACAAGAGAGGTATTCGATATTTCGATGCGGCAAGGGTATATGGAGATGCTGAGGAATTTTTATCTAGTTGGATTAGAGCTCAAAAACAATTTGATGGTTTTGTGGGGTCTAAGTGGGGCTATGAATATTTAGCAAATTGGGAAGTTCAGGCAGATCAACATGAAAGAAAAGATCACTCAGTTGAATTTTTAAAACAACAATGGGTGGAGACAAGACTTAATTTAGGAAAAAGTATTGATCTATATCACATTCATTCTGTCAATTCAGAAAGTAAAGTCTTAGATGATATTAATGTTTTAAAGGAGCTTGAGACAATAAAAAAAAATGGAATAGAAATAGGAATCTCAACAAGTGGCCCAGATCAAGAGAAAACTATTAATGACCTTTTAATTAAGAATGAAAAACTTAATCTATTTTCTTATTTACAAACGACCATTAATATCTTTGACCAATCTTGTATTTCCATTTTAAAAGAAGTATCTGAAAAAAAGATCAATGTAATTGCAAAAGAGATTTTCTCAAATGGAAGACTAACTAATTCAAATAAAGAATTTCATCAAAACAAAATTAAAGAATTAAAGTCAGTTGCCTCATCTATGGATTTAACTTTGGAGCAATTGTCTTATCTTTGGGTTTATCAACTACCGTTTGTTAAAATTTGTCTAACAGGAGCATCAACAATCAAACAGTTAGATGAAAATTTAAGTTGTCTTGAAAAAATAGATACCGAATTGCCCTCTCTTGAGTCTTTTAGTTTGTCCACTCAAGATTATTGGGATACACGTAAAAAACTTAGTTGGAATTAATTGAAATTTACCCAGCTTGAATTTGATGAGCTTGAGGCGATTGACCTTTCTATAAATTTAATACCCTCAAGTCCATCTTCTACACTTGGAAAATGATGATTTTCCTCATTAAATTTGCCATTTTTCTGATCAATTAGTGCATTAGCTACATCAGTATATATATTTGCAAAGCCCTCTAAATATCCCTCAGGGTGCCCAGCAGGAATTCTAGTAACATCTCCCGCATCGCTCATAGCACCTGATCCACCTCTTGTAATTTTTTGTTTGGGTTCTCCAAATTTTGTAAAGTAAAGGTAATTTGGATCTTCTTGACACCATTCTAGTCCGGCCTTATTACCATAAATTCTTATTTGTAAATGATTTTCATTTCCTGGGGCTACTTGTGAAGACCAGATAGTGCCTTTTGCTCCTCCTTTAAATCGTAACGATATTTGAGCATTATCATCTAATTTTCTCCCAGGTACAAAAGATGTTAACTCTGCAGATATCTCCTCTGTATTGAGATCAGTTATAAACCTAATCAGATTGTAAGCATGAGTTCCAATGTCACCAATACATCCACCAGCACCTGATTGATTAGGATCAGTTCTCCAAGAGGCCTGTTTGTTTCCCCCATCATTAATTCTATTTTCTAAATCTTCGGTCAGCCAATCTTGAGCATACTCTGCTTGAATTACTCTTATTTCACCTAAGTCACCTCTCTTACAAAGAGCTCTGGCATTTCTAATCATGGGATAACCAGTGTAGTTATGAGTTAAAGCAAAAAGAACGTTATTGTCTTTTTTACATTTTATAAGTTCCTCACATTGATTAACATTCATGGCAAGGGGTTTGTCACAAATTATGTTAAAACCTTTCTCCATAAAAGCTTTAGCGATTGGATGGTGCATATGATTTGGTGTCACTATAGCTACAGCATCTATTTTATCCTCTCTGATCAATTCTTTTTCGACCATTTCAAGGTAGTCCTTATAATTCCTTTCATCTGCTATTCCAATATCTCTGCCAGAGGCTTGAGCTTTTTCAGGATTGGATGACAAGGCACCAGCGACCAGTTCAAAGCGGTCATCAATTCTAGATGCTATACGGTGAACTTCTCCAATAAATGCTCCGGAGCCGCCACCAACCATTCCTAATTTTAATTTATTGGTCATATTATCATTCAATTCCAAGCATTTTTTTGTTCGCATCTTGATCAGTACCAGCATCGGCAAAATCATCGAAAGCATTCTCGGTAACTCTAATCAAATGATCTTTAATAAATACAGAGCCCTCTTTAGCTCCGTCTTCAGGATGTTTCAAAGCACACTCCCATTCTAAAACAGCCCATCCATCAAAGCCGTAAGTAGTAAGTTTGGAGAAAATTGACTTGAAATCTACTTGCCCATCTCCTAAAGATCTAAATCGACCTGCTCTGTTTTTCCAAGATTGAAATCCACTATAGACTCCTTGTTTACCAGTGGGATTTAGTTCTGCGTCTTTGACATGAAACATTTTTATTTTCTCGTGATAAATGTCAATATGCTGCAAATAATCTAAATGCTGCAAAACAAAGTGGCTTGGATCATATAACATGTTGCAGCGTTCATGATTACCCACTTTATCTAGAAACATTTCAAAAGTTATTCCATCAAAAAGATCCTCGCCTGGATGAATTTCATAACATAAATTCACCCCACACTCATCAAATTCATTAAGAATAGGTTTCCACCTTTTAGCCAGTTCATCAAATGCAGTTTCAACTAACCCTTCTGGTCTTTGAGGCCATGGATAAACATATGGCCAAGCCAATGCTCCTGAAAAAGTAACATGTTCAGTCAATCCAAAATTTTTCGAAGCCTTAGCGGCCATCATTAATTGATCAACTGCCCATTGCTGCCTTGCAGTTGGATTTCCTCTTACCTCTGAGGCTGCAAAACCATCAAATACAGAGTCATATGCAGGATGAACAGCTACAAGTTGACCTTGGAGATGTGTCGAAAGCTCAGTTAGATTTAAATTAAAACTTTTAAGAGTCCCTTTTATTTCGTCACAGTAATCTTTGCTTTCAGAAGCCTGTTTTAAATTAATTAACCTCTCATCCCAACTAGGTATCTGAACACCTAAGTATCCCAAATCACTAGCCCATTTTGAGATATTCTCTAAATTGTTAAACGGAGCATCATCACCTGCAAATTGAGCTAAAAATATAGCTGGACCTTTAATAGACATCGCTTAACCCCCCTCCTGCGACAAACTATAATATTACAGTTAACTGCTATTTAAAATGTTTTTAAAACTATGAATAATCTACATTTATAAATATGTAAAAAGACTGTATAATCAGCCAGTTTTGTTATTAAAGAGGAGGAATAATAACATGAAAAAAATACTATCTGTATTTCTAGTTCCTGTTTTTGCCTTACTTTTTTCTTTGAATGCTAAATCTGAGTCTTTGACTTTGGGCTGGGCCGCTTGGGATCCTGCTAATGCATTACAAGAACTAAGTAAAGAATTTACAGCTGAAACAGGCGTTGAAATGAACTTCGAATTTGTGCCATGGCCAAATTTTGCTGAGAGAATGCTTAACGAGTTAAATAACCAAGGTAAAACTTTTGACTTGTTAATTGGTGACTCACAGTGGATTGGACAAGGTGCTGAGTATGGTCACTATGTTAAACTAAATGATTTCTTTGATGCTAACGGAATTTCAATGGATGATTTTAACCCAGCAACTGTTTACGCATATTCAACATGGCCAAAAGGATCACCTAACTATTACGCTCTTCCAGCAATGGGTGATGCTTTAGCATGGGCTTATAGAAAAGACTGGTTTGATAGACCAGAGCTTCAAGCTGAATTTAAAAGTAAGCATGGATATGATCTAGGTGTTCCAAAAACTTGGGATGAGTTATATGACATGTGTACTTTCTTCCAAGGAAGAGAAATTGATGGACAAGTAAGATACGGTGCAGCTATCAATACAGAGCGTGGATCTGAAGGTATCACCATGGGTGTAACAGCAGCCATGTATGCATGGGGTATGCAGTACGAAAATCCTGATAACCCATACGAGATGGATGGTTACTTCAACTCAGATGCTTCTGTAGAGGCTGTTGAATTTTATAGAAAAATGTATGAAGACTGTGCACCTCCAGGGCATTCAGATGCTTATATGGTTGCAAATCTTGATGCATATAAATCAGGACAGGTTGCATTTCAAATGAACTGGTATGCTTTCTGGCCTGGCGTTTCTAAAGAAGACAGCGACGGAAGAGTTTCTGGTTTCTTTGCTAACCCATGTCAAAACGTATGTGCAGCTACTCTTGGTGGTCAAGGTATCTCAGTTGTGAGTTACTCTGATAAACAAGACTTGGCTCTTGAATACATGAAGTGGTTTGCAAAGCCAGATATTCAACAAAAATGGTGGGATTTAGGAGGATATTCATGTCATATGGATGTTCTTGGATCACCTGATTTCGTTGACTCAGCTGTTTACGCACAAGGCTTCCTTGACTCAATGGGCATCGTCAAAGACTTTTGGCAAGAGCCTACATTTGTTGAATTAATGCTTCCAATGCAGGAGAGAATTCATGACTACGTTGTGAATGGAAAAGGTTCTGCAAAAGACGCATTAGACAAAATCATTGATGATTGGACTGAAGTCTTCGAAGACGACGGTAAAATTTAATCACTAAATTAATATAAAGGGTGGGATTAATCCCGCCCTTCAATCTAAAACATATATGAAAAGTGCTGTTAAAAAGTTCAAAGGCTTATCTGATAAAGCAATAGCCTGGATTTTCATAGCACCAACTTTAATTCTATTACTTGCTATAAATATTTATCCTCTCATCTATGCCATAAGGATGTCATTCACCAACTTTTATGCCAATAAAATTGGTAGAGAAGTAAAATTTGTGGGTTTAAAAAACTATAAAAAGATTTTAGGAAAAGAAGAGATATGGGAAAAGATGCAGATAACTGCCCACTTCGTTTGTTGGACATTAGTCTTACAAGCATTAATTGGATTGGGTCTTGCTCTTCTTTTAAATAAAAAATTTAAAGGCAATGAACTACTTACTACTTTAATAGTTTTACCAATGATGCTTTCCCCCGCAGTCGTAGGTGTATTTTGGACTTACTTATATAATCCTCAAGTAGGTTTATTTAATTACGTAGTTAATTTTTTCTATGACTTTGGTATTTTTGATATGATTGGTTCAAGCACTTTAGCCCCTTGGTCAATTGTGATTGTCGATACATGGATGTGGACACCTTTTACCATGTTAATTTGTCTGGCAGGATTAAGATCAATCCCAAATTATTTGTACGAGGCTGCAGAAGTTGACAGAGCTAGTAAGTGGCAGCAATTTATCCATATAACATTGCCATCTGTCCTTCCTTTTCTACTTCTTGCATTATTATTTAGAGGGATCGAGAATTTCAAAATGTTTGATCTGGTAGCTGAGCTTACTTCAGGGGGTCCAGGATCGGCGACTGAACTAGCATCAATCAATTTAAAACGTGAAGCATTTGAAAAATGGAAAACAGGTTACAGCTCTGCTTTTGCTGTAATATTATTTGTCACCATATTCGGCTTTGGAAATGTGTATGTAAAAGTTATGAACAAGATTAAAGAGCGATAATGGACACTTCAAGATCACCACTAGAAGCAACAGGATTTTCAAGGAAATTAGCTGCCACTATCATCATCGTTTACATGATCGTAACCCTTATACCGATCACTTGGATGGTTGCTACAAGCTTTAAAAGTGTTGATAGTGCTATCTCTTACCCACCAGAGGTCTTTTTTGAACCATCTTTAGAGGGCTATGTGAATTTATTTACAAATCGATCAAGACAACCAAAGGATTATTTGGACTCTCTTCCACCACCAGATACATGGTATGAGGAGTTAGTTCGCAGTAGAGAAATGGTCATAACAGGTCCATCAAAATTTTTACCAAGGTATTCCAATTCTTTAATAATTGGATTTGGTGCCACATTCTTTTCGGTATTTTTAGGCTCCTTAGCTGCCTACGCTCTTTCAAGATTTAAAGTCCCACTGAAAGATGATTTATTATTTTTTATTTTATCTACGAGAATGTTCCCACCAATAGCAGTGGCAGTACCTATATTTATTATGTACAGAAAACTTGGTCTTGGTGATACTCACGTTGGCATGATTATTCTGTATACAGTTGTAAATTTAAGTTTGTCAGTTTGGCTGTTAAAAGGCTTTATGGATGAGATACCGAGAGAGTATGAGGAGGCTGCGATGATAGATGGTTACTCTAGAATGCAAGCATTTTTTAAAGTAGTCCTTCCCCAAGCAACTACAGGTATTGCAGCAACTGCAATTTTCTGCATGATATTTTCGTGGAATGAATATGCATTTGCTGTTTTACTAACACAATTTAATGCACAAACTGCACCACCATTTATCCCAACTATTATAGGAGAGGGCGGTCTTGATTGGCCTGCTATTGGAGCAGGGACAACATTATTTTTAATCCCAGTGATGATATTTACAGTTGTATTGAGAAAGCATCTTCTAAGGGGAATAACATTCGGAGCGGTAAGAAAATAATGGCTGAGAAAAAAAGTTTATTGAGAAGAATTTTTAGAAGATCCATTTGGGAAAATGCATCAACTGTTTTAATTTTATTGGGTGTATTTATGCTGATGCAGCCTTTTGCTATGTGGATGTACACATATTCCTTTATCGTTATTTTGGTGGGAACTATCGGATTTGTAATCACAAGTCATTTCCCAGATTAGCCATGGCAGAAATAGAAATTAAAAATTTACATAAATCTTTTGGAGATTTCGTAGCAGTGAAAAACTCCAATCTTATTATTGAAAATAAAGAATTCTTCGTTTTACTCGGTCCTTCAGGTTGTGGAAAAACTACCACTTTAAGAATGATTGCCGGTTTAGAGCTACCAACTTCTGGAAATATATATTTGGATAAGGAAGATGTGGGCTATCTAAGGGCCTCCCAGCGAGATATAGCCTTTGTTTTTCAGCTTTTTGCACTCTATCCACATATGAATGTAAGAAATAATCTGGCTTTCCCACTGAAAATGCAAAAGCTCTCACGAAGCGAAGTAGATGCTAAAGTTCTGGAAGCTGCAAAGCTTCTCAGAATTGATCACTTATTAAAATCAAAAGTATCCTCTTTAGCAGGAGGTGATCGCCAACGTGTTGCACTTGGAAGAGCGCTAGTCAGAAGACCTAAAGCATTTTTAATGGATGAACCTTTGGGCACACTTGATGCAGAATTTAGAGAATTAATGTGTTTGGAATTAAGAAAACTTCACGATGATATTGATGCAACTACAGTGTATGTAACACACGATCAACAAGAGGCAATGTCGATGGCTGATCGAATAGCTGTAATGAATGAGGGAGTTGTGTTGCAGGCAGACTCACCAAAAGTTATTTATAATAAACCTAAAACAAAGTTTGTTGCCAATTTTATTGGATCCCCAGGAATGAATTTCATACCAATAAATGAAAAAATTTCTCCAAGTCAATCAAGTATTAAATTATTAGACTCATCATTAAATATCCCTGAACAAAAAGAAGGAACAGACTCAAATGAAAATTTTTTAGGTGTAAGGCCAGAGAATTTAAAATTAGTTTCTGAAAATGGCGTAAAAGGTAATGTCTTTGGTGTTGAATATTTAGGTTCAAGAAAAATTCTTACAATTGAAACTCAACTTGGAAATATAAAAATTAGAGTTGATAGTGACACACAAGTTAATATTAATGAGCAAATTCAATTTGATACTCTTAATAATAATCAAATAATTTTTGATGGTTCAAATGATAAGGCACTTCAAAGTGAGTTTATGAGTTAATGTCTAAAGTAGAACTACAAAATATTACAAAAATATATGATAAAACTATAAAGGCTTTAGATGATATTAGCTTTACGGTAAATGATGGAGAGTTTTTTGTATTATTGGGTCCAACTGGTGCAGGTAAAACAACAACATTAAGATCAATAGCAGGTTTAGAAAAAATTGATAAAGGAAAGATCCTTTTTGATGATGAAGATTTCTCACAAGCACAGCCTGCAGCTAGAGACACAGCGTTTGTATTTCAACAATACTCTTTATACCCTCATTACAAGGTTTACGACAATTTAGCCTTTCCTCTTCGATCCCCTCTTAGAAAAATCCCAGAAGATAAGATTAGAGAAAAAGTCACAAAAATAGCGGAAATGCTGAAGATTTCAGCTAAATTAGATAACAAAGCTACTGAATTATCAGGTGGAGAAATGCAAAGAGTTGCGATAGGTCGTGCTTTAGTCAGAGACCCAAGTATATATTTAATGGATGAGCCCCTTTCATCCCTTGATGCAAAATTAAGGGAAAGTTTGAGAGTCGAACTGAAAAAAATCCAATTAAATTTAGGCTCCACAATTCTATACGTCACACATGATCAAGCTGAAGCCACAACTATGGCAGATCGCATCGGAGTATTAGAAAATGGTAAAATCGCCCAGATTGATAAACCAGAAGATATATACAATAATCCAAAATCTATTTATGTTGCAAATAGATTAGGCTCACCAAAAATTAATATTCTCAGCAGAACTACTTTAAATACTTCATCACCAGATAAAGCGAGTCAACTTGGTTTAAGACCTGAGCACATTAAGATAGGAGAAGGTGAACTTTCAGGCTCAATTAAAACTGTTGAGTCTCTCGGTGCAGAAACTGTGGTAGAGTTAGATTTTAATGGAGCAGAAATTTTATCCTTATATCAAGGAGCATTCCAAGGTCAAAAAGGTGACAAAGTAAATTTTGCAATAGATAAAAATAAAATTTTATTTTTTGACGAAAAAGGAATGAGCGTGCAATGAGTGTTAATTTTTTAATCCATAGAGCAAAAGAAATTCAAGCTGTAATTGATGCAAATGCAGGTGAAATAGAAAAATTGGACCAAGAAATAGGAGATGGGGATCATATTTTTAATGTCCAAAGAGGGATAAAGCTGGTTATAGAATTAGAAGCTGTAATTAAAGATTTGCCAATGTCTAAAGCTCTAAACCAAATAGCAATGAAAGTTTTATCTGGTATTGGTGGCTCATCTGGAGCCCTGTTTGGCACATTGTTTATGACCATGGCCAAAGGGAACGATATAGACAATGGTGTTGACTTTAAAAAGGCAATCGAAATTTTTGCAGATGGCGTGGAAGCTGTAAAACAAAGAGGTAAAGCAGATGTAGGTGAAAAAACAATGATGGATGTTCTCATACCTGTATCTAACTGCCTTAAAAAAGGTGTCGAGGATAACAAAGATGTTAAAGAGATACTTAAAGAAGCTATAGAAGTGGCGGAAAAAGGGATGTTTTCAACAAAAGATCTTTTAGCTACAAAAGGGAGAGCTTCTTTTTTAGGAGAGCGAGCCAAAGGTCATATTGATCCTGGAGCAAGGTCTTCACAATTAATGATAAAAACTGTCTGTGAGTCAGTGTTAAATAGTTAGGAGGATACTATGAAAAAATTTATGAATTCAGCGGATGATTTTCTAAAGGAGAGTCTGCAAGGTTTTGGTGCTGCGCATCAAGATATTGTTAACTGCCACTACGACCCCAACTTCATCACTAGAGCCACCCCCACAAAAGAGGGAAAAGTAGCTCTGATCAGTGGAGGGGGGAGTGGACACGAACCCATGCATGGTGGCTTAGTAGGCTACGGTATGCTGGATGCAGCCTGCCCTGGATTTGTTTTTTCATCACCTACACCAGATCAAATGTTGGCTGCTGCTGAAAAAGTAGATAGTGGAGCTGGAGTTTTATTTATCGTTAAAAACTATTCTGGAGATGTAATGAATTTCCAAATGGCAGCTGAGATGATGCAAGGTCCAAATGAGTCTGTATTAACAAATGATGACGTTGCTGTGGAGGACTCTTCATTTACAACTGGTAGAAGAGGTGTTGCTGCTACTGTTGTTGTTGAAAAAATAGTTGGTTCTTTAGCTGAGCATGGAGGTAGCTTACAAGAATGTAAAGCCTTAGGGGATAAGGTAAATAAAAATTCAGGTTCTATGGGAGTTGCATTTTCAAGTTGCACTGTCCCGGCTGCAGGAAAACCAAATTTTGATATAGGCGATGATGAAATGGAATTCGGTGTTGGAATTCATGGTGAACCTGGAAGAAGAAGAGATAAAATGAAATCTGCACAAGAGATTACAAACGAGTTATTAGAGGCAATTAATGAGGATTTAAAGCCTGAGACAAACGAAGAAATTCTTTTATTCGTCAATGGTATGGGAGGTACTCCTTTAACAGAGCTATACCTAATTTATGACAACGCTAAAAATATGTTAGACAAAAAAAATATAAAGATATCTAGGTCTCTTGTTGGAAATTATTGCACTTCTCTTGAAATGCAGGGCGCTTCAATTACTCTTACAAAACTTGACGAAGAGCTTTTAAAGCATTGGGACTCATCTGTTCACACAGCAGCTATGAGATGGGGTGTCTAAATAAAAATCATAAAGCCTTTAGAAGATCTAAAGGCTTTTATATTTATCTGATTACCTTCATAATCAGTGATTATGATGATCTAATGTAACTTCGCCAACTACTGTCTCGACTGAGACTCTATTTTCTATATTAGTATTTAATCTTTTTTCCCGTGCAGCATCTGCTGCTTTCATAGTTTCAGAATCAGGATAAATTGTAACTGCCATTAATGTAACATCATCGATTCTAATGCCAATTAACTGACTTGCTTGTGGGAATTCTGTTGGTGCACTTTGCACGTACCCTTGTGTTTGTTGGTCAGCTGCCTCCTTTGAGTCCATTTTTACTGTTGTTACTCTTGCTATACTCATTTATTACCCTCCTTCATTGTTACCTAAATAGTTTAGTTTATTAGTTAACAGTACACTCTATTAACAATTAAATTAAATATTTTATAGACTAATTGACCTGACTATTTTGCATATCAAAAGATAAAATAATTTTTGTTAGCTTATTAGCTATAGAAGTATATCAAGAAGCCGAAAATAAAAATAAAAATTAAAAAATAGCTAATTGCTGATTTTTTAAAGTATATCTCTGACTTAAACAGAATATTAAATATTTTATAACTAGCAAAAATTACTAATGCTATTACTGCTAGAGTAACAAGCCATGTTCCTAAAAAGTTAATTGAAAAAAGTTTATCTAAGTTTTGTTCCATTTTTAAATTTCATCTTGGTGGAGCCAAGGGGGATCGAACCCCTGACCTCTACGCTGCCAGCGTAGCGCTCTCCCAGCTGAGCTATGGCCCCCTACGTCAGCATTATCAAGCATATTATACAAATTGGTAGTTAGTTCAAACTGTATCTCCGAAACATTTCCGACAATATTTTCAAATTGTTTATAAAAATTTGTTAGAATATAAAAATGTTAAAAATTTTTAAATTTTATATTTTATTTTTTTTAATTATTAGTTCATTTAGCTTTGCTAAACCTCAATTGCCCGATGGTTTTTGTGAAGATATTGAAACACTTATCGAGTCGAATATTGATATGTATATGTGGGCAGATGAAAACATGATTAATTTAGAAAATTCAGAGAGCGAGAGTGAAAATATTAATGAGCTTTATAATTTAACCTTTGATAATATTTTTAAAGCATCGACAATATATAAAAACTTATGCTCTATGTAATCTTAGCTTTCATAATTGGTGGTGTCTCTTACCCGCTTATAAAAAATATAAAGTTTTTAAATGACTTGGTGTGTAAAAGTGGATTTTGGAAGTTTTATTTCTCATTATTGCTAATAATGTTTAGCTCATTAGGATTATTTTTATTAGAGGTATTTTCTCTAGGTCTAGGCGGTTTGATCATGTGTCTTTGTATCTGGTTTTTATGTATCAGACATTTCTTTGAACATATAATGAAAGATGAGTAAGTCATGTTTTTAAGTATAAGTATGATTCCGAAAATTTATGAAATTGTTAAATGGTATAATCAAAATCTTTTGAATGAATTATTTTTAAATTAATTTTATAATAATTGATAGAAAGGATAACTATGAAAATTATTACAAATGCAAAAATAACTAAAGGTTATGAACATTGGAAACAAATGTTTGAAGAAAATGAAAATCTGAGACAGGAATATGGTCTTAGTGTATTAGCCTATGGACATCCAAAAGATAACAATGAAGAAATTTATACGGTTATAGAAGTAGAGTCGATGGATAAAATGCAAGAAATGTTAAAACTTCCTGAAATGATAAAACTTAGAACAGAAGCTGGAGTTGATCTAGATACACAAAAATTTATTTTACTTGAGGGTGGAAACTAAGATTGTGTAAGTAAGAAGTATAAGCTTAGAAATATTAAAAATATTGATACAGATAAGCCCAATTTAAAAGCTTTATCTATAATAGAATATTCTTTTTTACCTACATACCTCTTTTTAATAATGTAAATAGCTGCTGTAAAAATCGAAAAAAACCAAAATGTATTTACAACTAATTCTATGTTCATGCTCTCTTGTATGAATTTCTTTCTAAATATTTTTCACCGTTCTCAGACAAATACCAAAGAAATCTCTTTTCATTATTTTGATCGTCTTCCCACATAATTTTATTTGCTAGATTCATTCTTATAAGTTTTGCCCCAGTATCACTCACAATATTAAAATTTAATCCTGTCAAAAATGAAATTTCATCCAAGTCAAAAGCATTAATCACATTTTTTGAAATTAAAGACTTATCATTTATCTGTTTACCTGTTGTTTTTAGTGTGACATGTCTTTTACATATTTTTTCCTGGAGACACTTCATAAATATGTAATCTTGAGTTTCTATATCATCACTATTCATAAGTTTTGATTATTTAAACCAATCGCTATAAACACTAATTAAGACTAGTGAGAAAGTCCCGTACCCTAAAACGATTATAATGAAATATTTGATATATATTCTTTTGGAACTAACATTTTTTGTTAATTTACCAAATTTTTTTTGAGTATAGATAAAAGCTGCCCATAGTAAAATTGCAAAGCCGTATGATGATAATAATACTTTAATTACTTCTGTCATTTAAAAAGACAATGATCCTGACAATAAGTTTTCATTCAAGGGGCCTAAATTTTTAGGATATGTTAGTATACCATCAGATATATATTTATCATCAAATAGTGACACACACCAAGATAGCGAAGCTGGTTTGGGCACTAGAGTTTTATTATCTCTAATAGAGTAAAGTAAATTATCTCTAACAGCTAAGTCACCCATGTATACTAAATAAGCAACTTTTGTCCGCCTTGTAATAAAGTTACTTTCGCCTTGGTTGAGACTTTTAGGAGGATTGTAGATCACTGGCTTTTTTTTGACATACTCATCTTTGAGTCTCTTTATTAACCAATTTCTCATTATTTTTCTGACTGCATGATAAGCTGCAAATTGTGGTTTAATTAAATATGTGGTTTGGTGCCCAATATTCAAAATTGTATTATTTTCAGAAAACTTGTAAGAGTAGCCGTCTTTATATCTTTGATGAAATTTTGAGAATTCTTTAGCCCAAGTTACTCCCTCAACTACCCTATCTTTAGTTTGAGAGGTGTACTTTTCTCTAGTTGAGGTGTCATGTAAAACTACGTCCCGGAAAAAAGATAAGTAATCTGACTCATTTTTAAATTTTTCCTTATGAATTTGTTTTAATTCTTCCCAAGGTTTGATTTTTATATCTTGCACTTCTATTGAACTTATATTATTTTCAATTTATACACAAACTATTATATAATTTATGTGTAATTTATGATAAAAATAGAAAAATTATCAATAAAATCAACAATTTTTCAATAAAATCGAAAAATTAGAAAGAATTTCAAATTTAAGGTAAATTTAAAAAAAATCATAATTAATTTTTTTAAATTCTTGATTTCCATTTTAAAGATATTTATGTGATTATAACATATTTTAATACACACAATTTTATAAATTATGTGTGTAAATTAGAAAATTTATAAAATACATACATTTTCTTGTAAATATTTAATTTTGTCAGAGATAACCTTTAAATTTAGTAGGTTTCCAATTTTTTGGAGCAATTTCTAAATCCTCAAATTCAAAAGCTGGAGCAACAGTGCAACCAATTAAACTAAATAATCCAGTCGTTTCTAAAGAAAACCATATATTACTTCTTACGCTGTAAATAAATCTATTTTTAGATCCTATCTCATTTATTTCATATTCTTCGCCATTTTTCGATGTATATATTCTCAAAGGACTACCAGTATAGAAATGTATTGTTTCGTTCTTTTTAATGCGATGCCAATGTGAATATTGCCCTTTTTCTAATAAATAGTATATGTGACTAACATCCTTATTTTTGTAAACTTCGACGTAATGACCGCCTTCAGGATGAGGTATCATTTTATGACTTTTTATAAGGGATTTAATTGTATCCATTCAAACTAAAAGTACATTTTTATTTCGATCAATCAAAATAGAAACTTATAAAGCAAAAATACTGAATTTATTGATTATTAATTGTTTTTCGTAATCTATTCCATTCTTCATCTAAAAAGGTATATTAGTAGTAATACATGGCAATGGAAAACGCACAAACAATATCTTGTCCAAAGTGTGACTTATCTGTTTCTTCTATTTGTTCTAAGTGTAACAAAGAAGTAGAGGTATCTCAATTAGCTGATGGATGTGTAGTTCAAATCACAAAATGTGTTGAGTGCACAAATACACCAGTTATTAAAGATATCTGCGCAGAAAATTAGTCCTCACTTTTAACTGACACTAAACCTTTTATCAGTCTGTTTAGATCCAAACATTACTATTAGACTAAAAAGTAGTATCGGAGATATAATTAATGAAAATATTAAAAATTTTGGATGATGCAGAATTAATTCTTGTGGACTTAGAAGTAAATTTGGGAAAAGAAGTAAGAAACGCCCCAACTTTATGTGTCAGGTATAAAGGTAAAATTATACCTTTAAACACCGCACATGATGGTCGACCTATTTTGATGAGAGAAGAAAACGCCATCCCAAGTGAAAATTAAAATTATATGTTCACTGGTACTCTTTGGGTAGATTTAACTATTTCGCTCATACTTTTAGCTACTTTTTTTATGTGGATAATGAGGGGGGATTAAATAAAATTAACTCCTTAATGGAAATATTAACCAACAAAGAGGAAGTAAGAGAAAAACTCAAAAACAACCCCTTACAAGCTGCCCATTTACTGAGACTCAATGGATATGGTTCTATTAATTACGAATGTGCCTGTGGTGAAACACATGATGCTAATGGTAAAGATGTAAGTTGTAAAGGATCCGCTAAACCTTTTAAAGCTCTTCTTAAATGTTCAAACAATTTTGTAACGATGATAAAAATTGAGGGCTTTTTTCGAAAAAAAGCTATCTCAGAGTATGGATTTAAAGCAAGCATAATGGATTAAATTATGAGGTTTTTTTTTATATTATTTTTTATTCCAACTCTATCTTTCGGGCAGAGTATAAAATTAGCTTGTCAAGAAACATCTCTTATTGATTACTCAAAAGTACAAATTATTGAATTTAAAAATGAGGATATAAATGAATTTGAATACTCATTTGACCAAAACCCCTTTATTTTAAAAGAGAGATTTCAAGATTTACAATATGAGTACATGGGAGAAGATGACGTAAGTTATCATTTTAGAATTGAAACTGACTTCTCCTTTAACACCCTAATTCTATATAAAAAAATCCTTAGATATGAGAGAAACATATTTTATCCTGATAGTGTAAATTTGAAAAAAACTTATTACGGCGATTGCAATAAATCAGACAGTTTTTTTGCTGCTTTGAAATAGAATACAGAAAAATCACCTTTTATTAATTTTTAGGTAATACATTTTCACAAACTAGACTTAAATACTATTTTTTGTATAGTTTTTCTATATGTCCGATGTTTATAGTTTAATGAAATATTTAACGCCCTATGAATTAGATCATATTAAGTTCTTGGCACATAACGACGAGATACCATACCAAATAATAAATTCTCAATATAATATTGATAAAAATGATGTAAAAAACTTGATGAGATTTATGTTAAATGACCAAGACTATTTAAAATGGAAAAAAATTTATAATAAAACACATTGAGGAACTTCCTAAATTTTATTATTCACAATCTTTATTTAGTTTTTAAGTCTCATTTCACTGAAATGCTGAGCTAATTTCTTACCAGATAACCAAGCATCTTGCATACTTGGACCTTCACACCAATCTCCAAAAGCATATAGACGCTGATCTATGGACTCAATGAATCTTTTAGAGTTTTGATCTCTTAGACTTTTCTTTGTATAAGAGTATCTCCATCTATGTGACTTCTTAAAAACAGCATCAGCTTTTGATTGAAAAGACTTTTTCATTTGATTTACCACATAGTCCTCTAAAACATAATTTTCTATGTTGTAATACTCTTTTGTCCAATCAGCTCTCATATTTACAACCCAGCACTCTTCATTAAAAAATTCGTGTTTAAAATTTTGATTCATTAAGAAACTAATTTCAGGTGTTAAGTGATATCCAAATTGAAACGGAGCTCCCAATCTTTTATTAAATGCAATCATGACTGTCCAAATGGAGTCAAACTCTATTTCAGGAATATCACTATAATCTATAAATTGATCTAACAATTTTTTTGATTGTTCATAGGGCATGCTACAAAAAACATAATCATAAGGTCCAAATTTCTCATCTGCTGCGATTAAGAAATATTCATTATTACGGCTTTCAATGTTAGTTATCTGTTTTGAAAAATGCGTAGGGTAGTGAAGTGATTTATGTATCTTTATAGGAATTGATTCATTTCCATCTTTACCAACAATGACCTCTTTATCTTCAATTGGAGAATTTTGTGAGATATTTGAACAAAATTGACCTTTTAAAATTTTAATAGCATCAATTTTTTTTAAAAATTCATTTAAGCCAATAACACCATGATCTAATTTCAAATAGTGAGCACCATGATCAAAAGCATATTGTTCATGTTTTCTTGTGCTTATTCTTCCACCTGGTCTCCAGGATTTCTCAAAAAATGTAATATCAAGTGCAGGCAAGTGATATGCCAAAGAAAGCGCACTAAGCCCAGTTCCAATGACTGCAATTTTTTTCAATTTTATTACTTTTTTGTGCTTCTAGGTTTAATTTCATCAACATCTTCAATAGGACGAAGTATTGGGACATACCTAAGTCGAAGAATGATGACTGCAATCGCAACTAAGACTATTGCTCCTGCTTCGTAAAGAAGAAGCTCCGGGTTTGAGTCTTTACCTTGAAGTATAATAAGACGAGATAAAGCGGTAATAGCAATAAATAAGGGATATGTCATTCTAACTCGATTGGAAACATAGTAGACTCGAACCATTCCAATAACCTCAACATAAATAAACAAGAGGAGTAGATCAGCTAACTCTACATACTGAACTTCTATCATTCTCATTATCTCAAACATAATGGCTGTAATAGTAGCTACTAATATTATTGCAATAACTGCTTTTTCAATAAACCCTACGAGATTTTCAACATCAGTCTTCATTACCATTCAACCATATCAATTTGTTTTGATTTTAGAAAGGTATTTGTCTTAGAAAAAGGCTTACTCCCAAAAAAACCGCGGTGAGCCGATAAAGGGGAAGGGTGCGGTGCTGATAAAATAAGATGTTTATTCGAATCAATTATCTCTTTCTTTGATTGAGCAAACGAACCCCATAATATGAAAACAATATTTTCTAATTCATTACTGATAACTGAGATAACTTTGTCTGTAAAAATATCCCAACCAAACTTTTGATGTGAGAGGGGTTTTGATTTTTCTACTGTAAGAGTTGTGTTTAAAAGAAATACTCCCTGCTTAGCCCATTTATCTAAATTACCATTGTTGTAATTCACCTTTTTTTTTAAGTCATCTTGAAGTTCTTTATAAATATTCAACAGCGAGGGCGGTGGTTTTATATTTTCTGGTACAGAAAAACTGAGCCCATGAGCTTGGCCAGGTCCATGGTAAGGATCTTGACCTAATATCACTACCTTCACCTTTTCTAAAGGAGTTAAATTAAATGCATTAAAAATTTGTTTTCCTGGAGGATAAAAAATAATTCTATTTTTTTTTAATTCTAAAAGTTTGCTTTTGAGTTTAATCATATAATCTTGATTAAATTCCTCTTTTAAATGTTCAAGCCAAGTATCAGGAAGTTGAATGGTAGATTTTTCCATTCAGATTTTAGTTAATTTAAAGTTGCGTCTTTACTTCTGCCGTATTTTTCAAGCTTGTAAATAATCTTTTCCTTAAGTTCATGATTTTCTTCTAAAGCCATTACTAGAGCTTGTGTATAGAAAAAACATGCTGCTTCAATATCAGCCTTATCTTCGAAGTAATTTGCTGCTTCATAGTAGAGAGAGCATACTTTATCCATTTGCTTTTTTTGAAAAGCATCAGCAATATCGCTATCTAATTGAAAAGTGTCTTTCATAAGTATTCTGAAACTAGCACATTTCATTAAAACACCAAGATTAAAATAATTTTCTAGAAATTATCCTTTGCAGAGCGCATTTTAGCAAATACCTCTGTTGCATCTTGCGTGTCAAAAAATTTCATAAATTGATCTGTGTCACATCTTAAAAATGGATTACAGAGCAATTGGTCTGAGAGAGTTGTTGGAATTGTTGGTCGATGCTCTTTTTCTTGGTGTGAGGCCCATTTATAATATTCATTAAGCTTTTCATTATCAGGGTCTATGTTTAGGGCAAATTTTAAATTAGCCATAGTATATTCATGCCCACAATATACTTTTGTATCTTCAGGTAATTGTTTTAACTTAGACAAACTGTTCCAAAAAACTTCAGGATTTCCCTCAAACATTCTTCCACATCCAATGCTAAATAGAGTATCTCCAGAAAATAAAATATTATGTTTTAGCATAAAATAATTTATGTGTTGAAGCGTATGCCCAGGAGTATGTATGACTTTATATTCATTTCCATGTATCTCAAAAATTTCCTGATCTTCAACTTCTTTATCTGGTTTTGGTATTTTGGAGTCATTTTTGTACCCTATGACTAAAGATTTAAATCTTGATTTAATTTCATCAACAGCACTAATGTGATCATCGTGATGATGTGTAATGATTATGTGAGAAGCACTGCAATCATTTAGCTCAAGTATCTTCAAACACATATCTAGATCTGAGGGATCAACTAGCACTCCTTTTGTTTCATGAGGGTTTTTAATTAAATATCCATAGTTATCATCTAATTGGGGAAACAAATACACATTAGGTTTTTGCATAAGAAATAGAATGTTATGTAAATCTCGTTAAAATACAACTATGGATATCAACGCATCCGATATTTATAGTTTTTATAATTCAAGACTAGGCACTATTGTTAAACGCAACATACGTCATCAATTAAACACCCATTTAAATTCCGTAAACGATAGTGTTATTTGTGGATATGGTTATACAAACCCTTTTCTTTCTTTTCTTAGTAAGCAAAATAAAAATTTACAAATATCCTCTATGCAGCCAGAATTTTTAGATGGTAATGTTAAAGAGAAATACGATTTCGAACACCAAATAATACATGAATATTTCTTACCTTTGGATCCAAGTTCAGTTGATGTGGTAATATCAACTCATTTACTTGAGTTCGTTGATAAGCCCCAGAGTAGTATTGAAGAAATATGGAGAATACTTAAGCCAAACGGTTTATTTTTATCAATTATTCCCAGAAGATCAGGTATATGGACTCGGTATGATAACAACCCTTTTGGGTTTGGTCGATCTTACTCAAACAAGCAATTTAAATCACTAATACAAGACTTTTTGGTGCTTGATTATAGAAAAACATTTTTGCACTTTCCTCCATGGAATCATTATTTAAATTACAAATCACATCGAACAATTGAAAAAATAGGTAAATTATTTTTTCCTTATATGGGAGGACTAATGATTTGCGTATGTAAAAAGATTGTTTACGCAAAGAGTTCAAAAAAACAAAAAAAAATACCTATTAAAAATTTTGTGCCGACTTAATATTAATTTATATTGAGATTTAAAATATAGGATAAATTTTTGTTAGATATTAGTTATAACTTAATAGTTTCTTTTTCTATTCTTTTATTTGCAATTTCGAAATCAGGTTTTTCCGGGGGTGGATTGGCTTTAATTTCAGTAACCCTTTTGTCCATAACTTATGGTCCTTTAACTGCAATAGCTATATTAATGCCAATGTTAATTGTATGTGATGTAATCGCTTTGTTTTTAAATAGAAAACATTTTGAATATAAAATTTTATGGTCAATTGCACCATATTCTTTATTGGGGGTCATTATTGGAACAATCTTGTTTAAATTTATCAATTTATCAATGATAAGTATTTTTATTGGATCAATTTCCTTACTATATGTTTTGCTTAATTACTTAATCGCAGATAACAGAAATTTAAAAAAAATACCCTTTTATGGAAGTAAATCTTTTTGGGGAGCACTAGCGGGGTTTACTAGTTTTGTACTCCACTCTGGAGGATTGCCATTAAATATATATTTTATGGCAATTTATAATAAAAAAGTGCAGTTTGTTGCAGGCGTAGTTTTTTCTATTGCTTTAATAAATTTATTTAAATTAATCCCGTATTTCTATTTGGAAATATTAAACTTTGAGAAGTTATATAGTTATTTAATTTTTTCACCAATTGCAGTAATAGGAGTAATTTTGGGACACTGGATGAATAGTAAACTTTCAGATAATTCTTTTTTTACCATTATCAATATTTTTGTAGTGATAGGCTCGCTTCGATTAATTTATTTGGGTTTAGTCGGTTTATAATATCTTTTCTAAAACATTGATTAATTCAAATTCATTTTTAAATTCATTCATTTGTTTCTTATCTATCAATAATTTGTATTTACCTTCTTTTTCCTCAAGACATATAGGCAGGTCATCTTTGTAATTTAGAAGATTAAATTCTTCCAATTCTTCAGAATGTAAAAACTTAAAATTATGTGGTGAGCTCTCTATAAATTTTTTCCACGTCTCGCGCATTTTCAGGTCGTGAGTAATTTTACATAAATTGCAATCATAGGTGCTGGGGGAGGCATATTTATGGACTGTATCAAGAATATAGTTCCATTTACCACCTTTGGCGTTATAGACAAAAATTATATTTTTATTGTTCATTAGTAATATGGAAGAGAACTTCTTTACAAAATAAATTTGAAGGAATTTTACCGTTTTCAAATTTCTTTTGAGAAAGGACATCAAAAGTTGAAATTATTTTTAGATCTAAATCTGTTGCTAATTTTTTAAAATCTTTGATGCTACATGGGTGAATATAATCAGTATTATACCAGTGATCACTATTTGCTTTTTTTAAAAGTGAGTCAAAACTTCCTGTTAAAAGAAAATTTGAAATTTTACTCAGACGTGCCGAATTATTAAAGCTCACAATGATATTTTTACTTACTTTTTTGAGGGTGTTTAATAATTGGTCTGGTTCTTGAACTGCCTGAATTGTCTGAGTCAAAAGACAATAATCGAATTGATTAAATGGAAAATCTTCAACTATTAAATTTATATCACCGTGTATTACATCTAATCCTTTTTCCAAACATTTGATTACTTTTTCTTGACTCAATTCCACACCTTGAGCACTTATTCCTTTATTTTCTAAGTAAGTGATTAGCTCTCCATCAGAACAACCAATATCCAACACCTTTGAGTTTTCTGGAATTAAATTTAAAATGATCTCATAGTCTTTTCTCATTTTATTCCCTTTAAAAATCCCTGAGCAACTTTAAAAAATTGTGGCTCATCTAATAAAAAACTATCGTGACCTCTATCTGATACGACTTCAGCAAAACTAACATTGGACCCAATAGAATTTAATAAAGATACTATCTCTCTTGACTCTTTTGTTGGAAATAGCCAATCACTGGTAAATGATAAAACTAGAAATCGGATCGAATTATCAATTATAGTTTTTTTATTTGCAATAATTTCATCTTTCACGTCAAAATAATCCATTGCTCGAGTCATATATAGATAGCTATTAGCATCAAATCGATCAACAAAAGATCTACCTTGATAACGAAGATAACTTTCGACCTGAAAGTCTATTCCAAAGCCAAAAGATAAATCATTTTTTTCTTGTAAATTTCGACCAAATTTATTTTGAAAAGCTTTCTCAGATAAGTAAGTGATATGTGCTATCATTCTTGCAACAGAGAGACCATTCTCAGGTTTTTCATTACTCTCCAAATATCTTCCATTTTGCCATTTAGGATCCAACATAATGGATTGTCTTCCTGCCTCGTCAAATGCAATATTTTGGGCAGAGTGTTTCAATGAACCTGCTATACTCATAATAGACCTCACACTTTCCGGATAAGTAGCAGCCCATTGTAGAACTTGCATTGCACCCATTGAACCACCTGCTACAGAAAGCAATTTGGATATTCCAAGCTCATCAACAAGTATTTTTTGTACTCTCACCATATCTCTAATCGTTATAGTGGGAAAATCTAAACCATATATTTTTGACGTATCAGGATTAGTATCATTAGGACCTGTCGTTCCAACACAGCCCCCAAGAACATTCGAGCAGATAACAAAGTATTTATTCGTATCAATAGGCCTATCGGGTCCAATCATTAATTCCCACCATCCATTTTTTTTAGTTATAGGATTTTCCTCTGCAGGGAATTGATCACCAGTTAATGCATGACAAACCAAAATTGCATTATTTTTTTGAGCATTAAGACTTCCATATGTTTGATAAGCGATTTGAAAATTCTTAATTTTTTTGCCAGAGTCCAATGATAGCTCTTCTTGGCATTTCAGTAAGAAACCTGGATATTCAGTATTTGCAATTATTTCTCTCATTTTTAAACCTGTTCGAAAGATAACTGCGGGAGATACGCTTTAGCTGTTTTACACCCGCAAGCTGCTATCAAATCGGTGAAACTGGAATTTAAGGCTTTTTGGATTAATTTTCAATATAAAATGATGATATTTTCTTTATATAGTTTATTTATTATCAAAAAATTATGAAAAATAGCCAACCAAAAAATACCTACAAGGGTGGAGCAGAAGTATTTAAAGGGTATGTAAGGCTTTCATCAAATGAGAACAACTATGGCCCAGCTAAATCTGTAAAGTCATTAATAAAAAAAAATATCAAATTTTCAAATATCTATCCTGAGCTTGATGGAGAGAGTTTAATTAATCAAATTGCTAAAACTTATAAAATAAATAATAAACAAATTATATTAGGCGCAGGCTCAGATGAAGTTCTCCAAATGATATATGCTACTTTTTCAAAACCCAATGATGAAGTTGTTTTTACTAAATATGCTTTTGCTATGTATTCGATCTATGCAAAACACTTTAGATGCAAAGTAAATAAATATGATGATAAAGAGTTTCAATTTAAATTAGAAAATTTAAGTAAAATGATTAGCTCAAAAACAAAAATTGTTTTTTTAGCTAACCCCAATAATCCTACCGGATCAATTTTTTACAAAAATGAATTAATTAAATTTTTAAATAAAATAAGTAAAAAAACAATTGTTGTATTAGACTCAGCATACTGTGAATATATTAGAGATAAAAAATATGATGATGGAATGCAATTAGTTAAAAAATATTCTAATTTGATTATAACAAGGTCTTTTTCAAAAATATTTGCTCTAGGCGGCTTAAGAGTAGGTTGGGGATATGCTAATTCAAACCTTATTTCTCAACTCTATCAATATAAAAAGCCTTTTAATGTATCTAGATTATCATGTATTGCAGCTCAAGAGTCTTTGAAAAATAAAAAATGGATTAATGATTCTGTAAAAAATAATTTTGTAAACAAATCTCTTACTTGTAGTGGTCTAAATAACAAATTATTTGAAACCATTGATACTCAGGCCAATTTTATCCTTTTAAAGTTTAAAAGTTCATCAATAACACAAAAATTTGTTGATTTTTTACACTCCAATAAAATTACAGTCAGATCATTGTCATCATATGGATTACATAATTTTGTAAGAATGACTATTGGAACAAAAAGTGACATGAAAAAGGCAGTAAAAACAGCCAATAAATTTAATGTTTAAAAATATTCTCATAATTGGTTTTGGAATGATTGGATCATCAATAGCAAGATCAGTAATTAAAAAATACAAAAATGTTAATATTTTTGCCTTTGATAAATCCAATAACCTCAAAATTAGAATTAATAAATCAAAATTAAATAATGTAAAAGTTTTGAAATCACTTCAAGAAATCAACAATTTAAATATTGATCTCATAATTATTAGTGTACCTATGCTCCAGTATCAATCTATATTCAAAAAACTTAGCAACATTAATTTAGATAAAACAATTGTTACAGATGTGGGCTCAACAAAAGTAAATATAGAAAAATTATATAATCAAAAAAAATATAAATTTAATTTTATTCCCTCACACCCAATAGCGGGTATTGAAAAAGCTGGACTGGAGAATGGATTTGATGGACTATTTACAAATAGATATAATATTATTTGTCCTTTAAAAAAATCTTCCAAGACAAACATCAATAAGATAGTTAGGTTTTGGAAGTCACTAAATATGAAAATAGAAATTATGTCTGCAAAAGAGCATGATAAAGTGCTTAGCTTGACTTCACATTTGCCTCATTTAATTTCCTATTCATTAGTTTTGACGGCAATGAAAAAAGAATCTTCACTAAATTCAAAGCTTGTAAAATTTTCTGCTGGTGGATTTAGAGACTTTACTAGAGTAGCAGGAAGTGATCCAGAAATGTGGAGGGATATATTTTTAGCAAATAATTCTCAAATTCAAAAATTAACTAATAATTTCATAAGTGAATTAAAAAAATTTTCTAAAACCCTCAATCAGGGAAATTCTAAGAATTTATTAACAAAATTAAAGAAGACCAAAAACGTAAGAGATAGAATTGTTAAGGCAAGACAGGCAGGAAAATTTATTCCTAATGATTAAGGCTATTTATCTCCATTTTGAGTTTGTTTAAAAATTCTTGCTTGCTTAACCCTGGAGGTATCGGTTCTTTAAACTCTACTGTTATGGAGCCTTTATGAATCTGATTATTTTTAGGCCAAAATTTTCCAGAATTTAAAGCAATAGGCACAACTGGCTTGTTCAAAGACTTGTACATAGAATAAATACCAGGTTTTAAATCAGGTTGATCCTTAAAGGTTGTTCTAGTTCCCTCGGGAAAAATTATTACAGGTCTATGATCTAAATATTCAGCTGTTTGCTGATTTACGTAACGAAGACTATGGATTCCTTGTTTTCTATCAATAGCAATCATTCCCAATTTTTTAAGATAGGTCCCAAATAATGGAATATTCAATAATTCTTTTTTTAAAATATATGCAGGATTATAAAAGAGTTCATTAAAGTATATTGTTTCAAACATTGACTGATGTTTACTCGCATAGAGATAACCCTTTTTGTGAGCAAAATCAGAATTAATTACTTCTATATTAATTCCAAACAGTTTTAAAATTACTGTCATGTTCCTTGTAAAGAAAAGCACAAAAAATCTAAATTTTGTATATTTGAAGGGAAGGCCTAACAAAGAAATAATTAATACAATAGCTGTTGTAAAATAAAATGTTATTAAAAAACTAAATTTCATATTTTTTTATAAAAACTAATTTTGAGACAATTAACTTAATGTATTCCTCTACCAATTTTTCAAAAGGGATGACTATATCACTATTGCTTACAGAATAAGGAGTTACTTTCAAACCTGATAGTTGATTAAATAAAAATTCTGCACGTTGCATATGTAAATCTGAAGTAATTAATAAAATCGATTTTATTTTTTTTTCTAAGGCCCAATATCTTGTTTCTAATGCATTTTCATATGTATTTTTTGATAAATATCCAACCTCAATACAACATTCAACAATGTTTTGATCAAAGTTAAGAATATTCACTAATACAACTTCTGAATTAAAGGTATTATCAACACCAGAAATAAACAACTTATTTTGATTAGATTTTTCTATTTGTTTATAACCCTCAATTATTCTCTCTCCTTTTCCCCCTGTTAATACAACAATCGCATCAACATTAAAGTTACTTACAGGATCATGAGATAAGTTATTTTTAAATTTAATTAAACCAAGAGTTAAAAATAATACAATTAAGGCGATTATAATATTTACGCGCTTTAAAAATATTATCATTACATGATCTCATTTTTACATAGATCTTCTAAGGTATCACGAGATCGGATTACACGATACTCATCTTTGTTGAACAATACCTCTAAAGGTCGAGGTCGACTATTATAAGTTGAGGACATAGAGGATCCGTAAGCACCAACATTCATAAATACTATATTATCTCCAACTTCTATCTTGGGGAGTTCAATATCTTTTACAAAATAATCAGTAGACTCACAAATTCCACCTGCGATATCATAAATTTCAACATCCTTTGAGTTGTTTAAAACTTTTATTGGAGGCTTTATGTCATACAAAGCTGGACGAATGTATTCCGAAAATGAACAGTCAATAATAGCAATTTTCTTATTGCCACTATTTTTTATATATAAAACTTTACTAATAAGTTCACAGCTATCAGCTACTATAAATCTTCCAGGTTCAAAAATAATATTATAATTTTTACCACTAAGTATTTTGTTACAATTATTTTTCCAACCATCAAAATTGATTTCTTTATCTGAGTGATCAAGGACAGCAAATCCTCCACCAAAATCTAAAGTATCAATATTTATATTATTTTTAAGATTTTGCTCATCTGCAATTTTGATTAGATTTTCATATGAACTAAGTAACTTCTGATAATCTGTTATTTGACTTCCTATATGAACAGAGAGTGTTTTTAAGTTTACCCCCTCTAAATTAGAGATTGTATCAAAGTCAATTTGATCAATTGAAATACCGAATTTACCTCCTGATAAACCAGTAGTAATCTTATCCATGGTCGACCCATCAATATCAGGGTTTATTCTGATACCAATATTTGTTTTTAGCCCCTTACTTAAAGAGTAATCATTAATAAATTCAACTTCCTCAATATTTTCAACATTTATAGAGTGAACTTTCTGAGTGATTGCATACTTTAAATCGAAATCAGTTTTTCCAGGCCCATCAAATATAATATCCTCAGGTTCAAACCCGGCTTTCAATGATTTAAATAGTTCACCAGCAGAGACAACTTCAGCACCAAAACCACAACGATGAATAAGGTTTAAAATTGCAAGGTTAGGATTAGCTTTGACAGCAAAATTAAATTTTCTAGGAAATTCTAATTCTAAATTATTTAGAAAACTTATTTTATCTTTAATTTTATCCTCATCATAAAGATAAAAAGGACTAGAAAACTCTTTTAATATTTTATCCAGCATTATTCGCTCTCAGGGTAATCATAGTCATCATTAGGAGGAAATGGATATTGAGATTTATCTACAACACCCTCTGGTAATTTATTAGGTTTTTGGTTTCCACAGCCAATAATAAATATGGGTAATAATATTATTAATAAAAACTTGATCATCTTACTCTAAGAAATTTAATATATTTTTTAATCACTCTAGAAACATCTTTTGGATTAGAGCTCATGGGTGTTTTTTTTCTTGAAAGACTGTTATTTATATCAACGTATTTATAAATATTTTTATCAATTGATTTTTGAAATTTTTGGTATTCATCAATTTTTATTTGTGAGAGATTTTTATTTTTTTTCTGAGCATAATTTACTATATCAGCAATAATTTTATAAGAGTCTCTGAAAGGTATTTTCTTTTCTATAACTAGATAGTCTGCTAAATCTGTAGCTGTAGCAAAATAATTATTGCATAAATCTCTTCCAATAGATTTTTCAAAATTAGATTTTTTTATAACTTCTTCCATAATTTTAATACAGCTTAATAACTCATCATAACAATCAAATATTATCCTTTTATCCTCCTGAAAATCTTTAAAATAAGTTAAAGGAAGGTTTGAAACGATATTTGAGAGTTCTATTGACTTAATTCTAATGCTATTCGTTTTTGATCTTACAAGTTCTAATGAGTCGGGATTTCTTTTTTGAGGCATTATGGAACTACCTGTAGAATATTCACTACTTATATTAAATAACTTCATGAAATTACTAGACCATAAAATTAGCTCAGATGATAATTTACTTAAATGCGTCGCAGTTAAAGAACTAGCATGTAGAAAATACATGCAAAAATCACGATCACTTACACCATCCATAGAATTATTTTTAGATTTTGAAAAATGTAAACTTTTATTTAGTAAACCTATATCTAAGTTATAATTACTACCTGCTAAAGCAGCACTGCCTAATACATTTTCATCGCTGTTATCTATACAAAAATCAAAATAATTTAAGTCTCTTTTAAACATCTCTAAATATGCAATTAGGTGATGAGCCAAAGATACAGGTTGTGCCACTTGCAAATGAGTAAATCCAGGAATAATAGTTTTTTCATTTCCACGAGCTTGATTTAAAATAGACTTCATTAAATTCTTGATTTCTTCTTGTAAATTTTTGGAGGCTTTAATTGTCCATAATCTAGTATCAGTTGCTACCTGATCATTACGAGACCTTCCAGTATGTATCTTATTAGCTACATTACCTATTTTTTTATTGAGGAAAGACTCTACATTCATGTGAATATCCTCATTTTTTTTTGAAAATTTTAGTCTACCTTTTTTATTATCATTCAATATTGAATTTAATCCTTTTTGAATAGTAAGAGCTTCTTTTTTTGAAATAACTTTTAGTTTTACTAAAGCTTTTACATGTGCACTTGTAACGGCAATATCCTCTTCAATTAATCTTTTATCAATATCAATTGAGCTATTAAAATCATCCATTAAACTGGAAGTGCTTTTATTAATTGTGGTTGATAGTATTTTACTTTTCTTATTCATGATTTTAGTAATTTAAATTATCTTGATAAATATATTATCGCAGCGAATACTAAAACAGCAATACCTTGAAACAATACTCTCATTCGCATAAGTTTGTTACTGTGTTTTTTATTAAAACTTCCATTTTTAGCCATAGCTATTACACCAATTACAACCATTAAAAGAGCTAAAATCATGGATACAACTAAAACAAAAGGCAATACAGTAGATGAAAACATGGTAAATAGTTATCAAATTATCTATAAATGTCTAATTATTAAATTTTAGAAGAATTGATGAAGAAAATTGTATTATTTTTGCATGGTTATGGGTCTAATGGAAATGACCTAATTTCCTTAAAAGATTATATATCTATGGAAAAAGAAGAAACTGAGTTTATATCTCCTAATGCCCCGGAGCCCTGTGAATTCAATTATTTTGGGTATCAGTGGTTTCCATTAAAAGAGAGATCAATTGAAGAATTAAAAGAAGGCTTAAAATCAGCCTTCTTTCATCTTGAAAAAATAATTGAAAAAATAATTCATGAACACTCAGTTGATGAAACTCAGATTTCTATCATTGGTTTCTCTCAGGGCTCTATGTTGGCGACATATTATGCTCTACAAAAAAATTTAAATTTTCACAGTATCATTTCATTATCAGGATCATTACCAAAAGAAATTTTAAATGATTTGAAAATATCTGAAATCAAATCTAGTTTTTTAATTTTTCATGGAAAAATGGACGATGTCGTACCATTTAATAGGGCAGTTGAGACAAATTCGTTTTTGGAATCAAAAAAATTTTCTAGTAAACTGGTTTTAGATGACAACTGTGCACATTCAATTAGCCCAATTGCTTTAGATGAAATTAACAAGCTGTATGAACACTGGAATTAATAAACTATTAAAAATACTCTTTTTTAGATATGTTAATATTAAATCATGATTAACTCGAATCATTGTCCATCTTTAGTATTAAATGCAGACTACCGGCCTCTTAGCTATTTCCCCTTATCTATATGGAGTTGGAAAGATACGGTAAAAGCGGTTTTTCTTGATAGAGTTAATATAGTTGAAGAATATGATCAAAAGGTTTCATCCCCATCTTTTGAAATAAAACTCCCTAGCATTATCGCACTCAAAGATTACATACCACATAGTCATAAACCTGCATTTACAAGATTTAATGTTTTTTTGAGAGATGATTTCACATGTCAATATTGCAATGATAAATTTTCAACAAAAGAATTAACTTTCGATCATTTAATACCTCGTTCAAAAGGTGGATTGACAAATTGGGAGAACGTTGTGACTGCATGTTCAAAATGTAATTGGACCAAAGGGAGTAGGGATTTAAGTCAAGTTGGTTTTAAATTGCTTAGAAAACCTAAAGAACCCTCTCAATATTCTTTAAGATTAAAAAGTAAAAATTTCCCCTCTGATTATCTTCATTCAAGTTGGAGAGATTATTTATATTGGGATAGTGTCTTAGAGAAGGATTAATATTTTTTAGTTATTTTTATCGCTGTATAGCATAGCTGTTTTATTGTTTTAGACAAAAGAACATACCCAGTTGTCATTTCTGCCTGGTGTTCAACACCTGTATCATGATGTTCTAGCTCATCTTCTCTAAACTTTTTTACAGTCTTCAATAAATCTGGTTTTAATTTTCTTTTAGATAGTTCCTTGGCTTGTTCCTCATAGTGTTGACCGATGACCTCTTCAACAGCAACGGTACATGCCATTGCAGCTTTTTTCCCCATTAATGCAGTGCCTAATCCAAGGGCATAACCTGCTAAATTCCAAAATGGAAATAAAGCGGTTGGTTTTACATTCTCTTTTACTATGTACTCATCAAAAGTAGATTTGTGGATT
This sequence comes from uncultured Alphaproteobacteria bacterium, assembly GCA_902610255.1. GTDB lineage: Bacteria > Pseudomonadota > Alphaproteobacteria > HIMB59 > HIMB59 > HIMB59. The sequence goes on along the minus strand of CACLUX010000004.1, from coordinate 33,640 downwards.
TCTTCTTGGTCAGCCATCTCCTTAATTTCTTTACCAAATTCTGTGTTTTCTTTAAAAATAGCTAATTGTCCTCGATATATTTGCGTTGCTCCATGCTCACCTGCGTGATCAACTCTGATAATTTCTTCAATTAATTTTTTATCTTCACCGCTCAGTGATTTACTTTTCTTTTTTGTAGGCATTGAAAATAATTAATAACAGAAAAGTCATTGAAAACAAGAAGTTATAAACTGATAATGGAATACCAAAGTAAGGTAAGTTTGCATCAGAGCATGTGGTAATTAATGTATTAGACATTAATTCTTCTTTTAATTTTGTAACATCATTTGGAAGCGTGGCAGCTTCACATCCGGTGTACTCAATTATTCCAAATGTTGTAAGAGAATGATAACCGGAAATTCCTAATTCAATAAGAAGTAAGATAGTTAGTAATATATAAATTAAATTGAAATATCTCTTAATAAAAAAATAAAATACACCCAATATCAAAATTGAATAATATGGAACTCGTTGATATACACACAATTTACATGGGCTATGACCATATGCATATTGTATTATTAAAGCAAAAGACATAGCTACAAGCGAAAACAAAAAAACAAGAAATAAAATATAAGTTTTTTTAATCATGATAAAAAAATAAATAAATAAAAAAGACTATTCCAAGAGGTATGATTATAAAAATTAATAGTTTATTTCTTTGTAAAATTTCCATACCTAATTTTCCAAATTGTTTAATGATAAAAGCAATAATAAAAAACCTCAACCCCCTAGATAACAATGAAAGGAGTATAAAATAGATAAAATTAAATTGAGCATATCCACTTGTTAAAGCTATAACTTTGTAAGGTATAGGTGTAAAACCACCCAAAAAAACTGCAAAAATACCCCAATCATTATAAAAATTCATAAATGCACCCTGCTTGCTTATATCAAAATAAGATTGGGCAATATCAAAAATGAAATACCCTATGATATATCCAAAAGCTCCACCAATGACTGAAAATATCGTACAATTGAGTGCAGTCGCTAAAAACTTTTTAGGGTTAAAATAAACAATTGGTATTAAAATTAAATCAGGAGGAATTGGAAAAAAAATACTTTCTATAAAAGCAACTAAAGATAAAAAATATTGTGAATATTTTGATTTAGATTTTTTTTCAACATATATATGTAAATTCTTCCAAATCATATCGATTAATTAATATTTAGTATTTAACCTATAAGGTAATACCAGAGATAAGCAATTATAATAGCTGGGATCGCACTGTAGAGTGTTGCAACTATTGCTGCCTTTGCAGATATAGCTATCGCAGGGAAAAGTGCATCACCGTCGTTAGATATAGAGTTTCCTATTTGTGCGGACATAGGAATTTGACCACTCACATACATGGATGTGATCATAATTTGAGGACCACAGCCAGGAATAAAACCAATCAGTATAGCCATAAGTGGAATAAATGGACCAAATAGTATTAATGATTCAAATATTAAACCTTTAGTTGATAAATCAATTAATTCGTAGACAACAAATGAAATAATTACCCAAACAGTAACAAAGCAAGTTGTATCTACAACTTTTCTATAGGAATTTTCATGTATTGAAGCCATTTGAATATCTGTTAATGGATTCAAAACCCACAACAAGACACAATATATCGCCAAAATAAATGCCATTACTTCAACCACATTAATTCCAATAAAATTAAAGTTTAGTTCAATGTTAAAAGCATTTAACATTCCCAAAATAAATCCAGGAGCTAAAAACAAAAACCAAATATAATAAAACTTATTTGATATTTTGTTTTTAGGTAAATGGGTTGTATTTACATTCTTATTAATTTTATTTTGTAAAAAATTTTTTGTAAAAGGTTGAGCAACATATCCAGATATTATACCAACTATAAAAGTTACTGGTAGTATGATTAAAGCAGCCTGGGGTTTTGTTGCAATTAGAAGAAAAGCTGCATCGCCCATAGTACTAATAAGTGCAGCGAGCACACCTCCAAAAGAAACTACTTTTCTAGTGAAAAGGCTCATTACCATTATTGCTCCACCACAACCAGGTATAACTCCTAAAATCGAGCAAATGGGAATTTCAAATTTCTTATTTTGTACAATTAATTTTTGTAAATTAAAATTTCTCTTTTCAAGAATAACGAATAGAAGAAGTGTCACTCCAACAAAGCTAGATACAGCTATGTAGGCGTCACTCGATGATGAAATTAAAATACTTCTAGTCTGTTCAGCAAATAAAAGAAGGAGAATACATATAAAGAGGAAAATTTTTGAAAATCTTAAATATTGAAATTTTCTACTTAATTCTAATACTAATTCTGTCATATTTTTAGCCTAGGCTAAACAATATAGATATAACTAAATATTAGTCAAACAATTCTTTACTTTTAATTGTTAACAAAATAGATTGAACCGGCTATGAAAAACACTAGATCTAGTGAGCCATATCAATTTTCAAATATTAGAAGTCAAAATAAGAACGAAATACTAGAGGATTATGTTGAGGCTATTCAAGAAATTTTAAAAAATAAAGGTGATGTTAAAAATGCTGATTTAGCTCAACATTTTGGTGTGTCACAAGCTACTGTTAATAAAAATTTGAAGCGTTTAATAAGTTTTAATTTAGCAAAATCTGAACCATACCGCTCAATTTTTTTGACAGAAAAGGGAGAAAAATTAGCCACACAGTCAAAACAAAAGCATGAAATTGTTTATAATTTCTTAATTAAGTTAGGTGTCTCCAGAAAGACTGCAGAAAATGACAGTGAAGGTATTGAGCATCATGTTAGTGATGAAACATTAAAGTTAATGAAAAAATTTAAATAATTATTTTTTCGTCTTTGACAACATTCTTCTTTCTAGCACGTTATCGAACAAATAAATTACGATAGAAAGAAAACAAATAATTGTTAAAGCATGCAAACTTCCGTACTCAAACATTTCATTTGATGAATATTCGTAAAGGCTAGTAGCAAGTGTATCAAAATTAAAAGGTCTAAGTAGTAAAGTAATAGGTAGCTCTTTTACAGTATCGACAAATACTAAAAAAAATCCTGCTAATATACTCAACTTTACCTGAGGCAAAATTATTCGAAAATATGTCGTTGACGATTTTCTTCCAATTAATCTTGAGGCATCATCAATTGATTTTCCAATTTTTTCCATCCCTGAGTCTAAAGAATTATTTGATAAAGCAATTAATCTAATTATCAGAGCTAAGGACAAGCCTAATAAAGTGGTAGATAAAGATAATGTTGTTAATCGATCAAAATAAAATAAAAAGAAAAGCACTCCTAATGCTATTACTACACCTGGTATTGCATACCCAATGTTTATTATTTTTTTATAATAAATAATGTAATTTTTACTAGTGAATCTTGAGTAAAAACTAATAAATACTGAGATTATAGCACATCCAATTCCAGCAATAACTCCAAGCATGATTGAATTATATAGTGAGGTAAAATAGTTATTAAAATCAATAAAATTTAAATTATTTAAAAATGTATAAATTACAAAAATAAGAGGCAGAATGAAGCCAAACAAAATAGGTAAGACTCCTAAGATTAATGCAATTATTCCAATGAACTTTCCTAATTTATATTTTGACCACTGAATATTTTCATAACTATTATTATTGAATTTCCTTTTACCTCTTAATTTTTGCTCAAAAAAATATAACAAACCCATTACTAAAATAATAATTAAGGCCAATAGGAAAGCTAAAGGTAAGTCATTTAATATTGCTATATAATGAAAAACTCCAACTGAAAGTGTTTGTAAACCAAAAAAATCTGCAACACCAAAATCATTTACTGTTTCCATCAAAACTAACGCTAGTCCCGCAGCTATTCCAGGTAGGGCCATAGGTAAACCAATTTTAAAAAAACATTGATAAGGATTTTTACCAAGAGTTTTTGCAGCCTCTATATATCTTGTTGAGAAATTTATGATTGCGATCCTAGTTAGGATATAAACATATGGAAAAAAAGATAAAGAAATTATAAGCGAAGCCACAATACTATTTCTTATTGAGAAACCATCATATAACAAAAATTTTAAAGATATAAAACCTCCTGGCTCTAATATTTCGGCATAAGTATATGCTGAAATATAGGCTGGAACTGCTAAGGGAAGTATTGCAAATATTTGTAGAAATTTTCGCCCCCAAAATTCGGTCATTGTATTTATCCATGCCAAAGGCACACTGATGATTGTTGTAAAAATACTTACCATTACTATGAGTTTTGTAGACCCAATTAAATATCTATTAATGTAAAGCTCATTTGTTAAAAAAATTGCACTCAAACCGTTTGTTATAACTAAGGCTATAGGGGTAAGTAGTAGAAAACTAATTAATAAAAAGAAAAATAATTTAAATAAATTGACTGTCATAAAATTATGTAAAAAACACAGCCTAGTAACAATAGAGCCATGACTCTATTAAAATAAATAATTTTTCTTTTATCGTTAAGATATTTTCTAAATGAGTGTCCAATAGCAGCCCAAACTACAGCACTAGTTGATGTTGAAATTATAAAACAAATAAAGATTAAAATAAATTCCTCTAAATATGAGAATTTATTTTGTATAAAAATTGCAGAGCTAGACATGGAAACACTTACAGCTTTAGGATTTATTAATTGAAAAAAATAAATATCTCTGAATGTAAATCTTCTTTTATTATTATTGTCTGAAAATTCAGTTGAAATAAAAATTTTATAAGCAAGATAAGTTAAGAAGATTGTAGCTACTATTTTAATAAAATTTTTAAAATTAGGATAGTTTTCATAAATCTCTCCTATTCCTAATAAGCAAAGAGTTAAAACTGATAAAAATCCAAAAAAGACACCTAACATAAGTGGAATTGTTGCTTTAAAACCATAATTAACAGCGTTTGTTGATATAATTATGTTATTAGGTCCCGGTGTAATGGCAGCAGTCATTGCAAAAGTGAGTATGGGCGCCATAAAGTAAATGTATTCCAAAGTATCGAGATATTATTCTTAAATTAAAATAAATATACAATTAGTTATCAATTTGCCTAATTTGTCTTAATAATATAAGTAAATAAGATTATTTTAAGGCGTTGTGGCGGAATGGTAGACGCGCCGGATTCAAAATCCGGTGAGGGCAACCTCGTGAGAGTTCGAGTCTCTCCAGCGCTACCAACAACATATAAAACTATGAAAAATATTAAAAATTTAACGGCCGTTTTCTCATTATTTTCCACAGGTATTACGATTGTAACAAATGGAACAAATAGAAAACAATTTTTTGGTTGTACAGTCAACTCTTTCTCAAGCCTTTCTCTTGTCCCTCCAAAGTTTTTATTTTGTCTTGGAAATGAAAATTTAAATTTAAAAAGTTTTAAATTAAATAGTCCTTTAAATGTAAATTTTTTAGCTAAATCTCAACTTAATTTATCTAATAAATTTGCTGGATCATTAGAGAAGAGATGGGTGGAGACAAAATACAAAATTGCAAATAATAAGGTTCCTTTCTTTCCAGAGTCTTTAGGCCTACTAGAGGCAAAAGTTGAAAAAAAAGTCATATCAGGCGACCATACAATAATCATATGTTTAATTACAAACTGCATAAAATTAAACACCAAAAAACCGCTTATTTATTACAAGAGCAAATATCACACCGTTTAATTCTTTTTATGAAATATATCAATAGTAGTTTTGAAGAAATTAATATCGATGAAAAGCTGTGTGTAACAATAGGTAACTTTGATGGTGTTCACAAAGGCCATAGAGAGGTAATAAAAAACTTAATACAAAAAACTAAAATATCAAAATCTAAATCTGCAATTTTATCATTCACACCACATCCAAAAATATATTTTAAAAAGCAAAATAATTTTATGATTAATTCTCAATTAAAAAAAAAAGAGATTTTAGAGTGTTTAGGTTTAGACTATTTAATTGACATACATTTTAATGAGAAATTTACTCAACTAAATCATTTAGAATTCGAGGACAAAATTTTGTTAGGTAAACTTAATGCCAATAGAATTTTAATAGGAAAAGACTTCCAATATGGAAATCAAAGAAAAGGAGACATACAGACCTTAAAAATATTTTGTAAAAAAAATAATATTCAACTAAACGAAATTGATCTCATTTTCGATGAGCAAAATAATAACAAAATTTCTTCAAGTAAAATAAGAGAAAATCTGAATTTAGGAAATATTGAATTAGCAAATAAAGATTTGAAAAGAAAATTTAGTATTTCTGGTAAAGTTATTAAAGGCGATCAGAGAGGTCGTTTAATTGGAATTCCCACAGCCAATATTGAGTACCCTCTAAATACAATTATTATTCCATATGGTGTCTATGCTGTAGAGGCCTCGATTGATGGAAATACTTATTTTGGTATTGTTAATTTTGGTATAAGACCAACCTTTAATAAAGAAAAGCCAATTGTTGAGGCCTATTTGTTTGATTTTGACAATAATATTTACCATAAGAATATAGAATTATTTTTTTATAAACAAATTCGACAAGAGAAAAAATTTAATGGTATAAAAGAATTATTAAATCAAATCAATTTAGATATTGCTGAAGCAAAAAAAATATTAAATTATGGAAATTAAAGACTCTATTATTCTTCCAAAGACTGGATTTTCTATGAAAGCTGACTTGCCTAAAAAAGAGCCAGGAATTCTTGATGAATGGATTAAGAATGACATATATAAAAAATTAAGAGAACAATCCAATTCTAAAGAAAAATTTATTCTTCACGACGGACCTCCTTATGCAAATGGTCATCTTCATATGGGTCATGCCCTTAATAAAATTTTAAAAGATATAATTATAAAATATCAACAACTTCTTAATAAAAACTCTATTTATGTTCCTGGATGGGATTGTCACGGACTACCTATTGAATGGAAAATAGAAGAGGAATACAGAGCTAAAAAGAAAAATAAAGATGATGTACCTGTGATTGAATTCAGAAAACAATGTAGAGATTTTGCTAATAAGTGGATATCTATTCAAAAAAAAGAATTCCAAAGATTGGGAGTAATTGGCGATTGGGATAACCCATACACAACCATGCATTTTCATGCAGAGGCACAAATAGTAAGAGAATTAGGAAAGTTTCTTAAAAATGGGGGTATTTATAAAGGACACAGACCAGTTTTATGGTCTGTCATAGAAAAAACAGCACTTGCAGATGCAGAGGTTGAATATCATGATCATAAATCAACAACAATATATGCTTGTTTTCCAATTTCAAAAACTGATAACAATAAATTAAAAGATCACTCTATTGTTATTTGGACAACTACTCCTTGGACAATACCAGGTAATAGAGCTCTGGCAGTACATAACGATATTGAATACAAATCTTTAAATTTAAAAATTATTGATGGAAATAAAAACGTTATTATAGCTAGCGATTTGGTTGAGTCATTTATTAAAGAAAATAAAATTGAAGAATATAAAGTTAATTTTTCTACAAAAGGTCATGAATTAACAAATACTTTTTGTAAACACACTTTATACAACTCTGGATATAATTTTGAAGTTCCTGTTCTTCACGGTGATTTTGTAACTACTGAACAAGGTACGGGTATAGTTCATATTTGTCCAGTACATGGAATGGATGATTTTATTTTGGGCAAACAACATGATTTAGAATTACCCATGACAATAAATGAAAGTGGAATATATTATGATCATATTCCTGTATTTAACGGCCAACACATTTTTAAAGTTGATCAAAATGTTTGTGATGAAATAAAAAATAACAATAACCTTATATCACAAGGTATTTTAGTTCATAGCTATCCTCATTCTTGGAGATCTAAAGCCCCCTTGGTATATAAAAATACATCACAATGGTTTATATCAATGGACACAAATGATTTAAGGACAAAAGCACTAAAAGCTATTGATGAAACCGATTTTTTTCCAAAACAAGGACAAAAAAGATTAAGAAGTATGATACAGGACCGTCCGGATTGGTGTGTTTCTAGACAAAGAGTTTGGGGTGTGCCTTTACCAATATTTGTCAATAAAAAAACAGGTGAACCTTTACGTGATCAAAACATTATTGAAAAAATTGCGAAGATTTTTGAATTAGAGGGTGGTGATGCCTGGTTTAACTCCGAACCATCAAGATTTTTATCACCTGAATATGACCCAAATGATTTTGAACAAGTAAAAGATGTCGTTGAAGTTTGGTTTGATAGTGGTTCAACTCATTCTTATGTATTAGAGGCTAGAGAAGATCTTCACTGGCCAGCTTCGATGTATTTAGAGGGCTCAGACCAACATAGAGGTTGGTTTCACTCCTCATTGCTTGAGTCGTGCGGAACAAGGGACAAGGCACCATTTGAATGTATTTTATCACATGGTTTTGTTGTGGATGGCAAAGGTAGAAAAATGTCTAAGTCAATCGGAAACGTTATTTCCCCAGATGAAATAATCAACAAATACGGTGCAGATATATTACGTATTTGGGTTGTTGCATCAGATTATTCTGAGGATTTAAAAATTGATAATCAGATTATCAACTACCAAATAGACTCTTACAGAAAAATTAGAAACACACTAAGATTCCTTTTAGGAAATCTTAATAACTTTAATAAACAAAATTTAGTTGTCCCAGAGGAAATGCCTGAATTAGAAAGGTATCTACTAACGCGAATTTCAAGCCTTAATGAAAAACTTAAAGAATTAGTTTCAAAACATGATTACCATGCGATTTACACTGCTTTACTAAATTTCTGCACTCTTGAGTTATCAGCATTTTATTTTGATATTAGAAAGGACTCCTTATATTGCGATGATACTAAAAGTATAAAAAGAAGATCAACTTCAACATGTCTACATATAATATTTGAGTTTTTAACAAAATGGCTTTCACCCATAGTTTCATTTACATGTGAGGAAGCATGGAAGTCTAGGGGCTATAATAACGGAGAAAGTATTTTATTACAAAATGTTAAAGATGATGAATTTACTTATAAGGATATTTCGCTTGAGAAAGTTTTTGAAGAACTAAAAAGAGTAAGGAAATGTGTCACCTCCGCCTTAGAGCTAAAAAGAAATGAAAAATTAATTGGCTCAAGCCTTCAAGCTAAAGTAATTTTATTTTTATCCAGAGATACACAAAAAATAATTGCAGATTTAGATTTGTCCGAGATGTGCATTGTCAGCGATGTTGAAACACATGATATTTCAAATAGGTCAAAGGAAGCAATCTGTACTGAAGATGAGGAAATTTATGTAGAGATTAAATTAGCTGATGGAAAAAAATGTGAGCGATGTTGGGCTGTATTACAAGAAGTATTATCTAGTAAAAATAATTTATGCAATCGATGTGAAGATGTTTGGAAATCTTTTCAAAAATAAGTTTAACTTAAATTTATTGTTTTTATTTTTTTTCCTTGTGTCTTTGGACCAGATCACTAAGGCTTTAGTTATAAATTTCTTTGATCTTTATCAGTCAGTGTCTTTATTCCCAATTATTAATTTAACATTTGTTGTAAATTATGGTTTTGCATTTGGACTATTGAATGATCCATCTCTCAATCAATTAGTGGTTTCAATAGTAATATTGCTAATTATTTCATATTTTTTATATTTACTCTTAAAAACACAAGATAAGGTTTTTCAGCTTACCTTGACTTTAATTTTGTCTGGTGCATTAGGTAATTTTATAGACCGAATATTTAGGGGTTTTGTTATTGACTTTATTGACATATACATAAGTAAATATCACTGGCCGGCATTTAATATTGCTGATAGCTGTATAACTTTGGGATTTTTTATATTGATGGTAAATATATTATTTTTAAATAAGAAATTATGAAAAATAATTTAATAATTTTATTAGCTTTACTTGCAATATCTTGTCAGAGAGAGGTAAAAAACGAGCTGGGATTGGGGTATAATAAAGCTCTGATAGTCCCACCAATTAGCGATTTACCCTTACCTGGTTCTTCTAAAAATAATAATTTAAAAAATAATGATAATTCAATCGTAAATTCAATCCTTAATCAAACACAGTCAAAAGATGTTGACTCATCAATCATAGATAAAATAGATGGTGACAGTGGGTATGAGACTGATGAAAATCTATTTCAAAAATTATTCAAGGGCAAAAGTAAAAGATAAAACTTTACTCTTTTAGGGAGAAAAAATTGTTAGTCAAAAATAATTCGAAAAAATTAAAATTTAGCTTTAATAAGAGTATAAAATACTCAATTAATGAGTTTCTCTCATTAGACATGTTTAATCCCTTTAATCAAAAAAATTATTTTGATAAATATAACTTAGATATATTTAAAAAAAAAAAATTTAGAACCTATGTTTTTGGCATGGGTGGATCTTCATTAAGCACAAAATTACTTGCACAATTTTTAGATCCAAATTCTTTGGGTAAGAATCTTTTTATATTTGATAATCCATCACCAGTTAAAATAAAAAACTTATTACGAGATTTAAATATTAACAAAAATGATAAATTTATATTTATCTCTAAATCTGGAAATACAATAGAAATAAAGTATTTTCTACACATAGTAATTAAAATATTAAATCAAAAAAAAGTCTCTAACATCTTCGAAAAATTTATTTTTATTACAGAAAATAAAAAAAATTATATGAAGAAATTTGCAAACAAAAATAATATCGTTTGTTTTGATCATGATCATAATATTGGGGGTAGATTTAGCATATTCTCGTTAACAGCTCTTTTACCATTATTATCAATAGGATTTTCATTATCCAAAATTTTAAATTCATTTAAAAATGCTAAATTATTAATAAAAAAAAATCACTCCAAGTTGTCCAAAAAAATTTTTTACACTATTGGATTTGAAAAAAAATATAATTTAAACATCCTAGTAGGTTTAAGTTATCATGATAAAATAAATACAGTAAATGAATGGTATAGACAGATTTTTGCAGAGAGTTTAGGTAAAAATAGAAATGCAAGAAATTATATCTCATCATATGGATCTATAGATCAACATAGTCAATTTCAACTTTATATAGATGGGCCCAATGATAAGCATTTCAGTTTTTTTAAAATATCTACTCCAAAAAATAGTATTTCCTCTAATTCTAATCTCATCAAAGGTTATAATTTAATGAGTGTCCTAGAAGAGGGAGCTATAAAAACTTTGCAACAAAAAAAATTTTTAGTGTCACAAATCTCAATTAAAGATGATTTCAATGATTATTGTTATTTATTGATGTATTTAATCTTTGATATCTACTTAAGGTCAATATATGAAAAAATTAATTTTCTTGATCAACCAGCAGTTGAAATTTTAAAAAAGAATACAAAAGTATAAAGTGATAAATAATTTAATTAATTTTTTTGGTGCAAATTCTAAATTACATCTATTAAAAATATTTATAATTTTTGGACTAGCAGGATCTCTTTCGGTTTTTTTATCAGAACCATTACTTCAATTAATATCTATAGAAAAATTTATTTCAAATAAATTTTTTTATTGGTTAATTAGATTAATAATAATTTTTCCTATATATCAATTTGTACTAATTGGTGTTGCTGTGGTATTTGGAGAATTAAGATATTTTAAAAAATTTTTTATAAAATTTATTAATTATTTCAAAATTTATTAAGTTCTAAAAAAAAATAAATTTTTATTTTTGTATTGTTTTTTTAATATGAGATTACCTAAATTTATTAAATTTGAACTTTCCAATATGATTAAGATATTTGATTGAATATTCATCAATATTTTTTTTTGAATTAATTCAAAACCATGATCATACGGAGGATCGATATAAATTACATGGCAGTTATTTAAAATATCTATTTTTTGTTTATAAGGATCAAAATTAGTTATTTCATAATTTATCTCATTAATTTTTTTTAGAAAATCTTCAATTTTATTAGTATGTTTTTTTTCGATATCGTTAAATATTACTTTTTTAACTCCCCTAGATAACGCTTCTATACCAATTGAACCTGTTCCTGCAAACAAATCACATAAAATAACCTGATTGAGGTCTATATTCAGATCATTATTATGTAATAAAAAATTGAATATATCCTCTCTAATTCTTGTTAAGGTTGGTCTGTAATCGTTTTTAGACTCAACAAGTATCTTTCTCCCCTTATATTTGCCGCTAATAACTTTCATTTACCTGCACTTCTTTGTATGCACCATAGGTTATAGACTTTAATAGAAAACGACCGTAAGAGATCCTTTTAAGCTTTTCTACTTTTAAATTGAATAATGAACAAATATTTCTTATCTCTCTATTTTTTCCCTCACTAAGATTAAATCTCAGTACATGTTTGTTTATATTTGAGTGAACTAATTTTACATTAGGTTTTTTATATATTTCTTTTCCATAAATTTTTTTATTTATTGATCTAAGCTTATTTTGATCAAAGGTACCAATTACATTAACAAGATAAGATCTTTTAATATTTGATTTAGGAAGTTCCATATATCTTTTAAAAGAGGTCTCTTTTGTAAATAGTAATAAACCTTCAGAATTATAATCTAATCTACCAATATAGTGATACTGTTGATATTTCTTAGGAAGAAAGTCATAAACAATTTTTCTATCTTTTTCATCTTTTTTGGATGTGATACAACCTCGCGGTTTATGAAATAGTATTATATTAAGTTTATTGGATTTAAGTTTTTCAATCTCAAAAATATCTTTATCAGTTACTGATATAAATGGTCTTGTTTCAATATTACCATTTAAAGTTACTTTTTTATTTTTTATTAAACTTTCTGCTTGGTTTCGCGAAATTTTAAATTGAACTGATAATTTTTTACTAAAAGTTATTTTTTGCATGATCTGTAAACAGCTTTACTATACTTTTATCAAACTCTGTTATTAAAAATTCAGGATGCCATTGAACACCCATACATAATGGATGTTGTTTATGATGAAAAGCTTCAATTAGATTATCAGGTGCATAGGCATCTACTATTAAATTTTGACCAATTTTATTAATACCCTGATGATGAGCGCTATTAACAAAAATTTTTTGACTATTTTTAAATATCTTAAGATTAGATTCATCACTTAAAAATAGTTCATGACTAGTCTCATCTCTTGGATTGGGTTGTTCGTGTTCAATAAATGACTCAATATCTTGGATTAAACTACCACCAAAAAATACATTAAGAAGTTGGCACCCTCCACATATTCCCAAAATAGGTTTATTACAGGGAAAATATTTTTCTAATATTTCAAATTCAAATTTAGTTCTTTCTTTAACGGTTTGAATTTTATCTGACTGAATATTTTCACCGTAATATTTTGGATCAATATCAAAGTCCCCTCCCGAGATAAGTAATCCATCTAAAAAATCTATATTTTCTATAGTTTCTGTTATAGGCAGTATTATTGGTGTACACCCAAACTGATACAAAAAGTCTGAATAATGGCGTCTTAAAGCAAACCAAGGATATTTAGAATATGTGTTTTCTTTTTCCTTATAATCAGTTGTAATACCAATGACTGGGGATCTATTCACAATGCACAACTTAACAAATTTTATACGTATTGTACTTAGTCAAAGTAAATTAGCTATGGAAAAAGGTGAGATTCCTATAGCATCCGTAATAGTTGACCCGATTGATGAGAGGATTGTTGCTAGATCTTTCAATCAAGAAATTGCTTCAAATGATCCAACAGCACATGCAGAGATTTTATGTATAAGAAAGGCATGTAAAAAATTAAATCAGAAGAGATTAGATGGTCTCATAATGATATCTTATTTAGAACCATGTAATATGTGCAAAGAGGTTATAAAATCCTCAAGATTATCTGAGGTTTATTATTTATTTAAAAATGAAAACCCAAGTAGAAAAACCATATCAAAGGTAAAGTATAAATTAATTAAAAATAATGAGGAAAATTTAATAAAAAAATTTTTTAAAAATAAGAGAACTAAATATTAGCACCAATATCAGATCTATAATATTTTTCAGGCCAGTCGATAATATCTGCTATTTCATATACTTTATTTCTACATTCAAGATAATTATCTCCACATACAACGATTGATAGGACTCTACCTCCATTAGAAAAGACTTTGTTGTTTATTAATTTAGTCGCCGCATGAAAAATATATAATTCATTATTATTTTTTAATTCATTTAAATTTCTGATTTCAGTATTTTTAGGGTAATCTCCCGGGTATCCTTTCGTCGCTAAAATTAAACAAATTGATTTTTTATTTTCAAAGAATTCAATATTAGCATATTTTAAATTTTTTGTTGCAGTTGAATGGAGTAAAGATAAAAAATCTGACTTTATCCTAAGAGAAATACTTTGAATTTCAGGATCTCCAAATCTAGTATTGTATTCTAGCAAATATGGTTGATTATATTCATTGACGATTATCCCAAAAAATATAACACCTTGAAATGCTATGTTATCATGCTTTAAACCCTCTATAGTTTTTTTTACTATTTGATCCTTTATTATCATATCTAGATTATTATCTAAAATAGGGGCAGGGCTGATAGTACCCATTCCTCCAGTATTTGGTCCTGTATCATTATTTCCGACTCTTTTATAATCTTGGGCGGAACCAATATTTAAATATTCATCACCATCAGTAATTGTAAAAAAACTCAATTCTTTTCCCTCAATAAATTCTTCAATTACAACTTTGTTGTTTTCTTGATTAAATTCTTTTTTTATAAAAATTCTTTCACAAGCCTCTATTGCTTCATTTGTATTTGCGCATACGAATACCCCTTTACCAGCGGCTAATCCATCATATTTTACAACAATGGGCCCATTAAAACTTTCTAGATAGTTTTTTGCTTCATCAAAATCAACAAAAGTTTTAGATTTTGCAGTTGGAATATTGTGAGATTGACAAAATTCTTTCATGAACTGCTTGGAAGATTCAAGTTTTGCGCCCTCAGAGTCAGGACCAAAAACATTTATACCCTTATTTCTAAGTTCTCCCGCAAGATTTTCTGATAAATAGTTTTCTGGACCTACAACAACAAGGTCTGGATTAATTTTAATACATTCCTCAACAATATCCTCTTTGGTTGAGATATCTTTACACTCAGCAATTTGGCTAATTCCATAATTTCCAGGAAAACAAAATACTTTTTCACAAAGGTAGGACTTATGAAGAATTCTACACAAAGCATGTTCTCGGGCACCAGATCCTACAACTATGACATTCATTTATATAATATAATAAAGTATATTTATTTTGTGAATAATATTCCTGAGTACACTGTATCACAACTGAATAAGTCAATAAAAGATTTATTGGAGGAAAACTATTCTTATTTAAAGTTAGTTGGAGAGGCAGGATCAATAACTATAGCTAGTTCTGGACACGTATATTTTTCAATTAAAGAAAACGATGAAGTCATATCTTGCATATGCTGGAAAGGAAGCTATGAAAATTTGCAAGTTCAAATCGAAGAGGGAACTGAGTATAGTTTTTATGGTAGGATAACATCTTATTCTAAATTTGGGAGATCTGTTTACCAACTAATTATTGATCAGGTTGAGTATAGTGGCACAGGATCAATATTAAAGCTTATTGAAGACAGGAAAAAAGAATTATCTTTGCTGGGTTTGTTTGATGATGATAATAAAAAAAAATTGCCTAAGTATCCAAAATCTATTGGTGTGTTAACGTCATCCTCTGGTTCAGTAATTCATGATATAATTCATAGAATTTCCGAGAGATTTCCAGTTACTCAAATAAAGGTTTTCCCTATTTCTGTTCAAGGTAAAAATTCTCATATTGAAATTATAGATTTTTTAGATCTTATTGAAAATCATGACTCAAAAGACTTTTTAAAGCCAGATTTAATCATATTTGCTAGAGGTGGAGGTTCTTTGGAGGAGTTAATGCCTTTTAACGAACCCGATTTAATAAAAAGAGTTTTTAAATTAAAAATTCCTAATATTTCAGCTATTGGTCATGATACTGACTATACCTTATTAGATTATGTCTCAGATTTACGTGCACCAACACCCACTGCAGCAGCTGAAATTGCAGTTCCTGATAAAAATTATTTATTAAATCAAATTCAAGATTTACAAGTAAAACTAAATCAATCTATCGAACAAAAATATTTATCAATAGAACAACTATTATTGAGATTCAAAAATTCTGTAAATTATTTTTCAAATTCAATCAAAGATGTTGAAATCAAATTAAGTAAAATGAACAGTGATAATTTAAAGATAGTTAATAATTCCTTTTACGATAAATCAAATTTATTTAATGATAAATTGATTATACTACAAAACAATAGCCCAAAACAAAAAATATTAGAAATACAGAGCAAGATTGGATACATATATAATAATAACAAAACTTTAATTTTAAATAAATTTAAGATTTTTTCTCAAAAAATATATTTATTAAATAAGATACTTAATACCTCTTCGATAGAAAAAAACTTAAAAAAAGGGTATGCTATATTGAAATCAGAAAATCAAATTATTAAAAGTATACAAACTTTAAAAAAATTAAATAATTTTGATGTTACTTTAAAAGATGGAGTAATGAGTGTCAAAAAAAAATTATAATTTCCATCTTTTATGTACCCATAGCCATTGTGATGGAAAGTGTGTAATCCATTTTTCAAAATATTTTTTGTGAATCATCTCAACTAGGCCTTTTACATCATAGTTTTTATATTCTTCATAACGTAAAGGTTTTTCAAAAATTATTTGAAATTTGTTATTTTGATTTCTGATAGAGTATACTGGACATATCATTGTTTTGTATTTAATTGCCAAATTAGCAAAACCATCTGTTGCAAGTACTTTCTTTCCAAAAAAATCTATTTCTAAACCACTACTATCTCTTTGGTCAATTAGAAGAGCTAAGTCCTCATTTTGCTTGAGGGCCTTAATCATGGATTTAGCACTCTCTGAGCCTTTTTTATAAAAAAAAGCATTATTTTTCTTTCTATTTTTCTGAATATAGTTATCGATCTTCTCATTATTTGCATGTCTATAAACCGAATGTAATGTAAAACCATGTCGTAAAATAAAATTTCTTGTCAGTTCCCAGTTCCCAATATGTGCTGATATAAAGATTTTAGGACCTTTGTGAGTTTTTATCTCGTCCATGATATGGGTATTATCAAAATCTATATTTTTCCAATCAAATTTATTTAAGTTAAAAAATTCAAAAAAAACCTTACCTGTCTCTTTTAAATTTTCCTTTGTTAATCTTAAACTCTTTTCATCATTGAGGTTTAATACTTTCAAATTATTTTTTATAATTTGCTCATATTTTGTAAATTTTCCAAAAAAACCAATTAAAATTCCTCCAACATTTGAGGCAAAATTAAAACTAAATAATCCTAATATATTTTTAAGTATAATAAAAAATACAAACTCAATATAATTTCTAAAAACTTTAAATATATTTTTCAATTTCCGTAGTAAATCCTAGATTGTTATCAGATACTATTTCTCCATGTATTATTCCAACAGAGCTTTTAAATTCATTAGGTATCCTTACATGATCTTTCTCTGTTGTTATTAAAAAAGCATCATTTTTATTTGCTTGATCAAGTAATAAAAAAATATCATCGACAGTATATTGATGATGATCAGGGAACTCTTTTGTTAATACTAAATTTAAATTTTCAGATTTTAATTGGTCGAAAAATTTTTTATTAAAACCCAGACCTGCAAAAGCAATTAATTTTTTTTCTTTAAATTCTGGGTCGATTTCTATTTTATATTTCAAAATATGCTTATAGTGACTGTCATTTAAATCATTACATACATCTGTATTAATTAAAAAAAATATTTGTGATTTTCTAATTGCATTCTTTACTGACTCTCTTAGTGGTCCAGAGGGAACTAAAAGTCTATTACCAAATGATTGGATAGAGTCATAAACATAAATCGATATATTTTTATATACATTGTAAGATTGAAGTGCATCGTCAAGTACAAGTATATTTGCACCATCTTTCTTTGCTGAAATCATTGCGTGAAATTTATTTTTACTAACCCATGTTGTAAAATAATTTGACATCATTAAAGCCTCATCTCCTACAAAATTAAAGTCCATATGAGGTTTTACCTTTATAACTTCATCTACTGTAGTGGATCCACCATAACCTCTTGAGATAATATGAGGAATGTATCCCATCTTCTTTAATTCTCTACAGATGTACAACACTGAGGGTGTTTTGCCTGAACCACCAATTATAGCACTTCCAACTGCTATCACTGGTAAGTCAATTTTTTGCACTTTTGATAGTTTTCTTTTGATTAAATTTCCAACTGACCAAATTATTGATAAAGGGGAGAGAAGAAGTGCATTTAAAGAAATTGTTTTTTGATACCAAAATTTTGGAGCTTTTAACATTTATCAATCATCTCAGTAATATTTTTTAAACTATTTTTATTATTATTAATAAAATTTTCAATTTCCTTAACATGATGAAAGTCTTCCTCTATTTGTCTGTTAATTTCATCACTTATATCCTCTAAATTACCACTATTCATTGTTTTGCAAAGATTAAGTTTTTCAAGATCAAAATAAATTTCTTCAAAATTTTTATTAAATTCTCCTGAAAGCACAAAGCAACCTCTAGAAATAGGTTCCAGAGGATTCTGTCCGCCATGTTTAATTAAAGAACCACCCATGAATACTATTTTTGAGCGCTCAAAAATTGACATAATATCCCCAAATTTATTATGTAGTGTAATTTTTTCTAAATTTTCAGAAATAATTTTTTCACTTAAATTATTAGAGAATTGAATGTGACGCGGTATAATAATTATTTCAAATATTTCACTTAAATTTAATCTTTTTATTATATGTATAACTTTATCATATTCATTTAAGTGAATACTTGCAAAACAAACGATCTTTTTTTTTGAGTCTGGTATATTTGGATTAATATTAAATTTTAAGTTCCCAAAAAAATAAACTTTTTTACCAAATAAATTATTTATATTCACTTGATCCTTTTTACTTTGTGCAAAAATTAGATCGTATTGTTCTCCAATTATTTTACTTAAATTTGGATATTTTGACCACCTGATATAACTTGTATCCGATACTCTGCCATTAACTAAGATATTTTTTAAATTTTTCTTTTTTGAAATTATGAGCCAATTAGGCCAAATTTCTGAGTCAATCCATAAAATTTTTTTAAAATTTGTTTTTGATAAGAAAATATTTACATTCCAAAAAAAATCTAAAGGAAGGAATATACTAATTAGGTTGGGGTACAATTTTTTTGATAATTCAAAAGATGACAATGTAGAACACGATAAAACAATTTTTTTATTATTGAGCCTATCTATTAAGAATTTAATAGAATTCAATTCGCCTATGCTAGCAAAATGAATTAAAAAATCACTTTGATTGATTTGTTTGTAATTTTGGTTTGCGAGTATTTTTTGCTTATATGAAAAAAAATTTTCTTTTTTATTGAATACTCTAATTAAACCAATGAATAAAATCACTGGAAAAAACACAAGTTGTAATAACCTATAGCTAAAAATGAGCATCAACTATTTTTAAATTTTTATTCAAATTGTCTATTATGTATGTATTAAATGAATTTTCGTCGAACTTACTTGGGTTTATTATTTCTTCACCCCAAAAAAAAATACCTTTACTGAAAGGTAATGGTATTTTTAATTTATCCCAATTATTAAGACGAAAAAAACGGTTGGTTTTAAAAGTTAGTAGAGCGATCTTTAAGTCAAACTTTTTAGCTAATTTGTATATATTAGTATTTATTTCATAAGGAGGTCCATGAGGCGCATCTGGTGTGATATAAATGCACTCTCCTTTTTCCACGGCTAAAGTGATTTCTTTTATTAGAGCGGTCGGTTTATCTTTTTCTCGTAAAAGAGGATCTAAACCAAATTTTCTTTGAACTAAAGTACTTATTTGACCGTCTCTGTGAGATGTTGCAACGGGTCTTAATTTTGGTTTAAATTTCCAACTAAATGTAGAACCCATAAGTTGGTTATGCCAAATAAGCACAATTATTGATTTATTATCTTGTAATTTTTTTTCTATGACTTCTTCGTTTACACCCGACCAATTACTTGTTTTTTTTATAAGTGATAATGACAGATAAATTAAATTTACAAAAATAATCTTAAAGAATTTATTCTTAGATAGTTTTTTAAGCATTTTTTTTAATCTGTCTTTGATAAAGATTATAATAATGTTTTTTCTTTGCCATTAAGGTTTTATGAGTTCCCTTTTCAACAACCTCACCATTTTCTAAATAGTAAATTTCATCAAAATTTTTAACTGTGCTTAATCTATGCGCAACAACGATCATAGTAATTTTAGGTAAATGATACAAATTATTGAATAGCTTAGACTCTGTTTTAAGATCTAAATTTGAAGTTGGTTCATCTAATAATACAACAGGGCTTTTTTGAGCAAGAGCTCTAGCTATTGAAATTCTTTGCCTTTGCCCCCCTGACAATTTAATTCCATTTTCTCCAATTTTAGTATCCAATTTTAAAGGTAGTTTATTTGCAAAATCATTTACACATGCAATATTAGCAAAATGATTTACATTTGATTTATTGTGACCAGAGTTATATTTTATATTTTCTGAAATAGTGCCATCAAACAAAACTGTATCTTGACTGACTAAGCTAAATATATTTCTTAGACTATTTAATTTTAATTTTTTTATATTAATTTCATTTATTGTTATGTCACCTTTAGTGATATCAAATAATCTCAAAAATAAAGCCATCAGTGTTGATTTCCCTCCTCCAGAAGGTCCCACAAAAGCAACTTTTTTTCCTGCTTTTAGGTTAAAATTTACTCGGTTAATTATATTTTTATTTGTATTTTCGTATTTAAAAAAAACCTCTTTAAAACTCAAAGTCTTGAAATCTTTTATTATTTTTGATCCTCCAATTGTTTCATTTTTAAAATCTATAAATTCAAATATTCTGGAGGCTGCACCAAGACCACTTTGAAGTAAAACATTAACATTTATTAGATTTTTAAGTGGTGCATAAGCTAACATAAGACTTACTAAAAAACTCATCAATTGCCCAGCTGTCATATTTTCGTTAATTACAAAAATACCCCCACCAAATATTGCTAAACCAGCTGCCATTGAACCCAATGTTTCCGTGAAAGGTCTAGATCTCGCAGTTATTTTTTCCTGTTTAAAATTCAATTCTCTAGCTTGCTCAATTTCTTTATTAACTCTTTTGATTTCAAAATTTTCTGCATTGAAAGATTTTACATTTTTGATCCCTCTAAAGACCTCTTCTAAATTTGAAGCTAAAGTACCAACTTGTTCTTGTAAGCTTTTTGTGACTCTTCTAATTTTTTTACCTAAAACTCTTATTGGAACAATGGCCAATGGAAAAATCACTATAGAAATGCATGCTAATTTCCAATTTTGATAAAACATATTTCCTATTAAAACAGTTAAAGTTAAAGAGTCTTTTATTAATGCGGTATAAGTGTTGGCCATTGCCCCACTTAAGTAATAAGTATCTGTAGTAATTCTCGTAATTAATGATCCTATTTTATTTTTAACAAAAAACCCATAATGCACATTTATTATATTTTTAAAAACATCACGTCTGAGTTTTTCAATAATTCTATGACTCATAAATTGTAGAGAAGTAATTTGGATATAAGTTACAAACCCTTTTATTACACCAGTTATTAAAATAGCAATGGGTATAAAATATAAATAAAACTTATCAGCATTAATCAAAACATTGTCAAGAGCTGGTTTAACTAACCATGCATGAAAACCTGTGCATAGAGCTGAGATAATCATGCATAAAATAGCAACAAACATTCTTAATTTGAAATTAAGAAATAATTTAGAAATTCTTATAAAATGTTCTTTAGACTCAGACATTAAGGTGACTTCCAATTATTATACTAAAAAGTATGCTGATACCGTAATAGTTATTGCGACTAAAGTATGAGCCAGCCTTTTCAGGTATATTTTTCCACATAAAATTGAGATCTATAATGTTTATCAAGAAAATCGTTGTTAATAAGACATAGTATAAAAAAATGAAATTCAAACCACTTCCAAAAACTGCTAATAAAAAATATTTAAAAAAAATCATTAAATTTAAAATGATCATTCTACCGGCTCCAAAAAATAATGTGCTAGAGTATAATTTTAATTCTTTGTCTTCTTTTTCGTCCTGAGTAGCATAAATAGTATCATAAGTAAGTGTCCAAAAAATTAGTGACATATATAAAATGAGAACAGATAAAAAGGGTACGTTTGAGCCCATTGCCACCCAACCAATAAAACAGCCCCAATTATAAGTCAAAGCTAAAATTAATTGGGGTAAGAAAAAAAATCTTTTTGCTAAAGGGTATAAAATTATCAAAGGAGTGATAACAAGCCCTAACACAATAGCTTCATAATTTAATTGTAATAAAATTATCAAACCTATTATTAAAAGAAAAAATAATAGTATGAGTGAATTCTTAAAACTTATTTGTGATGAGGCTAAAGCTCTATTTTGTGTTCTACTAACTTTCCTATCAATGTCTTTATCAATAAAATCATTCACTATGCATCCAGCAGATCTCATAACCAATGAACCTATAAAAAAAATTATAAACAAAATTAAAATATTACTAGACGAACTATTTGTTGAGGATGCTAAAATGAAACTAATTGGGTAAAAAAGTAGAAGAAAACCAATAGGTTTATCTAATCTAACTAAAAGAATGTATGGGTGTGTGAAAGGTGGAAATAATTTAAAAATTAAATTATTCTTATAATTGTTATTCATGAAGAGAGTTTATTGTAATTCAATTATAAAGCAGGGTAGCACTTATGAGCTAGAAAAAAAGTATTATATCCATCTTGTAAAAGTTATAAGGCTTAAAATAGGAGATGAGATCTCTTTGTTTAACAATATTTCTGGAGAGTGGAAGTGCGAAATAATTGATATAAAAAAAAATTTTTTAAAAGCGAAATCGATAAGTCAAATCTCAGCACCTCGAGCAGAAACTTTGATAGACTTAATGTTTTCTCCCATAAAATACCAAAACAGTGAGTTAATTATAAGACAATCAACTGAAATGGGTGTGAGATGTCTATTTCCAACATCATTTAATAGAACTATAAACACAAAGATTAATCTTGATAAGTTTAATACATATGCTGTAGGTGCTGCTCAACAAAGTGGAAGATTATCAATACCAAACATAGACAAGTTAATTGACCTTAAAGATAGGTCTAATATCATGTCTAGTAAAACAGTGCTGATGTTTGATGAGAATCTCAAAGGAATTCATCTATCACAAGCTAAAGTTAAACCAAATAGTGAAATTTTAGTTGTTATAGGACCTGAGGGGGGTTTTGAGGAGGAGGAAAGAGCATTTATATCAGGTAGCTCAAAAAATTTCTTTAATGTTAGTCTGGGCCCAAACATTTTAAAAGCTGACACAGCAGTTATTGCCGCACTTAGTCTAACATTTCACTATTTTTTATAATTATAGCGGGTTTAAGCGACATCCTGTCAATATACTGTACAAAAAAGATTACTAATATGTCTTAGATGAAGTCAATATTTTCGGTATTTTTTTTTCTTGTATCTTCAAAGGCTTTTGGAAAACAAGCCACTGACTGGCAGTTAAGTTTTCAAAATCCTGCCACAGATTTGATGGGCAGTGTAGTTGGGCTCCATAACATAATTTTGATTGTAATGACTTTAGTTACTCTATTTGTCTTATTTCTTCTTTTCTATGTCTCTTTTCGTTTCAGCGCAAAAAGAAACCCAATTCCATCTACAACAACTCACAATACAGTTGTTGAAGTTTTATGGACCGCAATACCAATTGTAATCCTTGTAGTTCTTGCGATACCATCTTTTAAGCTTTTATACCAACAAGAAAAAAGTGAAAACTATGATATGACTGTTAAAGTCATTGGTCATCAGTGGTATTGGGAATACGAATACCCCGATCACGGTGACTTTTATTTTGAAAGTTACATGGTTCAAGATGCAGACCTTCAAGAGGGAGACTTAAGACTCTTGACAGTTGACAACCCTCTTGTAATTCCTGCCAATAAAAATATTCAAATACTTATAACCGCTGGAGATGTTTTGCATAGCTGGGCTGTACCCTCAATGGGATTAAAAACTGATGCCGTCCCTGGAAGACTCAACGAAACGTGGGTCAATGTTAAAGAACCAGGAATATACAGAGGACAATGCTCTGAAATATGTGGTACTGGTCATGGATTTATGCCAGTTGTTGTAAAAGTATTACCTGAAAGCGAATTTATTGCATGGGCTAATGAAGCCAAAAACAATTACGCAATCAATGAAGATATAAAAACTAACGAAACAAATGAGGAAATCATTATTTCACAAAATAATTTAATACAATTAGAGGAGAATAATTTATGAGTTCAGATTCATTAGCTATGGATGATCATCACGATCATAAGCCAGGTTTTTTCACAAGATGGTTTTTTTCTACAAATCATAAAGATATCGGAACATTATACTTAATTTATGCAATCGTAGCTGGTGTAGTGGGCGGTGCCCTTTCAGTCATTATGAGAATGGAATTATCTGAACCCGGAATGCAGTTTGTTGCAGATGGACAAATGTGGAATGTAATTATCTCAGCTCATGGATTACTAATGATCTTTTTTGTCGTAATGCCTGCATTGATAGGGGGCTTTGGAAATTGGTTTATTCCACTAATGATTGGCGCACCTGATATGGCTTTTCCAAGGTTGAATAATATTAGTTTTTGGTTATTGGTTCCTGCATTATTTTTAATAGCAGGTTCGATGTTTGTTGGGAGTGGTGCTGGAACTGGTTGGACTATCTACCCACCTTTAAGTTCGATTACAGGACACAGTAGTCCTGCTGTTGATATGGCCATTTTTTCACTCCATTTAGCAGGCGCTTCATCAATACTTGGTGCCGTCAACTTTATTACAACCATTTTAAATATGAGGGCACCAGGGATGACGATTCATAAAATGCCTCTTTTTGTTTGGGCAATGTTAGTTACAGCATTTCTTCTTTTACTTGCTGTTCCAGTTCTAGGCGGAGCTATTACAATGCTTTTAACAGATAGAAACTTTGGAACAACTTTTTTTGATCCTGCCGGTGGAGGGGACCCCGTTTTATTCCAGCATTTATTCTGGTTTTTTGGTCACCCAGAGGTTTACATTATGATTTTGCCAGCTTTCGGTATCGTCTCACATATTGTATCTACTTTTTCAAAAAAACCTGTATTTGGATATTTAGGTATGGCCTATGCAATGGTTGCTATTGGATTTATCGGTTTTGTTGTTTGGGCTCATCATATGTACACAGTAGGATTTAGCGCAAATGTTAGAGCTTATTTTATGCTCGCTACAATAGTCATAGCTGTACCCACAGGTGTTAAAATTTTTAGTTGGATCGCTACAATGTGGGGTGGATCTATAACATTTACAACCCCTATGCTATTTGCTCTAGGATTCATTTTTCTTTTCACTCTAGGTGGAGTAACAGGTGTAATTTTAGCAAACGCAGGTATTGATGTCGTTTTACATGATACATACTATGTTGTTGCCCATTTCCATTACGTATTAAGTATGGGAGCGGTGTTTGGTATTTTTGCGGGAATTTATTATTGGTTTGGTAAAATGAGCGGAAAAAATTACTCTGAGTTTTTTGGTAAGTTACATTTTTGGTTGTTCTTTTTAGGAGTTAACTTAACCTTTTTTCCTCAACACTTTTTAGGATTAGCAGGTATGCCTAGACGTATTCCAGATTATCCAGATGCTTATGCTGGATGGAATATTATATCCTCAATTGGGTCATATATATCTTTTGCTTCATTTATTCTATTTATTTTCATAATAGTTTACGCATTATTTAAAGGTAAAAAAGCAGAAGCAAATCCATGGGGTGAGGGTGCGAAAACACTTGAGTGGACATTACCGTCTCCTCCACCTTATCACCAGTTTGATACATTGCCCGAAGTAAAAAATTAATTTGTGTTAGAAAAAAAGCATCATCAAACTTTCGTACAGACAGAACAAAACTTGTTCTTTTTGCAAGTTGTTAATTTTTTAAAACAACTTTATGTACTAATTAAACCTGGTGTAATTTCTCTTGTAATATTTACGGCTTTATGTGCGATGTTATTAGCCCCATCTGATAAAAGTTTATTTATAAAAGGAATGTCTCTTACCCTTATAGCAATGGGAGCATCTGGTTCAGCTATTTTAAACATGTGGTTTGATCGAATAATTGACTCGAAAATGGATAGAACAAAGTTTAGACCTATTCCTTCAGGAAATATCTCGGCAAATACAGCACTTGGGATTGGATTAATTTTTTCTTTTTTTTCTGTAGTAGGTTTATTTTTCTTTGGAAATATTAAGGCCTCAATCTTATTAGCATTTACAATTCTTTATTACTCTGTTTTTTATACAATGTATCTGAAGCACAAAACTGCGCAGAATATAGTAATTGGTGGTTTAGCAGGTGCTCTCCCTCCAGTGATTGCGTGGATAAGTATTTCAAGTGAACAAATTTTCTACCCGACAATATTATGCTTAATAATATTTTTATGGACACCTCCACACTCTTGGGCATTAGCTATATTTAGAAACCAAGATTACTCTGATGCTGATATACCGATGTACCCCGTTAAACACGGTATAAAAAAAACACTTTTTATGATGAATATTTATACTCTTTTTATGGTTGCATCAGTAAACTCTCTATATTTTTTTAAATACGCTGGAGTGAGCTTTTTTTTAGGCTCCAATCTTCTCAATGCATATTTTATTTACAAACTTTTTAAACTAAATAAGTCTCAAAATATAAAGAAAGACTCAATTAAACTTTTTGGATATTCAATTGTTTATCTTTTTCTCATTTTTGCTTTAACAGTTATTGATAAATATTTATTCTAATGAAAAGAAAAAATAAAAATTTATTAGTCTTGGCTCTACTTTTCATGCTCGTAACAGCATTTTATTTTATTACAATATTTAGAATTAAATCTGGTATTTGAACGTATCAAATAAAAATAAAACATTAATTTTTTTAATGTTGATACTTGGATTTATGTTAAGTTTAGTAATTTTTTCTGTTCCACTATATAAGCTTTTTTGTGACCTAACTGGATTTCAAGGTTTTAATAAAGAGGTTAAAATTCAAGAACAACAACAAAATATCAATTCTGGTGAACTCGATATAAAAGTTATATTTTCAGCTCAGGTAAATGAAGGTTTGGACTGGATGTTCGAAGCTCCTCAAAAAATGAATATTACAGAGGGTGTAAAGTATGATGTTGTTTTTAAAGCTAAAAACAATACTGATGTTAGCTCAACAGGTACTTCTATATTTAACATTTTACCACCTAAAATTGGCCCATACTTATATAAAATTGAATGTTTTTGCTTTATTGATCAAACTATAAAACCAAATCAAGTTGTTGAGTTTCCTGTTACTTTCTATTTAGATCCACTGATACTTGACGATCCTGAGGCAAGTAGGACTAAGAATGTCACTTTGTCATATACCTTTTTTGAGAAAAAAGAATGAAATATTCTGTAAATGGTTGATTTAGTATTTAAAGACTCTGAAAAGAAACATAAATTTCATCTTGTAAATCCCAGTCCCTGGCCATTAGTTGGGGCTTTCTCAGCTCTTTTTCTAGTTTCAGGAGCTATTTTATATATGCACTATGAGATGCTATGGCCTATGTTGGCAGGTCTTGTTCTAATACTTTTTACTATGTTTATGTGGTGGCGAGACATAATAAAAGAGAGTACTTTTTTGAAAGTACATAATTCAATCACTGAGATTGGTCTTAGGTGGGGTATGGCTTTGTTCATCACATCAGAAGTTATGTTTTTGTCGCTTTTTTTTGGGCTTTTTTTGATGCAAGTCTATTACCTAAAACATTCTTAGCCGAGTACAAAGAAGTTTTCACAGGTACTCTTGGAATAGGAGTTTGGCCTCCAAAAGGAATTGAAACTTTTGACCCACTAGACATTCCATATTTAAATACCTTGATTTTACTTTTATCAGGCACTACCTGTACATGGGCACACCATGAATTAAGAGAGGGTAATAATAAAGAGGCTCTTAAAGGTTTATATTACACAGTTTTTTTAGGTTTCATATTTTCACTTTTACAAATATATGAATACCAACATGCAACTTTTGGTTTTACTGAAGGTATATATCCTTCAACTTTTTTCATGGCAACCGGTTTTCATGGTTTTCATGTATTAATTGGTACTTTATTCTTATTAGTATGTTTATTGAGAATAAGAAAAGGTCATTTAACCCCAAAAAGACATTTTGGTTTTGAGGCAGCTGCATGGTATTGGCATTTTGTTGATGTTGTTTGGTTGTTTTTATACATAAGTATCTATTGGTGGGGAAGATAAACCAAACATTTTTATCTTTTACATTTAAACTAAAATTTTATTTATGAATAAGTCATCATTAACATTTGTATTTATAGGAATTTCTATTTTAACCTTTATCTTAGGTTCATGGCAACTTTACCGACTAAATTGGAAAAATGATTTAATGGACAATATACGTAATTCAATCCTCAATCCCTATTTGTTTTCTGGTGATCTAAACTACAATAATTTAGTTTCAGTAAAATTAGATGATAATTATACAATATTAAATAAACCAATTTATTTGGAGTCAAAAACATTTAAAGGAAAACCAGGTTATCACCTAATACTCCCGGTAAAATATAAAAATAGTATGTATAGTGTCATCAATTTTGGATGGGTTTTAGACAAAGACTTTGATCAAGTTCAAAATATCATTCAAAGATATCAATCTATAGACAACCCTAAGGTATACATAAGAGATTTCAATTCAGATAAACCTTTTTTTACTCCAGAAAATGATTTGTCCAATAATACTTGGTACTCTGTTAATAAAACTGATTTTAATCAATTTTATCAATATGCATTCCTATCCAAATATTATTTTGTTCTTCTAGATGATAGGGTATCTAAATATACCTTTAATCCTCTTGTATTTTTGAGAAATAATCATTTGAATTATTCAATAACTTGGTTTTTGCTTAGCTTGTCAAGTATCGTTATGCTGTTAATTATAAGAAGGAAATATGAATAAACTTAAAGAGTATTTTAAAAGCTACTATGTGTTGAATGACGTCAGTGGTCTTTTATTTTGGGATAACGCAACTAATTTACCAAAAAAAAGTATTGAGTCTAGATCAGAGCAAATGTCTATTTTATCTAACTTTACAGATAGAATATTTAGAAGTGAAGATATTCAAGAAGAAATTCAAAAAGCTGAAAATACAAAATTAAGCGAAGCAGATAGTATGTCTTTAAAACTAATGAAGAGTATTATCGTCAAAGAAAATGCCATTGACCCAGATTTGAAATCTCTACTGATAAAAAAAAAACTAACTTGTGAGCACTTATGGAGAGAGGCTAGATCAAAAAATGACTCTTCTATAATTGAAAAAGATTTCAATGATCTATTAGATTTAGTGCATGAGGAAGCGAGTCAATTAGCTAAGGCCACTAATCTATCACCTTATGACTCATTAATTTCAAAATATGATATGGATTATGATTCATCAAAGATCGACCAAGTTTTTTTAGTAATTGAGAGAGAAATAATACCTAAATATTTGGATATTAAAAAAATTAAATCACCCCATGTTTATAAATCTAATATTTCAGACTCAGAAATATTAAAAATGATAAAAGTAAAATTAAAACAGCTAAACTTCGATTTTGATAGAGGTAGAATTGATCAATCTCATCACCCTTTTTGTGGAGGAGCTACAAATGATGTAAGAATAACAACCAGGTTTGAAGACAATATATTAGAGTCCTTATCAGCATTATTTCACGAGACAGGCCATGGGGTTTATGAACAGAATCGACCTAATCAATATCTTTATGAGCCATTGGGTCAATCCCGTAGTTTAAGTGTCCATGAAAGCCAATCTCTTTTTTTTGAAAATCATATCTTTAAATCAAAAGTTTATTTTAACATCATAAACAATATTTTTGATAACTCTAAAGATTTGGAAAAATCATTTTTAGAGCACTATCATACTGTGAGAGTTAATCCTATAAGGGTTAGTGCTGATGAATTTTCTTACCCGATCCATGTTTACATCAGGTATAAAATTGAAAAAGAGATATTTAAAAATAAAATTAAATTTAAAGATATAAAAAATTTATGGAATGAAAACTATTTAAATAATTTGTCAATCAATCTAATTTCAGAAACAGAGGGGGTTCTCCAAGATATTCATTGGTATGAGGGTATATTTGGTTATTTCCCTACTTATGCACTTGGTGCTATGATAGCCTCACAAATTAAATTTAATTGCCCTTTATTTGATATTTTTTTAGGCAACCCTAATGAAGAAAATATAAATAACTTAATCATTTGGTTGAATACTAATTTCCATCAAAAAGCTTCTTTGTATTCATCTGATGAAATGTTACAAAGCATTTCTGGTGAGAATTTAAACCCAAAATTTTATTTAGATCATTTGGTAGATAGATTTATTCAATGAAATATATAAGCACAAGAGATGATAAAAAAGAGTACTCTGCTGAGCAGGTACTGAATTTCGGTCTAGCACCAGATGGAGGTCTATTTATTCCAAATGAAATTCCAAAATTTAGTAACAATCAAATAAACTCACTTAAAGGAAAAAATTATTTTGAAATAGCAAATTTCATATTAACCCCTTTTTTATCAGATTTATTTGATGCCCCAACAATTAAAAAGATTATCGAGGAGGCTTATAGTAAATTTGATAAAGAAATTGTTACAATATCAAACATAGGTGACAACGATCTATTGAATTTATTTCATGGTCCGACACTAGCTTTTAAAGATTACGCTATGTGTTTGTTAGCTAAGATATATGAATACTATTTAAAGAAACTAGATAGAAAATTAGTAGTTATTGGAGCAACTTCTGGCGATACCGGTTCTGCTGCAATTCAAGCCTTTAAAGATATTGAAAATATTAGTATTTTTATTTTGCACCCTCATAACTCCACATCTCTCTTCCAAAGAAAACAAATGACAACTAGTGGAGGTAAAAATGTCTTTAATATTGCCCTAAATGGAAGTTTTGATGATTGTCAAAATTTAGTAAAAAAACTTTTTAGAGATAAAGATATAAATAATAAATATAGCTTTACCGCAGTGAATTCAATTAATTGGTTTAGGGTGCTACCACAATCAATTTATTATGCATGGTCATATCTTAATCATAATAATGATAATTTTGTTGTACCAAGTGGTAATTTTGGAAATATATATTCTGCTCATTTGCTAAAGTCAATGGGATTTCCAATAAATAAGTTAATTGTTGCGACAAATGAGAATAATATTTTACATCGAATTATAAGCAATAATGATCTACATCTTTACAATGTTGTAAAAACTAATAGCCCTAGCATGGATATAACAATATCAAGTAATTTTGAAAGACTTTTAGCAGAGCTTCTTGGACCAGGAGCAACAAATGAGCTTTTTCAAAATATACAAAACAATGAACATAATAAAAAATTAGAAAGTTCTGTTCATAAGTCATTATCTGAGAAATTTTTATCTGAGAGTGCAACTTCTAAAGAGGTTGAAAATCAAATTAAAATCACATATGAAAATTACAAAATTTTATTAGACCCTCATACAGCTGTTGGCATAGTATGTGCGGAAAAATTAAATTTAAAAAAAGCAATGTGTCTTGCTTGTGCCCATCCAGTAAAATTTCAGGAAACTGTCCAAAAGGCATTAGGTAACAATGTAAAATATGATAAAAACATAGAATTTCTTAATGATGAAAAATTTGCAATTTTAAACAACAATTACAAGGAACTAGGAGATTATATAGAAGCACATGCCTAATATTCATAAGCTTAAAAATGGAATGACCTTGATAACAGATTATGTAAACACTGTAGAAACAGTAAGTGTAGGAATGTGGAACAAGGTCGGGGCAAGAAATGAGCGAAAAGAAATTAATGGTGTTGCTCACTTATTAGAGCACATGGCATTCAAAGGAACAAAAAATAGATCAGCTGCTCAAATAGCAAAAGAGGTTGAGCTAGTAGGTAATTCTCACAATGCCTATACCTCAAGAGAAATAACTGCTTATTACATGAGTGGTTTAAAGGAAAATGTTGAGCTATCCATAGACGTAATTAGCGATATATTACAGTTCTCAACTTTTGACTCTAAGGAACTCGATAAAGAGAGAGGAGTCATATTACAAGAGATTGGAATGTATGCTGACGAGCCAGATAGTATTGTTGCTGATAAATTCGACGAGTTAGCTTACCCGGACCAACCCATGGGTAGGTCAATTTTAGGTACGGCTGAAATTATAAAGTCCATATCAAGGGATGAAGTAGAGGGTTTTATGAAAGGTTTCTATAACCCAAAAAAAATGGTGTTTTCTGTATCAGGAAATTTCGAAGAGGACAAAATAATTAAACTTGTTGAGGATAAATTTCAAAATCTCCCTCTTGGGGACGACGATTATATTCCAAAATCTTCTTATGTTGGTGGAGAATACCGGCAAGAGAAAAATTTAGAACAGGTAAAGTTATTACTAGGTTTTGAAGGTGTAGACATTCATTCAGACCTTTACTATGCAACAAGGGTTTATTCAACACTTCTCGGCTCTGGTATGTCTTCAAGATTATTTCAAGAAATTCGAGAAAAAAGAGGTTTAGTCTATAGCATATACAGCAGTGGTGATTTCTTTTCTGACTCAGGCATTTTTTATGTCTATGCTGGCACAGGCCATAAGGAAGTAAAAGAATTAATACCCGTACTTTGCGATCAATTAAATATTAATGCCAATACTTTTACGCAGGAGGAATTAACGAAGACTAAAGCTAAATTTAAAGTAGGAATTCTAAAGGGAGAGGAAAGTATCTCAACAAGATGTAGATCTAATGCTTCTAGTTATTTAATGCACAATAAGGTTAGATCTCCCGAGGAATTTATTTCAAAAATTGACTCAGTGCAATTAGAGGACCTTGAAAAAGCAAGAAAAAAAATACTAGACTCAAATTTAACTCTCTCATCAATAGGACCTATTGATAACCTTGAAACAGCTGAACTAGTTAAACGAAGACTCAGTTAGAGTTTCTGCTGCTTTTCTAGCAAGTGTATCAACTTGGTTATTGCATTCATCGATATTATGTGCCTTTACCCAACTCCAATTAATATTTTTACTAAGGTTTAATTTATCTAATCGTTCCCAAAGCTCTTTATTTTTAACTGGCTGTTTTTTTGATGTTTTCCAATTATTTTTTTTCCAATTTATTATCCATGTTGTAATACCCTGTTTAACATAATTGCTATCTGTATTAATTGAAATGTCTCTAAATTCTTTTAAAAACTCTAGTGCTTTAATAACAGCAACTAGTTCCATTTGATTATTTGTGGTGTTAAGTTCGAAACCAGTTCTGTAGCAAATATTCTTATCTCCCACAATCA
The DNA here is from genome assembly GCA_902610255.1 of uncultured Alphaproteobacteria bacterium. Lineage (GTDB taxonomy): Bacteria > Pseudomonadota > Alphaproteobacteria > HIMB59 > HIMB59 > HIMB59. The sequence goes on along the minus strand of CACLUX010000004.1, from coordinate 122 downwards.
AAAATGCCCATCCTCCGTTACCAGGATTTCCTAGACAAGAACCATCTGTATAGACTCTAATCAAAAAAAGTCCTGTATATTGTTCTTTTCATGAAATTTAAAAATCTCAAAAAATTCTAGAG
>CACLUX010000003.1 GCA_902610255.1 uncultured Alphaproteobacteria bacterium | reverse complement strand
TGATTATTAAGAGTTTTTCCTTCTTGTTTCATTGATAAATTTGAAATATTTCTATTTTCTAAATTTCTATCAGAAAGATCTTGAAAAAATAGGATTTTATTTACTTTTACACCAGTCACTTCCTCAATTTTTATGACTATTTCATTTGTCTTTGAATGCATTTCGAAAGATTTTTCTGGGCTTACTCTTAATTCAAAAATTACAGATTCTGTTTTATTGTTTATTATAGTTTTTTTTAACTGAACAAATTTATTGTTTTGACCAAAAATATACTCCCAGTTTTTTAAAATAAGAGTATTTATTTTTAGCTTTTTTTTATTTACCTTATTAACCAGATGAAAGGCAATATCATTGAGTTTGGAGAATTTTTTCATAAAAACAAATTTATTCCTTTGATCCTACATTGGTTTAAAAAAAATCAAAGAAACTTATATTGGAGAAAGAATAGAAGTTTATATTTAACTTATTTATCAGAAATTATGCTACAACAAACTACTGTTAAAACAGTAGAAAATAAAATATCAGAAATAATTAATATTTTTCCAAGTTTTTATTCCTTTAAGACTAAAAAATTAGAACATTTATTAAAAGTTTGGTCTGGATTAGGTTATTACAACCGAGCAGAGAATTTATTTAAGGCGGTAAAAATTATTAACAATATCTATCATGGTGAATTGCCAGATAACAGAGATAGTCTTATTTCGTTGCCAGGTGTTGGGAAATATACTTCAAGCGCGATATTAGCCATTGGCCATAATAAAAAATCATTTCCAGTAGATGTAAATGTAAAAAGATTAATACAGAGATTATCTGGTTTAAAACTCAAAGATGATGAGGTTGAAAATATACTAAATTCGGCTTGTAAAAAAAAGATTTCCTATAGAAGTTTAGCCGAGTCAATGATGGATTTTAGTTCAATTATTTGTAAAAAAAATAACCCAAATTGTTCTAAATGTATATTTTCTAGCTTTTGTAAATCAGCTTTCAAATCATTTGAAAATAATAAAAATATAAAAAGGAATAATAAGCAAATAGATTTCTATTTAATAAATTCCCCTTTACATATTTGTTTTATAAAGAAACCAAAATTTCAATATTACAAAAATTTTATTCATTTACCCTCAAATTTAGATGAAGAATTTATTGCAAATTTAAAACTAAAAAATAAAGAAAAAATAAAAAGTTTTAAATTTGTAATTACAAACAATCTTTTTCAAATAAATGTTTATAAATTTAATCTTGAAAAATTTAATATTAATAATTCAGTTTGGATTGAAAAGTCAAAAACTAAACAGCTTGCTTTACCAACATTGTTTAAAAGGATACTAAATTAGTTCCTCATCTTCTTTCTAATTTCATTGATACATACTAAATTCTTTTTTTTATCTTCATAGTGCCAATAATCCCATCCATTGAAACTCGATGTCTTATTTACTTTTGCAGCAATTTTATGAATTGAACCTCTCTCATTTTTATATGAAATACTCCCATCTGGTAAAATTGTAGCTTTATAGCTTTTCTTATTGTTATAGAGTTTAGCACCTGGTTTTAAATGTCCATTATCAATTAAACTTGCAAAGGGTATTTTTTGTGTTGGTTTATCTTTTTCATTAATCTCTAATAAATCATTTTTTAAAGATTTAATTTTTTTTAATCTTTTAATAGCTAAATTAAAATAAGTCTCATCTTTTTCAAAACCTATGTAATTTCTACCCAAATATTTTGCTTCAGCACAAAAACTTGCTGTGCCTGCAAAAGGTTCTAGTACTAGATCTCCTTGTATCGATGACTGAATAATAATTTTTTTCATCAAAGCTAACGGTTTTTGAGTTGGGTGAGCTGTTTGTTTTTTATTGTTTTTAAGCCTTTCTTTACCTGAACAAATTGGAAAGTTCCAAATACTTCTTTCTTGTCTGTCTTCATTTGCAACCTTTAAAGTATGATAATTAAATTGATACTTAGATTTAGGTTTTTTTGAACACCAAATAAGAGTTTCATGTGCATTAGTAAGTCTTGTTGCCCTAAAATTTGGTAATGGGTTAGATTTGGCCCAAATCACATCATTTAAAATCCAAAAGTTTAAATCTTGGAGAATTTTTCCAATTCTAAAAATATTGTGATATGAACCAATAATCCATAACCCCCCATCAGGTTTAAGAACTCTTTTACACTCAGTTAAATAAGAAAAGGTAAAATCATCATAACTCGAGTAACTATCAAATTTGTCCCAATCCTGATTGACTCCATTGACAATAGAATGATTTGGTCTAGTTAAGACTTTATTTAGTTGTAAATTATAAGGAGGGTCTAAGAAAACTAAATCAATTGTCTGATCTTCAATCTTAGCCAATAGATCAAGACAATTTCCTAAATATAGGTTATTTGATTTCAACACATATAAATCTTAATATTTATAAAGAATCTTGTGTAAAAAAAACTTACTCTATTGTTGATAACTAAGTAGATAACTTTTTGATAAGTTTACTTATAGGTTGATAAGTGGTCCTGTGATATTTGCTGACCCCATGTGTATAAATAGCGCTTAAGTGAGACTTTGTACCGTACCCAGCATTTTTATTCCATTGATAATTACTATCTAATGAGTGGAGTTTCAGAAGTAATTTGTCTCTGAAGACTTTTGCTATAATTGAAGCTGCTGACACCTGATTAATTTTGTCATCTGCTTTAATTAAAGACTTTACCTTATAACCTTTCATTTCGCCTGGAATAAATTTTCCATCTATGATGATCGTATCTGATTTTTTAGACAACAAAATTATCGATTGTTTCATGCTTTGCAAAACTACATTGTGAATATTAAACCTTTCAATAAGCTTTTTTTTTCCAAAAATAATTTGATAATTATATTCGAAACCTTTATTTAATCTGAAATATTCATAAATTTCCTCTCTCTTTTTTTTATCTATTTTTTTTGAGTCAGTGACACTAAATGGAAGCTTATCAAATAAGGAATTTTGTGATCTAAAAGCACAAATTATTGCACTTCCAACAAGAGATCCTCTGCCAACCTCATCGACTCCAACAACATATTCACTCATCAAGTCTAGGTATTAGCTCAACAAAATTACATGGCTTGTGTCTTATGTCTAATTGATGAAAAAGAATATCATTCCAAGCATCTCTAACAGCAGAAGTAGATCCAGGTAAACAAAAGATGTAAGTTTGATTTAATAAAAATGCACTTGCTCTAGATTGTATAGTTGAGGTTCCAATTTTTTTATAGCTTAATTGTCTAAACAATTCACCAAATCCCGGAATTTCAACTTGAGATATTTTTTTTAAGGCATCAATAGTATTATCTCTCCCCGTCAGACCAGTCCCACCTGAAGTAATTATTACATCGTGTTCGATAGATGCAGTTAATTTCTGAATAATAGGAATAAAGAGCTTAGGTTCATCCTCAATAATCTGATAATGGGAAACAAAATGTCCTTTTTTGTGTATTAGTTCTTTTAAAGTATTACCTGATTTATCATCACTTTCTTTTCTTGTATCCGATAAAGTGATTACGGCAATATTTATTTTTTTAAATATTATTTTTTCATCAATCATTAATCAAGATGGTATTAGTGGCTATGAGTTCATCAGCATAATTGAATGAATTATGATTTATTAATTCATAAATAACAAGATTAGTTAGAACTCTCTCAACAAACATTCTTGTTTCTCTTGATGGTATAGACTCAATTAAAAGAAAACTATCATTATTAAATGTAGTTTTTTTCATCCATTTTGATAGATTTCCTGGCCCTGCATTATATGAGATTAAAGCCTTTAGCAAATCTCCATTGATATAATTAATAGATAATAAATTTTGAAGGTAGAGGCTACCTGTTTCAACATTAATTTCAGGATCATACAATATTCTCGGATTAGACTTAAATTTATGTTTTTTATTTACCATTCGAGCAGTTGATGGAAGAATTTGCATCAATCCATATGCACTTTTACCACTTTTTGCAAAAGCACTAAACTGCGACTCTTGTCTAATCATGCTAATAATAATAGTTGGGTCAATACTATTGAAATTGTAATCTTGGATCCATTTTGGAGTTGGATATAAAAAATCTATAGGGGCGTCATCTTTAAACAAGTATTTTGCTGTTTTAATTTGCAAGGAACTCAGATCATTTTTAATAGAAAAATTTAGGATTAGTCTTTTAAACCTTTCGTTTGTAATGTTTTGAAGTCTATTTAATTCTATCTCTGCAATTGGAAGTTCATCGATTTCAATTAATGCCTGAATTCTCTCACCTAATTTGGTATTTAAAAATGACTCAAGATCTGAGCTCATTAATGAGGTATTAAATTCAAAGTCTTGAATGGTTTTATCTAAAATTCTACAAGATAAAATTGAGTATATATTAAAACTTGGTTTGCAAGATTTATTTAGAGCCTCTAAAGATGCTTTGAAAGTAATTTCATCATTAGCGTCTTTTGTTGAGGATAAAAATGACCAATAAGCACCAGCATCCCTTAACCATTTGTTATCTGAAATTTTTGAGAGTATTAAAAATTGCCTCGAGGCTTTTTGGTATTTTCCTTTTCTATAATATGAGAGACCTTTGATCCATAAGCCCTCATCGTACGGTTGACTCAAGAAAGCTTCATCATTTAAAACATTTATAGCCTTATCATCTAAATCTGCAAGATAGTAGCCATTGGCAATTTTGGAAAGTAGAAAAGATTTTTCTTTTTGATTAAAATATTTTATATGGTGGTTTAAATACTCTAATGCTCCAGTAGGCCATCCTCTTCCAACTCTTGATCTTACAGTATTATAAATACTAATTTTTTTTGAGTAATTTTTATTTGAAAATATTTTATTTGATTTAGTGGAGACGGTTTCTTGTAACTTATCTTTTTGAAAGATCTCATCAAAAAGTGGGTATGAATTTTTTTTTGGTTTTTTTGCCCCATCTGGCATCCTTCTTACTCCCAATTTATAAATCCTTCTAGCTTCGTAATGATCACTATATTCACTCAACCAATCTCGGAGCTCTAAAAAACTAGAGCGATGTGCTGTTGGATGAAGGAGTTTTAAAGCTTGTACATGACCCATAAGAATTAAATCATCTAGTTTTGCTATATCTTTATCTCCTTTATCAAAATTTCCATTTCTGTAATCATTAAAAATACTTTTGTAAAGGCCAATATCTTTAGAGCTAAGGGCAAAGATACTCTGTGAGTAAAAAAACGTTACAATTAATAAAACGATAATTCTCATTCTATCCACCAAGCTGCTTTTTAATTTCTTTTAAATCTTCCCAAGCGTCTTTCTTAAGTTCTGGATTATTTATTAATAAAGACGGCTCATAAAGCACACGGCATTTTTTGGGTACCACGTCATTGGGTGTGTTGAAATCAAACCATTTTCCACGAAGAGACATGGAAGACAAGTCTGCAGCCAATAACATTTTGATGCAATAATTTGACATAATTATTAAATATTTTGGGTTAATCAATTCAATCAACCGATAATTGATAAGTTGTAAAATTGAATTCATTTTGTGCTTATTATCAAACTCACTAAGTCCCCTTGGTATATAAGACACTAAGCTTATTTGTTTCCTATCTAATTTTATGGAGGAAAGCATTTTATCGAATAACTCACCACTTGCTTTATCTATTATCTTTTCATCAGTAATGTCGCATTTTCCGTAAAAAAATAAAATCTTCGAATTTTTATCACCTTCTACAAGATTGATTGGTTGATTAATATTTAACTTTAATAATTCATTTTTTAAAAAATCCTCTATTTGCTCAATACTGGTTGCTTTGCTTGGACTATTGATAATATCTATATTTATTTGGTTATCGGAATCATTTTGAGATTTTTTTACTTGAAATTCCTCGAGATTCATCAATTCCAAAAGAATATTTTTTTGGTAGTCTTGGTTATTCATGATTAAAAAATTATCATTTAGTTTATATTTTATATGTTTTTTTGGATTTATTGTATATGCATATGGGTCTCAATTAAAAAATACTTTCGAAAATCAACTTCTAAGTTCAATTTATTCTGAATACAATAATGATTATTTAATTTGGGAAAAATTACCCAAATATAATTTTTCAAATGACCATACTTCAACCTTACTAAGTAATATTATCATAGGAAATTATACTTTTGATGATATTAGTGAAATTGAAAGTGGGTTTATTCATGAAATTGTTCTTTTTTTAAAGAAACTTGGTGATGACAAATGCTTAAATATTCCTGACAAAAAACAAATTTATATTTTTGAAGAGGCTATACTAAAAAGCATAAATTTTTGGATGACTTTTTGTAATAAACACAATGTTCAAAATAATTTAGAAAATTTGAATGAAATTGATAGTCGCTTTACAAATTTAAGATATATCAATAGTATTTTTTACTATCATCTTCAAAATGACCTCAACAATTTAAAAAAAATTAATGAAGAAATAACATCAAATATAAAAACACTCTCTATCTTTAATTCTAAAGAATTAAATGTTATGGATAGTATTTTCAATTATCATAACATTAATTTTCCACTGTCAGATTTTATTAAGTCATCAACTACTTTTAATAATTTGTCTATAGAATTAGATCAAAATTACGTAGTTAAGGATTATGAAGACATAATATATCTTCAACTATTTCAAACTAGCAATTATTATTTTTATGCGCGTGAGTATAAAAAAGCACTTGCTTTATTGTCTTATTTAATCGAAATAAATCCGGATAATAGTGATTATTATCTTTATAAAAAAATTTCATTTTTAGCAGAATTAAATCCAAGTAAAGAAATACTAAAATTAATTAAAAATTTTAACCCAACTGACAAAAATTTTAATTTTTTTAAAAACTACCTTTATATCTCAACATCATTTGAATTAGACACTGATATGAATGACTTATTGTATTTTATAAATAATAGCGATCATCAAACTGATTGGATAAATCTAGAGTTATCATTTCTTGTTGCGATGGAAATGTACTTTTTAAATGATAATAGTGGTGCTTTAGATTTTATAAACGAGTGTTGCATGAGTATTTTAGAGAATTCTGATGATGCAATTCATCTTTTTAAATATGGTATTTTGTTAGAGAGAAATAATGAAATTAAAAAAGCTGAAGAAATTATCCAAAAAAGTATTGATATATCTAAAAGTTCATATCCTTACATATTAAATTATCTTGCATATTTATGGGTTGAGAATGATAGAAAATTAGATCTTGCAGAAAGTATGCTTCAAAAGGCAGTAAAAGACTCAAATTATAATGATGGGGCTATACTTGATAGTTTGGGATGGCTTTATTTTAAGAAAGATAACTTAGATTTGGCAGAAAAATGGATTTATGATGCTTATCAACTTGAACCCTCAGAGCCAGAAATAATAGATCATTTATCTCAAATTTATTATGAATTAGGCAGATACAAAGAATCAAAATTTTTAGATAATAAAATTATACTATTTCATAAAGATTATTTTAGATACGAGGAAGTTTTAGGCAGAAATGAAAATAAATAAATTAACAAGCTATGCTAAAATAAATCTTGATTTAAAAATTAAATATTATGACAAAATTATCAAAAAACATAAGATTTCTTCTAAAGTCGTTCTTTTAAAATTAAATGATTTAATTAAGGTATCTAATTCTACAAAGTTACAAATTACTTATTACGATCAAAATAAAAAAATAATCAAATTGAAAAATGATATTATAAAAAAATCAATTTTATTTTTTGATAGAAAATACAAAACTAAAACAAAATTAAAATTTTTAGTTTACAAAAAAATACCAGTTGGTTATGGATTAGGAGGCGGATCCTCAAATGCAGCCTCAATTTTAAAATTTCTATATAAATATCATCAAATTACTTCAAAAAACTTTGAAAAAGATGCACCTTTAATTGGTTCAGATGTAATTATTTTTAAAGATAAATATCCAAAAATAATTGATGGATTAAGTCAGTATAAATACCTCAATGCAAAAAAATATTATTGGAGGAAAGTTTACTTAATTTTTCCTTCACAAAAAAATTTAACTAAAAAAATTTATAATTATTTTAAAAACCATAATATGGGAGCAAAAAAACAACTAATATCTCAAAATAACTTAACTAGTTCATCCATGTTGCTAAATAAAGAGTTTAAAGAATTATTTATGTTCCTTTTGGATTATAGGAAAGATTTCTTAAAATTTGGCATGAGTGGTAGTGGATCTTCAATTTTTGTATCTTTCAAGAAAATCGCAAAAGAAAGGTCGATTTTTAGGGAGATTAATAAATTTTATCCTTCAGTTAGAATTGAAAAATCCTCTTATTTCGGATAAGTTCTTTAAATCCTGATGGGGCGTAGCCAAGCGGTAAGGCACCGGTTTTTGGTATCGGCATGCGTAGGTTCGAATCCTACCGCCCCAGCCATATCTAAGCTATAAATTGAGATAATATGAAACAACTTTTATTTTCACTTAAAGAGGGATCAGTTAGTTATCATAAAAAAGAAATTTTAAAGGAACTTGATATAAATATTCATCGAAAAGATTTTATTGCGCTTGTTGGTAAAAATGGGGCAGGGAAATCAACCCTAATGAATGTCATATCAGGTCAACATGATATTGATGCTGGTGAAAAATGGAGTATTGATAATTTTGCTGTAAATTATTTCAACCAAAATTTTGTATTAAATGATGATAATAACACCGTTGAGCAAGAAATTTTATCTGTAATCAAAAATCAAGATAATAATTATGAGATAGATATATTTTGCAATAATTTAAGTATTGATAAAAACAGTTTAATTAAACATTTATCTGGGGGGCAAAAAAGGAGAGTAGGGCTAATCAAAAATTTAATCAAACCATCTGATCTTTTGCTATTAGATGAACCAACTAATCATTTAGACTTGGACACAATTGTTTGGCTAGAAAATTATTTAAAAAAACTAGATTGTGCAATTTTATGTGTAAGTCATGATAGACAATTTCTAAAAAACTTTACAAATAAAATATTATGGATAGATCGATCTAAAATAAAAATAAACTACAAAGGTTATAGTGATTTTGATAATTGGTCTGAGACTATTTTATCACAAGAAGAGAGAGAACTAAAAAATAGGAAGCAATTTGTCAATTTAGAGGTGAATTGGGCTAATAAAGGAGTTAAAGCAAGAGTTAAAAGAAATACCAGAAGGTTAGAACAAGCTAAAGACTTAAAGGAAAATTTAGACAAAGATATTAGCGAATTTAAAAAAGCTACAAAAAAGATTGAAATTAATCAAATTTATGAGAATTCAAAGAATTTTAAAAATGTTGCAGAGTTTCACAATGCAGAATTTTACTATGAAGAAAATAATAAAAATTTTATTTTAAAAAACTTTAATTTAAAAATAAGCAAAAAAGATAGAATTGGTCTTTTGGGAGGTAATGGATCTGGAAAAACAACTTTTTTAAAAATTTTACTTAATGAACTGAATTTAAAATCGGGAACTTTAAAATTAAGAAAAGAGTTAGAGTTTTCCTATTTTGATCAATTAAGAAATGATTTAAAAGACAATTTACCAATAAAGAAGGTCTTAGTCCCCTCTGGTGGCGATTACTTAAAAACGCAGGGTGAAGAGAGACATGTATGCAGTTATTTAAAAGATTTCCATTTTGATCCATCTAAAGCAAATGATCCTGTCGGGAGTTTATCTGGTGGAATGAAAAATCGACTACTTTTATCAAAGGTCTTATCAAATCCTAAAAGTGGCTTAATCTTAGATGAGCCTACTAATGACCTTGATATTGATACTTTAGATTTAGTAGAGTCTATACTTTCTAATTACAACGGGACTCTCGTAGTTGTCTCACACAATAGAGATTTTTTAGACAAATTAGTAAATAAAATATTATTTTTTAAAGGAAATGGTGATGTTTTGTTATTTAATGGTGGCTATCATGACTTCTTAAAAAACAAAGATCTTCTTGAAAATGATACTAATAACTATTCTCAAAATGAAAATAAATCTGAAAAGAAAAATATAAATTTAAAAAATTTACATAAAAAAAAGTTAACCTTTAAATTACAATATGAGCTTAATAATTTACCCAAGCAAATAGACCTTTTGAAAGAAGAAATTGTTCATTTTGAAAAAATCATAGAGGCACCAGATCTTTATAAAAAGGACTATGAGTTATTTATTAGCTCAACTAAAAAATTAGGCTCTCTCCAAATAGAATTGGAGAATAAAGAGCAAAGATGGCTAGAACTCATGGAATTAAATTAGAAGATGAATTTAAAAAAAAAAGTTGAAGAAATCTCTAATATTTCTCATTTTGATGAAATCTGCAGTATGCTTCCATTTGAAAAAAAGGATATTTATCTTATTGGAGGAGCTACTAGGTCTTTATTATCGGATAATCACGAAAACAAAGATATTGATGTAGTTATTCCAGAATTAGATGATCGAACGGTCGATAAAATTTTAGATAAATATGATAGTGCAAAATATTATCAAGCTTATAAAAGTATATCGTTCGAATTAGGTGATTTTGAGTTCCAGATAAATTCATTTAGAAAAGATGTAGCCCCATCTGGAAGACATTCAAAAATTGCTAATGCCTTGAGTATTAAAGAGGACTCTTTAAGAAGAGATTTTACATTTAATAGCATATACATAAATTTAATCGGGGAGGTGTTCGATTTTTATTCAGGTGTTGAGCATTTTAAAAATAACTACTTGAAGTTTATTTTTGACCCAATTGTACAAATTCAAAAAGATTATCTAAGGGCAATAAGATATATCAGGTTTCTTTCATTATTTGAAAATACAAAAACCTTTCCAGCTGATTTGGAAGCTATAATGTTACTCTCAAAAAACATTACAGATTTTGTAAAAGAAAAAAAAATATCACAAGAGCTTAATAAGATCTACAAGATGCCATTTCCAAAAAATACCATTACTTTTTTAAAAGCGAATAATGAGCTGAGGCAATTTTTATATTTTTTATCTTAAAAATCAGCTTTAATTGATGAAACGACAATTGCAACAGAGGTAGCAAGATTTAATGACCTTGTTTTGCTGCTTATCGGTATCGTTATTTTGTTATTGACAGTATTATGAATTGTTTCTGGCACACCTGCTGTTTCTTTTCCAAATAAAATAATATCATTATCTTCAAACTTAAACTCATAAAGATTATTGTCGGTTTTAGTAGTGGCTAAGATTATTCTGTTATTATTTTTTTTTGAATATAAATAAAAATTATCCCAATTTTCATGATTTACAATTTCACAATGGTCTATGTAATCCATCACAGCGCCTTTAAATCTTTTATCTGTCATGGAGAAAGGCAAAGGTTTGATTATGTGAAGGGGAAATCCTAAACAAGCAGCGGTTCTGATAATCACACCAAGATTTTGAGGCATATCGGGCTGATAGAGACAAATTGCAAATTTATGCGTCATGATGACTACTACTTATGCTACATCTTACCAATAAAATCTACTTAGATTTAAACACAAATGTCAGATAGTAAAAAACCAAGAAGAGATTTTATTAAATTATCAGCAATGACCCTAGGAGGGGTTGGGGCTGCTAGTTTACTTATTCCTTTTATATCAAGCATGAATCCAGGCAAAGATACTCTAGCCTTGGCATCAACTGAAATAGATTTATCTCCCTTGGAAGAGGGCCAGAGTTTGACAGTAATATGGAGAGGTAAACCTGTTTTTATAAAGCATCGAACAAAAAGTGAAATTGACAGTGCTAGAAATATTTCTTTAGAGGAACTACCAGATGCAGAGGAGGACTCTGCTAGAGTTCAAAAAGATAATTGGTTAGTTGTATTAGGTGTTTGTACTCATTTAGGTTGTGTACCTCTTGGACAAAAAGCTTCGGATACAAAAGGAGACTATGGCGGATGGTTTTGCCCTTGTCATGGTTCTCATTATGATACTTCTGGCAGGATAAGAAAAGGCCCAGCTCCGACCAACTTACCTGTTCCCCCTTACGTTTTTTTAACTGATAACAGAATAAAGATAGGATAATTTAATGAGTTCAAATGAATTACAAGGTTACAAAAAAACACTAAATTCACCATACACTGGTATAAAAGGTTGGATTGACTCTAGACTTCCTCTTATAAGAATGATGGAAGCAGAATACTTAAAGTTTCCCGTCCCTAAATCACTCAATTACTTTTGGTCATTTGGTGGTATAGCTATGTTTTGTCTTATAGGACTAATTTTAACTGGAATTTTTCTAGGGTTTCATTATAAGCCTTCAGCCGATGATGCCTTTGACTCTGTTGAAAGGATCATGAGAGACGTTAGTTTTGGTTGGTTAATTAGATATTTACATGCCAACTTAGTGTCTTTTTTCTTTATAGCTACTTTTATTCACATTTTTAGAGCTTTATATTTTGGATCATACAAAGCACCCAGAGAGTTAGTCTACATTTTTGGTTTGACTATGTTTATGCTGATGATGGCAACTGCATTTCTAGGATATACACTCCCATGGGGTCAGATGTCTTATTGGGGAGCAACAGTTATAACAAATCTCTTCTCAGCTATTCCTGTTGTAGGAGATGCGATACTTACATTACTTCTTGGTGACTTCACTGTTGGTGACTCAGCTGTTAATCGTTTTTATGTACTTCATTGGCTATTAGCTTTTGCAATTGTCGGTTTAGTAGTCTTTCACGTAATTACACTGCATATGACTGGTTCTAATAATCCGACTGGCACAGAGCCGCAAAGCTGGGATGAAACAGTGAGTTTTCATCCATACGTAACTATTAAAGATTTAAATGCTACAATATTTTTCTTTATCATTTTGGCATTTATTCTCTTTTATTACCCAAATATTTTAGGCCACTCCGATAATTACATCAAAGCTAACCCTATGGTAACTCCTGCACATATTGTGCCTGAGTGGTACTTTCTACCTTTCTATGCAATACTTAGAGCTATTCCAGATAAACTAGGCGGTGTGATAGCTATGTTTAGCTCCATTCTAGCATTAGGCTTACTACCATGGCTGGACACATCTAAAGTTAGATCATGTTTATTTAGACCTATCTGGAGATACTGTGTTCTCTTGTTTGCTGTAAACTTTTTGGTTCTTATGTATGTTGGAGGTAAACCTGCTGAAGGTCTTTATGTACTTATCTCAAGGATTGGAACTGCATATTGGTTTTTGTTTATATTTGTTTTAGCCCCACTTGTAGGATTTTTAGAAACACCACGACAACCTCTAACTATCACAAATTATTTGCAAAGCAAAAAAGCCTAATATGAGAAAAGCTCTACTGGCCATTTTTTTACTTTTTAGTTTCAATTTGTATGGTGCTGGAGCTAAAATTGATATTCCAAAATATGATTGGTCTTGGAAAGGTTTTTTCGGTACATATGATCGTGCCTCAGCTCAAAGAGGTTTAAAAGTTTATAGAGAAGTTTGCGCTGGATGCCATTCCATGAATTATTTGTCTTATAGAAATTTAGCGGACCTTGGTTTTAGTGAAGATCATATTAAAGCTATTGCAGCCGAACACTTAGTTTTAGATGGACCAAATGATGAAGGAGAAATGTTTGAAAGAGACGGAATTCCCTCAGATCAGTTTGTTAACCCATATCTTAATGAAAATGCTGCTAGAGCTGCCAATAACGGAGCTTACCCACCTGATTTATCTTTAATAGTTAAAGCCAGACCTAAAGGTGCTGATTACATTAAAGCATTGTTGCTTGGATATGTTGATCCACCAGAGAATATGAAAGTTCCAAAAGGTCAACACTATAATAAATTTATGGCAGGTAATCTAATTGCCATGACATCTCCTTTGTCTGATGGTCTTGTTGATTATGATGATGGAACTGAAAGCACAATGGATCAAATGACAACAGATGTTACAACTTTTTTAGCTTGGGCAGCTGAGCCTAGCTTAGAGGACCGAAAGAGAATGGGTTTAAAAGTGATATTATTTTTATTGGTATTGTTCGTCTTAGCCTATATTTCTAAACAACAAATTTGGAGAAATATTAAACATTAAATAAGAAGTGGATAATATCGCCATCTTTGACTACATATTCTTTTCCCTCCAATCTTAACTTTCCTTTTTCTTTAGCGCCACTTTCTCCCTTGTATTCAATATAATCTTCATATGAAATTGTCTCAGCTCTAATAAAACCTTTTTCCATATCACTATGAATTTCTCCAGCAGCATTAGGTGCTAACGTACCTCTAATAATCGTCCATGCTCTTAGCTCTTTTTCACCAGCAGTAAAAAAATTTATATAATTTAAAAGCTCATAACCTTTTTTAATAACTCTTTTAAGACCGGTTTCTTTAAGGCCTATACTATCAAGAAACATTTTTTTTTCTTCATGATCGTTTATTTGTGAAATTTCAGATTCAATTTTAGCACTTACAATCAATATCTCCGAGTTATTCAATTTAGAATATTCCTCAATAGACTTAGTGTATGCATTTCCGTTGACAGATGAATTTTCATCAACATTGCAAACATATACAACAGGTTTAATGGATATAAGTTGAAAGATATGCAAATATTCAATCTCATCTCTATTTAAGTTATTAAAAATTCCTTTTTCTTTAGAGATAAGATCTATTGCTTTTTCAATTATCAATATCTTTTTTTTATCATCATCTGTTTTTTGAGTTTTTTTTAGTTTCTGATAATTTTTTTCCAAGATCTCCAGATCAGATAAAGCTAATTCAGCATTAATTATTTTTATATCTTCGAGAGGATTAATTCTATTTTCAACGTGTTGTATATCATCATCTTCAAAACATCTTACAATATGAAATAACGCATTAACTGAGCGAATATGAGATAAAAAAGCATTCCCAAGACCCTCTCCTTTAGAGGCTCCCTTTACTAGACCTGCAATATCAACTATTTCAAAAGCTGCAGGAATTATTTTTTGTGGGTTGCATATTGCAGCAATCTTTTGAATTCTATCATCTGGCACTCTTACTAAAGAGCTATTTGGGTCAATTGTTGCAAAAGGATAATTGGCTGCTAGAGCTTGTTCATTTTCGCATAAAGCATTAAATAATGTTGACTTGCCAACATTTGGTAAGCCTATAATTCCGCACTTCATTTAAATGCCTAGATTAGATAAATGTTTCGATACAAATATCTGAGATAAGTTTAAGTATATAACTTCAAATAATAAGATGAGCTGTTTCTTTTCATCTGTATTAAAGTTACCCAGCACATGTCTGGTTACCTTAGCTTTATCACCAGGATGTCCAATTCCAATCCTAAGTTTCCAATAGTTATCTCCAATTTTACTACTGATACTTCTTAATCCATTATGACCAGCGTTTCCTCCCGCAAATTTAATTTTTATCTCCCCTAAATCCAAATCTAGTTCGTCATATAGAACAAATATTTCATCTAACTTACTGAGTTTATTTGTTTTGAGGCTCAGTATACCGTTTCCGGACTCATTCATATAACTTTCAGATAAAGCGATTTGGCATTTTTGCCCATCGATAAGAAAAGAATTAGAGAGTTTAAAGTTCTTAAATTTTTTTAGTTTAAGTTCTAATTTATCGACTAGAAATTTTCCAAGTAATAGTCCAGCATTATGCCTATTATTTTTATGTTTAACTGTTGGATTGCCTAAGCAATATAAAGTAAGCATATAGATAGACTATATTATTCGGCTGCTTTTTCTTCTTCTTTCTTATCTTCGGTTTTTTCTGCTGTTTCTTCAGTTGTCTCTTCGGTTTCCTCTGGTTCTGGTTCTTTTTCAACCTTTGGAGCCTGAACTGTTGCTAACATAAAATCTCTACCTTGAATAGTGGGCTTCATTCCCTCACCCAAAGTCACAGAACTTAATCTGATATCATCACCAATTTCCTTACCCTCAAGAGAGATAACAAATTTTTCTGGTATGTTATTAGCAAGGCAAGACAACTCGATTTCTCTTCGAACAACGTTTAATATAGCACCTTGTTTTAATCCGGGAGATAGCTCTTGGTTGGTAAATTCAACAGGGACTGATATTACTATTCTTGTTTTTTCATCCACTCTTTGAAAATCTACATGAATAGGGTTATGTTTAACTTTATGTCTTTGAACACTTTTGACAATTACTGCTTCTTTTTTATCACCAAATTCGACTTCAAATATTTTTGAGTAGAAGCCACCCTCATCAAATCTTTTTTTAAGCTGAATAGTGTCGACTGCTACCATTACAGGGTCAGTCTTACCACCATAAATAATAGAGGGTATCAAACCTTCTTTTAAATATGGATTAGTATTTCCTTTTTTTCGCTCTTTAGCTGGGATATTTCCACTGATTTTCATAGGCTGAGTTTATACAACAAAATCCTAGATTAATCAAACAGAGAAGATATAGAAGTTTCGTTATTAATACGCTTAATAGCTTCACCAAAAAGTGGAGCTACAGATAAATACCTCATTGATGAGGGCACTTCAAAAGTGGGTTTAATTGTATTTGTACAAACCATTTCCTCTAAAACTGAATTATTTATGTTGTCTAAAGCCTTTCCAGAGTAAACACCATGAGAACAATATCCATAAACCTCTGTGGCACCATTCTCTTTAAGAGCTTTAGCCGCATTGCAAATTGTTCCTCCTGAGTCAACCAAATCGTCAACGATTATACATTTTTTTCCATCAACCGAGCCTATGACATTCATAGCATTAGACACACCTGGAGCGTCTCTACGTTTATCAATTATAGCTAAATCAGCGTCGAGTTTTTTTGCAAATGCTCTAGCTCTTAAAACACCTCCGACGTCTGGAGAGACAAATACAAGATTTTCATCCCTTTTATTTGATTTAATGTCATTCATGAACATATTAGTTGCATATAGGTTGTCTAAGGGGATATCAAAAAAACCTTGAATTTGACCTGCGTGTAGATCCATTGTTAAAACTCTATTTGCACCAGCTGTGGTAATTAGATTGGCTACTAATTTTGCTGATATAGGAGTTCTTGGTCCAGTTTTTCTATCCTGTCTTGCATAACCAAAATATGGCAAAACAGCAGTGATTCTTTTTGCAGACCCACGTTTTAGAGCATCAATTGCTACCAATAATTCCATTAAATTGTCATTGGCAGGGAAAGAAGTTGATTGAACTAAAAAAACATCTTCTCCTCGAACGTTTTCACCAATTTCAACAAATATCTCTTTATCAGAAAACCTTGTCATAGTTGTTTCAGATAATTGAATTTTTAGATATTCTGAAATCTCTTTAGATAACTCAATGTTACTATTTCCAGAAATAATTTTCATTAGTTAGCTTGGTTATATAGTAAAATGTATATCCATACAAAGTTAAATTATAGATACCAAGCTTAAATTTCTCCCATAATCTCTGTATTTGAGATGAATACTTCTTCGATAACTAAAATATTTTAAGTTTTTAAAAGTATCTATTTTGGAGTCTACAATTTCAGAAATACCAAAAGCATTCAATTTACGTTTAGCAAGTTTAGGAAGGTCAAAATAATATTTATCATCTTTTTTAGTCCATAAACCTTTATCTTTAAATTTCATATCATTTATGAATTCTCGAGATACCTCGTAAGAGTTCTTTCTTATACAAGGTCCTATAAAAGCCCTAATATTTGACTTTATGGAGCTAATTTGAAGCATTTTATTTATGGTATTTTCGATGATATCTCTTTTTAAACCTCTCCATCCTGCATGGCAAATTCCTATGACTTTATTTTGGTAATCAATAAATATTATTGGCAAACAATCAGCTGTCGTAATACCGAGAATAAATTTATCATCTCGTGTCACAACACCATCACAATTGTAAACAGATTTATTTTTTCTGACTATAAGACATTTGCTTGAATGTGATTGGTTAGGAATAATTAATACTTTTTTTTCTTTAGATATGAGATTTTTAGCAATTTCAATATTTTCTTTTACATTATTTTTATTATCTCTAGACTTTAATCCGCAATTAAGAGAATTATAAATTCCCTTTGATTTTCCATTTTTATTATTAAAAAACTTAAATTTTACTGATTGTTCCATCTTTTTTAAAAGAGAGATTCAAAAATACCTGACCCATATCATTAAATTTTTCTCCACCAATTAACTCAATAATTTCTCTAATATTCTTGTTACTTGATTTTAGGTATTCGTTTGGGAGATTATTACAAATTAAATCTTTTTGGTTTATAATTTGTGGATTTTTACTAATAAAAAAATCCTTTAATAACTCGAAATTAACCCCGAAAGAATAATCTACATTTTCAAATTCATCAAATAAGTCTAATTTTTTATGGCTCGATAATAATCTAAGAGTACTTTTTAATGGTAATTTCGTGTAGCCATAATCAGTTGTAGTAAAAAAATAATTTTTGCAATTTAAGTTTTGAATATCACTTAGTATATTCAAAATTAAATTTGAATGCTCAAGTATATCATTATTTTTAAATTTGTATTTTGAATAGCGATCTATTAATTCTCCAGACATCGCAACACTATCTTGAATTAAAAAATATCTACTATTTTCTCTTGATATTTTTATTTCATTAAAATTACCATTATTAAATATAAATTGCTTAGACCCAATGGCGTCAAAAAATTCGTTAGAGTAAATAAAAACAGTATCGTCATTATCTATTTCATAATCATAGATATTTTCTATAAAATTAAATTCTACATCTGATCTTTCAAAAATTTTTCCTTTAAAATAATCACTTCTTTCTAATAAAGTAATGTTATTAACATTGATATTCTTTGATTTAAGATAATGATAAATATCTAATGTAAGTATCCCATTACCAGGACCTAACTCCAATAAATTTACATTTTTAACCTTTGGAAATTCTTTTAAAAACTGATTAGTAAGGGCCATGCTAAATAAAGAGGATATTTCAGGAGATGTCATAAACTGACCATCTTTGCCAATTTTTTCAATATTTGGTTTATTATAGAAACCTGAGTCTTTATCAAAATTAGAGATTTCTACAAAATCTTGAATATTAATTGAACCAACTGATTTGATGATGGTATCTATTTTTGTTTGTATTGACATAAATATAGAAAATAAAAACCAAGTATTACAATTGGAATTGATAATATTTGACCCTGAGATAATAAATTAAACTTTAAGCCTACTTGAATGTCAGGCATTCTAAAATTTTCAATTATAATTCTAGATAATCCATAATTAATTAAAAAGAAAGATGTTATAATCCCATTTTTTACTTTAAATTTATAATAGAATAATAGTAGTAAAATAGCTGGTATTAAACCTTCAAATATTGCTTCATATATTTGGGACATATGTCTATAAAAATCCTCATTTGGGTAACGAACGCTTAAAAAAAATTCTGTTGGCTTTCCTACTAATTCTTTATTTAGAAAATTAGAAATTCTACCTAAAAAAATTCCAAATGGAGCAGTTATGCTTAAAAGATCAGAAAGTTTAAAAATAGAAATACTTTTTTTCATCGAAAATATAATAGTTGTTAAGATAATACCAATTAAAGCTCCGTGAAATGACATACCACCCTGCCAAACCTTTAAAATTTCAAATGGGTTTTGAATGTAAAAATTTAAATTATAAAAAATTGCGTAGCCTAATCTTCCACCAATTATGACAGAAATAAATAAATAAAAAAACAAGTCTTCGAGTTTTTTTTTATCCAAACTAAATTGTTTTAAATTATTATATGCAAAAAAATAAAAGTAAATAAATCCAAGAATATAAGATATGCTGTACCACCTTATGGTTAAACCGAACAGCTCAAAAGCTACTGGCGATAAAAAACTAGGATATTCAAACACTGTAAAAACTAATAATACAACTTACGTGTCACACAAAGATAAACTTTATCTTAAGTTATCAAAAATACTTTATAATTCAGTTGAAGTTGCCCAAATTTTTAACGATTTCAAATCAGATTTTAAAAAATTAAAGAAATATTTAATCAACAGAAAAGATTAAATTTAACCATTATTAAGTAATTTAATACTATATATAGTATTTACTAAGATAAGTAATGTGATACATATTGTATATGTCTCAAAAAAACATTGATTCTAGCCCCATTTCTATTCTCGAAGATATTTTCAATGTTAAACAGTTATCTAAAAACAACGTAAACAACGATATTTCCCTTTTAACGGAGATCCATGAGCATAAAGTAATAATGGACTTTCAATGGATTGATGATTTAAAAGTTCTCATATCATCATTTAGCATTGATAATTATGAATATAGTTTTCTTACCAATCATATGAGTAAAATTAACAATAATCTGGTTATTGGTACACTTAAACAAAATAATAATAATAAAATTATTTATAGACATAGTCTTCCAATTTCAGGAAAAGTAACCACAGAAGACATTAGAAGTTATTTAGAAAATATATTATCTGAATTTAATCACCTTGTTTCAGTATTACTTAAGGGCGATAAAATTGTTGAGACTACTCAAATTTTAATTAATCAAAAAATTGTCGGCCACGCTTAAGCCAAAAGTACTTTTTATAGGTTTTGGACACCTCGCTAAATCTTTATTATCTAAAAAACTACTAAACTCTGTAAACATTCACGCATTAAATTCGAAAGGTGTAATAAAAAATATTAACTTAAAAAAAAAAATATTAAATTTTAATAATGATTATAAATATATATTTTTTCTTGTTCGACCAAAAACATTCCTAACTTCTGGAAATCAATTTCAGAAATATCTTTCAAAAGAAACCTTGGTAATTTCTTGTATGGCTGGTATTAAATTATCAACGATTGAAAAAACCTTAAAATCAAAAAAAATTATAAGAATTATGCCAAATGTAATGGCTTTAAATAATAAATCTCAAACTCATATTTATATGAAAAATAAAAATTTATTTGATAGTAAACTAAAAAAAATATTATCCACTTTCGGAACAATTATTAATGTTAGAAATGAAGATCAAATTAATTTTGCTACATCAGTTTTTGGCAGTGGACCAGCATTTATTGCATATATAGTAAATATTTTCGTTAAAGCATCGAAAAAACTTGCTAAGCCCTATCATATGAATGAAAAAGATGTAATAGAATTATTCAAAAATGTATTAGAAACTAATTATTCATCTAAAATGTTAGATGATTTTGTAAGATCTATTTCTAGTAAGAAAGGGACTACAGAAGCTGGAGTTAATTATATTAAATCACAAAATATAGAGAAAATAATATATACTACACTTCAAAGGGCCTACAAAAGATCAAAGGAAATAGATAGTGAGAAAAAAAACACAAAATCTTAATAAAACAAATTTAAAAAAACTCAATAGCATGGCTCATTTAAAGAGCTTTCCCTCTAAAATTAAATCAATTAGTTCAGATTACCAAGACCTCAATATTTTTATTAAAGATTTTGAAAATTTTATTTCTACTGAATTAAAAGTCCCTTCTAAAGACCTTTCCACACAAGACAAAATTTTTGAAGGTATAATTAATAGATTAGATTTTCTGAATGATTATAAAAATATAACATTAAGAATTTATTTGGAGTCACAGAAAAAACCAAAATATTTTTTGAATTTATCAAAAAATATTAATAACTATTTTAGTTTATTTCTTAATTCTCAAGCTGAAAAAATTACAAGTAACATAATTTACCTTTATGCTTTTAATGTCTGGATTGAGGATAATGATAGCATGGACAAAACTATGGCTTCTATAGGACATGCATTTGATAATATCAATAAGGTAAAGTCATTTATTAGAAAAAGATGATTAGTTATTCTGACTTTGAGAAAGTTGATATCAGAGTTGGTACAGTGATTGATGCAAAACTAAATAAAAAATCAAATAATCCTAGCCTATATTTACTTATAGATTTTGGTGAAAAGATTGGTCAAAAAAAAACTTCCGCACAGCTTACCAAATACTATCTTCCAGAGGAATTAATTGGTAAACAACTAGCTGCAGTTATAAATTTCCCTCCTAAACAAATTGGTAAAATGATTTCTGAAGTGTTGGTTCTAGGTTTTCCTGATGATGATAAGAATCCAGTTTTAGTTATGCCCACTATTAAAATCTCAAATGGAGGAAAGCTTTTTTAAATTAAATTTGTAGTATAATGGTAACTTTTAAGCCACCATGTGACGATTTTTGGAAATTTAATTCTCCATTATTCAATTTTACTAATTTTTGAACAATTGATAGCCCCAATCCTGTACCTTGATTTAGCTGATCAGAACCTTTTACAAAAGGCCTTATTAAATCTTCTTGCGATAAATTTGTACCAGGACCATTATCCTCTATCTCTATCTTCCACTTATTTCCAAAAAAATTTGAGCTTATAAATATACTTTCAGCGAATTTATTAGCATTATCTAAAATATTCATAATAGCTCTAGTGATTTGATTTTTTCTAATAAGTATTTTATTTTCATCATTGCACTTAACTTGAAGTTTTGGGTAATTTTGAGCTAAATTGGATATAAAATTGGACGTTTTTATCTCATCTAAATTTTCATTTTTTTCATTTTTAATAAAGTCTAGATAATGGTTAAGCATAATATTCATATCTGAGATATTTTGAGAGATTGAGTTTTTTAATGTTTCGTTATTAATTTCTTCAATCATTAAATTAATTCTTGTTAGTGGTGTTTTTAAATCATGGCTAATACCAGCCAACATATTTCTTTGATTATCAAGTGTACTATTAATATTATTATGCATGTTATTAAAATCTTTAATTAAACCTCTAATCTCTGATGATCCAGTTGGTTTTAAATTTGGGGTTTCAATACCTCTTCCAAAACTTCTTGTAATAATTCCTAGTCTTTTAAGTGGTTGGATTTGTTTTTTTATAAATAAATATGAAATTAAAGACAAAATAATACTTACAGCAATTGTCCATAGAAAAAAACCACCTACAGTTTTAGTTTCAACTCTTTTTTTCGGGATTAAATAATAATAGTCTAATTTTTTTTCATTAAAGAATATAAAATATGTTTGATTTTGCAATACTACAAAATCTTTAGATATTTGACTTAATGAATTATTAATTCTTTTTTTAAATATCCAATTTGTGACTTCCTTTGCATCACTAATATCTAATTTATCTGTTCTTATTATTTCTAAAGTATTTGCATAATTGTCAAGAGAAGATGAGTTTTTTTCAATTTCTAGTATTTTTATTTCATTGGCAATTGATTGCGCACTTCTTTTTAAAACTAAGTCTAAATGTAGTTCAAAAAATATAATTATTCCAACGATTTGAACTAAGACTATAGGTATTGTAATGAGGTAAACAGATCTTATCAAAAGACTTTCGGAAAAATTACTCAACTTAAACATTAAATAAAAATCTTATACCCTTTTCCATGAACTGATCTAATTATGTCTTTTAAATTGCATTCCTTTTTTAATTTCAACCGCAATCTAGAAATTTGCATATCTCCACTTCTTGACAAATAATCAAGCCCTAATTCGGCATTTAATAAGTCTCTGGTTAAATATTGGTGAGAGTTATTAATCAATAATTTTAATATTTTTACCTCATTGCTTGATAGGCTTATATTTTTATTATTAAATTGTAATTTCTCTTTTTTTAAATCAAATCTTATATCTTTTCCAAATTTAACTTCGTCAAGAGATTGTTTTTTTGAGATATTTTTTTTAATTTTTAGTAAAAGTTCTCTTGCATCAAATGGTTTACCTATATAATCATCTGCTCCAAGTTCTAATCCAGTAACTCTATCATCTACATCGCTTAGTGCAGACAAAAAAATAACAGGTGTATCAATTCTATTTTTGATTGTGTTTTCATAAAAGTTCAATCCAGAGATATCTGGTAGCATTACATCTAAAATTATCAGATCAAATAAAAATAATTTAATTAATTTTTTTGCCTCTTGAATGTTTATAGCTTTAGATACAACATAATCATTATTTACTAATAATTTTTCTATAAGAGCCTGGATTGTCTCATCATCCTCAACTAAAAGTATGTGCTTATCATTCATTACAAAGACTCTATTATGTTAATGAAACCAGACATATTTTTAGGATCAGTTTTTTTAAAGATTTTAATGATTTTTTCATTTATTTTATCAGTTGTTCTTTGAATTAATTCCTCTCCATTTTGAGTAATTAATATTTTTTTATCATCTAACTTTAATACGTTTTTCATCTGTAAGTCTTTTAATATTAAATTTAAATTTTGTTTTTTTAAAAAAACTTTATTTGCTATATCAATTTTTCTCTTAAATCCTTTTTTAATTTCTAAAATGACTATTAATTCATTAAATGTTAAATTATTAAATTCACAACAAATTTGAATTTCTTTTTGAAGAGATTTATAAGATCTATGTAAACCTAAAATTATTTCCAGAATATTTTCTTTTTTAAAATATAAAGTATCGGCAAAACTTAAATTCATAAGATATAAATATAATTATATTGTGAATTTTAATAAATAATATTACATTATTTCGAATTATGGAAATTATCCCTTTTGATAAAAGAATTGGTTTTATTTGGTATAATGGTGAGTTCGTTGAATGGCAAAATGCTACCACTCATGTCTTAAATCATGGACTTCATTATGGTAGTTGTGTTTTTGAGGGACTCAGGGTTTATGGCGAAAAAATTTATGAATTAGAAAAACATACTGATAGATTATTTTTTTCTGCTCAAAGAATGGGTATAGAAGTGCCATATTCAAAAGACGAAATAAATAAAGCTCAAGAAGCGACAATAAAAAAAATGAATATAAAATATGGTTATGTTCGCCCAGTGATTTGGAGAGGAAGTGAAATGATGGCTATCTCTGCACAGAAGAATAAAATAAATGTAGCTGTTGCTACATGGGAATGGCCTAGTTATTTTACTAAAGAGGACCGATTAAAAGGCATATCTCTTCAAACAGCAGTGTGGAAAAGACCGCCCCCAGATTGTATACCTACTGATACTAAAGCTGCTGGCCTATATATGATTTGTACTTTAAGTAAGCATGAGGCAGAAAAAAATGGTTTTACAGATGCTTTGATGCTTGATTATAAAGGTAGAGTAAGTGAGTCTACTGGATCAAATATTTTTTTGGTAATTAATGGAGAAATTCATACTCCCGTGCCTGATTGTTTTTTAAATGGAATTACACGTCAGGCTGTCATTGAAATTGCTAAAAATGAGAGTATTAAAGTTATTGAAAGAGATATATATCCAGATGAAATAAAAAATGCTGAAGAAATTTTCTTAACAGGCTCTGCTGTAGAAGTAACCCCAGTAGGAAAAATAGATAATCAAACTTTTAAAGTTGGAGATATTACAGCTAAGATTTCAAGTCTGTATATGAAAGAGGTGGACCCCAACTACAAAGATAATTAATTAATAACATCTTTCCATTTTAACATTTTTGCATTATCTAAATTTTTTTGTAATACTGTTTCTTTTTTATCATTATTTAATAAATGAAATTTCCAAAAAGCTACATCTATCTTTAAGCTATCAATCACAAATTCACAAGCTTCTATGGCGTTTGCACGATGAGAGGAAGCAGTGATCACTAAGACAATTTTTTCTCCTAAATCTAATTTTCCTATTCGGTGAATTATTAAACATTCATTTAGTTTCCAAATACTTAATGCCTTGCTTCTTATTTTTTTAAGCTGAGATAATGCTAATTCTTCATAACACTCCAAATAAATACCTTTTATTTTCTTATTTGATGAGCTTAAATCAGATCTAACTGTTCCCAGGAAAAAACTGTACGCACCATTTGTGTCGGATGAAACACATTTAAATTCTGTTTCTAGATCAAAATTATCATGAGTTATTTTAATCATTATCCACCTGTAACGGGAGGTAACAAAGCTAATATATCACCATTATTTAGTGTTTGATTATCATCATTTATTTCCGTCAAGTTTAAAAAATATTTTACGCTCTTATCATTAAATATTTCTTGAAATACAGGGTCTTTTGAAATGAGATTATTTTTCAATTCCTTAAAACTTATTGTTTGATTTAATTCAATTAAGTCATGACTTTTTTTAAGTTTTACTCTTATCCAAGAAAAATATTTTAATGTAATATTCAAATATGTTTAAGACCTTTTGCTACATAATTATATCCAGATAATAAAGTAATTATAGCGGCTAGCCATAATGTGACTAAGCCAAAATTCCACAGAAAATCATTTAATTCAAAACCTAATCCTATTATGAGAATAGATAAACTAACCATTTGAAATGTAGTTTTATATTTAGCTAGTTTGCTTACTGGCATGTCAGTATTTAGTTTAGCTAAAAATTCTCTTAAACCAGAAATTGCAATTTCTCTTAATAAAATAATTATGGCTGGAATTACATGAATGTCCGCAATTACTCTCGTGTCTATCAAAACTATGATGACAGCTGCTATTAATAGTTTATCAGCGATAGGATCAAGTAAAGCACCAAGCCTAGATGATTGATTCAATGTTCTCGCTAAATATCCATCAAAATAATCAGATATAGATGAAACTATAAAAAGTAATCCTGCAACAAGAACTACTTTAGAATTATCGGAGAACAGTAAATATAAAATTATGGGAATTAAAATAATTCTTACAAAAGTAATAATATTGGGAATAGTGTAAATTTTAGCCATTTATCTTATCCAATATAGCCTTAATATTTTTCGAATTTAATCCTTTTATTTGAACTAACTCATCTTTGTTAGCTTTCTTTAGATTTTGAACACTTCCAAAAAAATTGATGACCCTCATTTTTTTTATTTTCCCAATGCCAGATATATCATCTAAAAAACTTGTTTTTAGGGAGTCGGACATTCTTTTCATGCTATTTTTTTTGGATAATTTGTGAGCTTGATCTCTCATTTTTTGTATAAAACCCTCTATTTGAGGGCTATCCTTCAAAGATAGATTTTTTTCACTAAGAGTGTGATATCTGTCAAATCTAAAATCTCTTTTAAAACCTTTAGACACCCCAATTAACTTTATACTTTCAATAATACCGCTTTCTTCAATAATTTCTTGGCAAATTTTTAAATAAGGTTGACCCCCATCAATAATTATTAAATCTGGTAAAATTTTATCATCTTTGGAGAAACGAGATTTAAACACCTTTCGCATTAAATCTGCATCACCAAACTTTTTTAAATCGTAATCTTTAAATTTATATGTTCTTGAATCCTTTATACTAAAACCCTCTTCATTAAACACCACATATGATGCTACAGCATAGTTGTTACCGAAAAAACTATTATCGTAAGCCTCTACACGTTCAATTTTGTTATTAATATTAAACCTATTTTTCATTAAAGTTAATATTTCTTGATTATTAATAAACTTTTGTTTTTGAAGATTTACTTCTTTATCATTTCTTTTTGCAGTAAGTTTTGAAATTTTCTGAACACCATTAATTTTGCTACTTTTTAGAAATACATCAATCTTATAATTATCTCTCATAATTGACTTTAATTCATTATATCCGTTAATTCTTTTTGAAATTATTATTTTATTAGGTCTGAAGTTTTTTAAGTAAAATTGTATAATTAAAGATGTAAGGTCTATATCATCTTCAAACTTTTCAGAATAGTAAATTAAATTTCCGCCAAGATATCGCCCATACCTAATGAAACCAATGTATATTGAGAAATGTTCTTTTTCATCAATATGAATATAGTCATAATTTGTATCTTGAGTACTGATTTTCACTTCCTCTCTGATGATAAAATTTAAAGATTGTATACTATCTCTTAGCTCCGCTGCCTTTTCATAGTTTTGATTTTCACTAAAATAAACCATTTGTTTTTCTAATTTATCAAATATTTTTTTTTGGCCTCCTTGAAAAAATTTAACTGTATCATCAACTTGATTTCTGTATTCATTTTGACTTACTTTATTTACGCATGGAGCGGAGCATTGTTTTAAGTCATAAAGTAGGCACGCTCGTTTTCTATTTTTAAACTCTAAGTCACTACAACTCCTTAACTTAAAAGATTTCTGTAAGATTTTTATGACTTTGTCTGTTTTTAATGCAGAGGTAAATGGACCAAATACTTTATCTTCACTAGAAAATTCATTTCTAAATCTTGTCAGTCTTGGAAAGTCACCTTTAGTAATTTTAATTAATGGAAAGCTCTTATCATCTTTTAAACGAATATTATATCTCGGCGAAAATTTCTTGATAAGTAAAGCCTCTAATAATAATGCATTTCTCTCAGACTCTGTTAGCTCAAAATCAATATTTACTGTTTGTGAAACCATTTTTTGAAGTCTTCTTGGAAGTTTTGGGAGATTACCATAATTAGATAATCTCCTTTTGATATTAATAGCTTTTCCTATATAGATTGGGTTATCTTTTTTATTTTTAAAAAAGGTAAACCCCTGAACTTTGAGGTGCCTCTTTTATTCTGTTTTTAAGAATTTCAAGCCCAATCATAAGTCTATATTACAGACATTTTATAAATCACAAAAAAAAATTAATGAGTTTCTAATTAAAAAATAGATAGTATAAATATCTAAATTATCAAATTAAAACATGGACTGGGATAAACTTAAAATTTTTCATAATGTTGCACTAGATCTTAATATTTCAGAAGCAGCTAATAAAATGAATATAAGTCATTCATCTATAAGTAGACAGATTAGCTCATTAGAGAGAGATTTGAAAGTATCACTATTTAAAAGACATGCCAGGGGACTAACATTGACCGAACAAGGTAAAATTTTATTCAAAACAGCACATGATATATTTGGAAAAATAGCTCTAACCGAGTCTCAATTAACTTCTTCTAAAGAAAAACCTACAGGCTCACTACACATAGCTGCCACTGTTGCCTTTGGTACCACATGGCTTGCCCCAAGAATAGCAAAGTTTTCAAACTCATATCCTGATATTGATATTTCTATAAGAATTGAAAATAAATATACAGATCTTTCCTTAGGTGAGGCTGATGTAGCTTTACGATTAAAAGAGCCTACACAAATGGATTTAATTCGTTTTCCTTTGTATGAGTTTCAATTTAAAATTTACTCCTCACCAGAGTATATTGAAAAATTTGGTATACCAAAAAGTGTGAGTGATCTATCAAAACATACAATAATTGCTTTTGGTCATGATGTTGAGCCATCTATACCCGATGTAAACTGTATTTTGGATTTAATTCCTAAATCAAAAAAACCCAAGACCATTTATATATCTAATATGTATGGAGTTATGAGAGCTATTGGAGGAGGAGCGGGCATTGGTGCCTTACCAGAATATATGAAAATATCTAATAACAATCTTGTTCCTATTTTACCTAATGCAAATACTCCAAAGACAATCATTTATTTTACTTATCCTCCTGAATTGAAGGGTTCTAAAAAAATTGAAGCCCTCAGGGATTTTTTAGTGAGAGAAGTTAATAAAGAAAAAAAAGTTTAGTCTTTTTTTATAAATTTTTTATTGCAATAGTTACACACAATTTCTTTTTTTTTACCAAATTTAAAATAAACAGCTGGATGACCTAAATCACCGCTTCCACCATCGCACATTACTATATCAGTATTTTTTGAAACATATTCTATGGGGTCTGCTATTTTGTTTTGATCGCTCATAAGGAAACGAGTTCTGAGACTAAATTCGTATATTTTTTTGGGTCGTCAAGGCTTTCACCTTCCATAAGCTTTGCGTGATCATAAAGAATTTCACAGAATTTGTCTTTTTGATTTTTATCTAAAGACTTTAATTTATTAACTAATTCATGATTAATATTTATTTCTAAAATTCTTTTTTCATCAGAAATATTTTGATTATTAGCGGCCATCAGTTTTTTTAAGTGCATATCCATATCATTCTCATCAGCCACTAAACATGAAGCACTTGTAGTAAGTCTTTTAGAAATTTTTACATCTTTAACTTTATCTTTCAGATTGTCTTTTAAAAATCCAACAAAATCTTTATCTTCCTTTGGATCTTCTTTGTCTTTTTTTGACTCTTTTTTATCTTCAATATCAATTTCACCTTTAGTAATAGATGTAAATTCATAATCTTTGAATTTCATTTTCATTGGCATCCAGAATTCGTCAACTGGATCCGTAATTAACAAAACATTTATTTTTTTATTCTTAAAAAGTTCCATTTGAGGGCTATTAATTAGGTTTTCCTTGTTTTCACCTGATATATAATAGATTTTCTTTTTATCATTTGAAAAATCAGTTACGTATTGATCTAAAGTTATCATTTCCTCTTTCTCAGAGCAGTTAAATGTTGAAAATTCAAATATTTGATCATGAAAGTCATTAAACTCATAAAGTCCCTCTTTTACAACAGGTCCAAAATTCTTCCAAAAATCTTTAAATTCATCTGGTTTCTTTTTTTGTAATTCTAGAATTTCTTTGAGAACTCTTTTTGTAATAGCATTAGATATTTTATTAATTACGGCATTATTTTGTAAAATTTCTCTTGAAATATTTAAACTAAGATCTTCTGTGTCTACCACACCTGGCACAAATCTAAGCCAAGCTGGAATTAATGCATCTAACTTATCAGAAATAAATACCTTATTTACATAAAGCTTTAACTTGTTTTTCCGATCTGGATGGTAAAGATCTTGAGGCTGCGATTTGGGTAAATATAAAAGGGCAGTATAATTTACAACTCCCTCAGCTTTAAAGTGAATAGTTGTTAAGGGCTCATCATAATAATTTGAAACTTGATTATAAAAAGATTTGTAGTCATCTTTTTTAATTTTTGATTTATCTTTTAGCCAAATTGCTTCAGCAGAGTTTACTTGATCTTCAGATTTATCATCTTTTTTCTTATCATTTTTATCTTCTTCGGATGTTACAAAAATGGGGAAAGGAACAAAATCAGAATACTTTTTTATTATTTCTTCTATTTTATATTTACTTAAAAACTCTTTCTCGTCCTTCATAATTGATAACGTAATTTCAGTTCCAATTTCATTGTATTCCGTTTCCTCAATTGAAAATGTACCTTTACCATCTGAAGTCCAAAGGTAACCACTGGATGAGTTATATTTCTTTGATCTAACTACTACTTGATCTGAAACCATAAATGATGAATAGAAACCAACTCCAAATTTACCAATTTGATTGATATCTCCTTTTTTATCGCCCATCTTTTTAATAAACTCTTCTGTGCCAGATTTAGCTATTGTGCCTAAATTTGATTGCATATCTTTATCATCCATGCCAATCCCATTATCTTTAATTGAGATAGTTTTATTTTTTTCATTAAGATGAATTCGAATTTGGAATTTATTTGTTTTAGGAGCTTTGGAGTCAGTCTGACTAAGATATCTAAGCTTTTCGCAAGCATCTGATGAATTTGATATTAATTCACGTAAAAATATTTCCTTTTCGGTATAGAGTGAATTAGCAACTATATCTAGGAGCTTTGATACTTCAGTTTCAAATTTTACAGTTTTCTTTTCCGCTTGTTGTTTAGTCATTTTTTTCTAGTATCCTTATTATAAGTAATGTTTACCAATGATAATACTGAGTGTTCTACAAAAATTTCTGTCATTTCACAAAGTAAATTTAATAAATGGTTGTTAACACAATCATCTTTTACTAAAAATTGGGCTTTATCTAATAATTTCAAGGCAGAATCAGGAAAAATTCTCAAAATTCCCTATGAGGACGGAAGATTGAAAGAGGTCATATTAGGAGAGGGCGCAGATAAAAACCTAGAGGCAATTAGTGCTTTTTCGGCGTCTAACATTGGTAACTATTATATTTCTACTAAATTTGCCAAATCAAAGGAGTCTGAAATATTCAAAGCATGGGCTTGGGGCAACTATAAGTATCAGTCTAAATCCAAAAAAAATTTACTATACGTAAAGGAACAAAAAGAATTAGAGTTTTTAACTTTTTACTCAGATTGTATTAATTTTTCAAGAGACTTGATAAATAGCCCTGCTAATAAATTAAACCCATCAACTTATTACTCAAAAATTAAAAATAATAATTTGTTTAAAAGTTTTAATTTTATTGATTACACAGAAAAAGAAATAAATTCAAATTTTCCTTTGACATGTGCTGTTGGTAAATCTTCTTCTTCAAAACCGAAAGTGATTGAAATAACAAATCAAAAACTTTCAAAAAAAGACAAACCACTAGTTATTATTGGAAAAGGCGTTACATTTGACACAGGAGGTGTAAACATAAAACCAGGCAGCTCAATGAGAAATATGAAAAAAGATATGGGAGGATCTGCTATCGCTATATCATTATTTTTGTTAGCAAATTATTTTTTAAAAAAAACTAAAATTGTTTTAATTGCCCCAATCGCTGAAAATGCAATATCATCCAAATCAATGAGACCTGGTGATGTATATTCATCTGTATCAGGAAAGTCTGTCGAAATTGCTCATACAGATGCTGAGGGAAGACTTTTGTTAGCAGATGCAATAGAAAAAGCTTCTTCTTATAACCCATGTATGATTATTGATTTTGCAACGCTTACTGGAGCAGCAAGAGTAGCTCTGGGTGAAGACCTTCCTGCTTATTTTTGTAATAATGAAACATTTGCAAAAAAAATCGAAAATTTAAATAAAGAAAAATTGAGATGTTGGAGATTACCCTTGTACTCTCCTTACTTGTTTAAAATTAAATCTCAAGTAGCAGATCTTAGTAATGCATCTTTAGATGGTATGGCTGGTTCTATTACGGCAGCACTTTTTCTTCAAGAATTTTTAAAATCTCCCAATATACCTTGGTTTCACTTTGACACTTTTGCTTGGTCTCAAGACTCCAAAGGAGCTGCATTACAGGGATTAGATATAATGAGTGATTTTTTAAGGAAAAATTTTAATTAGTGAAGTACTTACTGATATTTTTTCTATTATTATCAGGTTGTATTACAACCGATAGGTCTTTTAACACAGCAAATATTTGCGATATTTTCAAAACAAATCCTAAATGGAAATCATATGCAGAAAAAACAAAAGAAAAATGGGGAGTTCCAGTTAGTTTGCAATTAAGCTTTATTAAACAAGAGTCCTCTTTTGAAAGAGCTGCAAGGCCTCCGAGGAAAAAGGTATTGGGTTTTATTCCTGGCTTAAGGCCATCAAGCGCTTATGGTTACAGTCAGGCTTTAGATGGAACATGGGAAGAGTATAAAGTTTCAACAAAAAACTTTAATGCCGATAGAAAAAATTTTAGAGATGCTAGTGATTTTATAGGTTGGTATGTTGATGGAAGTTACCGTCTGTTGAAAATTGATAAAAGTGATGTTTACAATCATTACCTTGCTTATCATGAGGGCAAGGGTGGGTATCAAAAAAAATCTTATAACAAAAAAAAATGGCTTTTAGAGGTGGCAAAAAAAGTAGAACGTCAAGCTAAAGATTACTCTAATCAAATAACAAAATGTAATTTTCATAAAAATAGTGTGTTTTAATTGTTACAAAAATCAGATCTTATAAATTATTTCTACTCCAATTTTACTGAACCTGAGTATAAAGGCATTGGGACTGAACATGAAAAATTTATCTTTTATAAAGATAATAAAAGATTTCAATTTGATGGAGAGGTAAGTATACAAAATTTATTTCAATTTTTCTTATCAAAGGGTTGGCAAAAAAAAGAATACAATAGTTTCAATCAATTAATATCTTTGTTTAAAAATGGTGCTAGCATTACTTTAGAGCCAGGATGTCAACTAGAATTATCTGGTAAAATTTTAAAGAATGTTCATCAAACATGTACGGAGTCTTATGAACATTTAAGAGAATTAAAAGAATATGCCGAATTGAATGAATTATGCATTTTAGGACTGGGATTTGATCCAATAAGTAAATTAGAGGATTTAACTTTTATTCCAAAAGAGCGTTATAAAATTATGAGTGAATACATGCCTAAAGTTGGCTCAAGAGGATTAGATATGATGACCCGAACTTGTACTGTTCAAGCAAATTTAGATTATTTTAATGAAAAAGATCTTATTAAAAAATTTGTTGTTTCTAATAGAATTCAACCAATAGTTATGGGTATATTTTGTAATTCGCCCTTTCGTGAGTCGAAATATAATAATTTAGTGAGTAATCGAATTTATACTTGGCAAGACACTGATGATCAAAGATGTGGAATTAAAAGATTATTTCTTAATAAGAATTTTTCTATTGAGGAATATGTTGACTTTGTTTTAGGGGTAAAAAACTATTTTTTAAAGATCAATGGAAAACAATATGACACAACAGATTATACTTTTAATGAATTGTTAACTAAAAATACTGCAAATAGAGACCTTTCAAATTACAATATATCAATACAAGATTGGATAAACCATCTCTCCACAATTTTTACAGAGGTAAGATTAAAGTCATATATAGAACTTAGAGGTGCAGACGCTGGGAAATGGGAAATGATTTGCGCTCTTCCAGCATTTTGGGTAGGCATACTTTATGATGATGAAAATCTTGAACATCTTTGGAAAGAAACAAGTTCTTGGCAAGAGAATGATATTTTAAATTTGTATCAAGAAGTCCCTTATAAAGGACTTAAAAGTAACTTTATTAATACACCATTATATGAGCATGGTAAAAACCTTCTTAACCTCGCTAAAAAGGGATTAGAAAAAAGAGGTTATCTAAATTCTGAAGGAAGAGATGAAAGTATTCATCTTGAAAAATTATATAATATTGTTGAAAAACAAAAAAATCCTGCAGATTTGTTAATTGAAGAGTTTAAGGATAAAAAAAATATATTATCATTATTAAATAATACCTATTATTGAGTTTGATATGAAATTTCTTTTTCAAATGGATGACCCCAAAAAAATAAATATTAACGAGGACTCTACTTACATGTTAATCAAGGAGTCTTTAAATAGAGGTATACAGTGTTATTATAATGATCCAGGATGGGTATTTAGTGAGATCAATAAAGTTAATAAAATTAAATCTCATGTTTCAAGATTAAGTTTAAAAAAAAATAATCAGCTTTCATATCAAAGAAAGATCCTAAAAGAAATTGATTTAGAGCAGATGAATGCCATTTTTATTAGACAAGACCCACCCTTCGATTTAAATTATATTTCTAATACATATTTGTTAGATCAATTAAAAAAACCTCTAATTTTGAATAATTCAAAGGAGATAAGGAACTTTCCAGAAAAACATATTATGATGAACTTCCCAGAATTAACTCCCCCAACGTTAATATCATCGAATGTAGAAGCAATCATAAAATTCATAAAGAAGAATAAAGAGGTTATTATAAAACCCGCTTATGGAAATGGGGGATTAGGAATTCAAAAAATTAGCCATAATAAGACTAATCTCAATACGTTCTTAAAAAATTACATAAAAAAATTTTCGAATTGCCCAGTAATTATTCAAAGATTCCTTAAAAATTTCAAAAAGGGAGATAAAAGAATTATTCTTATAAACGGAGAAATTGCTGGAGCTGTATTAAGAGTACCTAGAACTAACAGCATAAAGGCAAATTTTCATGCTGGCGGAAGGGCTGAAGAAACCAATATCACTGACAAAGATATGTATATTTGTAAAAAAATAAAATCATTTTTGGTGAAAAAAAAACTATTTTTTGTTGGTATTGATGTGATAGATGGCTATCTAACAGAAATAAATATTACCTCTCCTACTGGAATTCAAGAAATCAACAGATTAAATAAAAGTAAGATTGAAAAAGATATTATTGATTTTGTTTTAAGATCACTGAAATAAATTTTCAAAAAGTTTATTTATATTTTTTTGAATTAAATCTTCTATAGGTCTTCTTACAGTCCCATCAGGTATGACTCTTTCATAGGAATAATTTCCATTTTGATATTTTATAACAAAATCCTCATTGTCAATAATATCAAAAATTGTAATTTTAAAATTATTCAAAGCTAATTCTAATTCTGCTTCTAAAGTCTCTCCGTCTGGTGATGTTAAAATTATGTTTTTTATTTTAAATTTATTCAAATTATTATTTGAAATTTGTCCAGAAATAGAACTACTTTGATTAATAAAAGAATTTGCTAATGTGTTTAATAATTCATTAATTTGTTCAAAATCCTCAATGTTTTGAGATAGAGATTGAATAAATAAAACTAGTGCAAATTCTTCTTCAGTAATATTAACATTAATATCACCATCTATGTTTCCAGATATATTTTTAATATTTTTAAGATTAACAGGTTCAGAAACATCTAAAGAAAGATTAATTTTTCCTTTAATACGAGATGTATTTAAAAATAAACGGTCAAAATTAGATAAATTTAAATCATTTAATTTGACTGTGCCGGTAAACATCTGATTTTTAATTGATCCAGAAATATTTGAAATCTTATCTTTACTTATTAGATCTAAATTTTCTATCAAAAATAAATCACTGACTGGATCAACGTATAAGTTTGACTCTAAATAATCAAAGTCAACAAGATCCACAATATTCGTAAAATCTTCTTCAGTTAATTCAGTGATGATATTTAATAGTTCTGTTTTATTTAAATTTTCAATTCCAATATTCAAAGAGGCATTATTAAAATCATTAAGATTTAAATTACCGTCAATCAATAAATTCGAACCTTTCAAATTAATGAACTGAAGATCTTCAATAGCTAAATTTGAGCCATTTATGAGGCCTCTCGCGTTGATATGCTCCGTATTTAATGTTTTTAATAATCTAATTAATGAGTTAGATGGAATTAACTCAAATTGTCTAAACCGGTTTAATTGAATATCTAATTGTAGACTATTGATATCATGAAGCCCATAAGTGCCGCTAATTTGAATAATATTTTCATCTTTATTAGTTATATTTATTTGATCAATTGTAAAAATATTATTTGCAAAATTGCTGGATAATTCAATTTTATCAAATTCAAATTGCTTTACTAATTCCGAATAAGGTAAAAATTCTAATAATACTGATAAGTCATCTTTGGAACTAGAGTTAAGACTAGCATTAAAGTTAGCATTAAAAAAATCAAAATTTTCAATAGTTCCGTTTAAATCTAAGTTTGTTCCTTGATCAGAGACATACAAGAGTTTATTTATAGTTAAATTATTTGAATTGTAGTTTAAATCAAAAGTTTCAATTATTCCTTGAGGAATGTCTATAATTTTATTGAAAATATTTATATTACGAATTAGTTGAAACAAATTATCTGAAGAGATATTTTGACCTCTAATTGATACATCAGAACTCATGAAATCGCTTAAATTGATATTCCCCTCAATATTAATTTGTGATTTGTCAGCTAGAGTAATAACTAGGTTTTCAATATTTAAATTTTCTTTTACATATTCACCTTTGATATCAAGACTTTGAAAATTTATTTTTTTTAAAACTTCTTGGTAATCTTCACCTAAAAGTAATACTAGTTCATCTATATCTAGATTTTCTATGGTAAAATCAATTTTGTTTATGTCTGAATTAGCTGTATAAATATCAAAATATAAATCAGAGCCTTTATATTTAAATTTATTTGATACTATTCTTGTATTATTGCCCTCGTTAGAGATCTGTAATTTTAAATTATCGATATCACCCTCTAGTAAAATCGCATTGTTAACAAAATTTGAATTTACATTTTCTATTCTTGCTTGGTTAAGTGAAATTGCAATATCATCCGCATTAAAAATAGATCTAGAAATTTCAATATCAGAAGCTGCAAAATCAGTTTGGATTAAATTATAATTAATCTTGAAATTTGAATTATTTATAGAGAGAATTGGTTTAGGCATAATTTTTAAAGTTTGATTTGATAAACTGTTCAATGTAACTAAACCTTTAGTTTCTCTCTCGACCATTTCTTTAGATAAAATATTCATAGGTAATTTTAGAAAACTAAGTCCAAATAAAATCACTAAAATTAAAAGTATTGCTATGGGTATTAGGACTTTTAATTTTTTCATTTATTCATTCTACAAATATAGGAACACAAAATAGATCATATAGGCTAATATAAAGCCAAGAGAAATTAATTTTCCAGCCAATTTTAAAGAAATAATTATAAAAAATAATAAAGAAGTTACTAAAAATAGCCATTTATCAATTTGACTAAGTAATTCATAAAAATTTATACTTCCATTGATTAGCACAGCAATAATCGTTATTCCAAATATGTTGGCTATATTTGATCCGAGAATATTTCCAATTGCCAAATTATTTTGTTTTTTTACGATTGATAAAATTGTTGCAATTACCTCAGGCAAAGAAGTACCAAAAGCAACAATTGTTATTCCAATAGTAGTTTCTGCAACACCAAATATGCTAGTTAAATCTTTTGCATAAACAATAAAATACTTAGAACTAAAAAATAAAGCTATAAATGCTAATATTATTTTTAAAATAATAAAAAAAGATGAAGAATTTGTTATCTTGGATATTGTGTTAGTTTCATCAATTGGTTTTTTTAATTCAAAATAAATAAAAAAACAAAGTAATCCAAAAAGTAAAACACCGTACATGTAGCCAATTTTAAAATCAAATATTATGAAAATAAAAAAAACGATTGAAAAAATTAAAAAAAATAAAAAAGTACTTTTATCCCTATTATCAGTTACTAACCTAGTAATGGGATATAACATGATACCCCCTACCAATAAAATATTTGCAATATTACTTCCAACAAGATTACCTGCTACTATTCCAACGGAATTTAACTTTAATGCTTGGAATGTTGCTGCAAACTCAGGGAGGGAAGTGCCAATTGCTATAATAAATATTCCAACAAGGATTGGTCTAATTTTATAAACGTGTGAGATTAATATTGAATTTTTTATTGCAAAATCACATGACCATATTAATAAAGCAAGACTTATTAATACTCCTAATAAACTCTCAATCAATTCACACCCATTTGATCTTTTTTAAGTTTCCTTATCTCATCTCTGAACATTGCAGCTTTTTCAAAATCTAAATTTTCAGCTGCAGATAACATTTTTTTCTCTAATTTTTGAACATGTTTTTCAAATTTATTAGGACTCAATTTATCAATTTCAGATGTACCCACAGTATAGCTATCTTTTTCATAGATGCTCTCGATAATTTCACCAATATTTCTTTTCACTGATTGAGGGGTAATGTTATTTTTCTTATTAAATTCAATTTGTTTATTTTTTCTGTATTTTGTTTCCTCAAGAGCTGCTTTAATACTTTTAGTTAATACATCTGCATATAAAATCACTTTTCCATCTATATTTCTGGCTGCACGACCTATAGTTTGGACCAAACTAGTTTTTGACCTTAAATAACCCTCTTTGTCAGCGTCAAGAATGGCTACTAAACCACACTCAGGAATATCTAGTCCTTCTCTAAGTAAATTAATACCAATTAAAATATCAATCTCCCCAATTCTTAAAGAGCGAATAAGTTTTATTCTATCAATAGTCTCAACATCAGAGTGCATATATTCAGTCTTTAAATTATGTTCTTTTAAGTAATTGGTTAAGTCCTCGGCATTTTTTTTTGTAAGAGTTGTAATCAATACTCTATTTTTCTTATTGAGCGTTATTTTAATTTCACCCATCAAATCTTCCACTTGATTGACAGTTGTTTTGATCACACACTCAGGATCAATTAGACCTGTGGGTCGTATGATTTGTTCAACATACTCATTTTCGACTTCATTCAATTCCCATGGGCCAGGAGTTGCAGATAAAAAAATAGTAGGGGGACGCATCATATTCCATTCTTCAAAAGTTAAAGGTCGATTATCCAATGCAGATGGAAGTCTAAATCCATAATCTGATAAAGTTTTTTTTCTAGATCGGTCACCTTTATACATACCATTTATTTGAGGCACGGATACATGAGACTCATCAATTATAAGAAGCGAGTTTTCTGGAATAAACTCGTATAGAGTTGGTGGTGCTTCACCAGGTTGTCTTCCACTTAAATATCTCGAATAATTCTCAATTCCTGAACATGTTCCCGTTGCCTGTATCATTTCCAAATCAAAATTAGTTCTCTCTTTTAATCTTTGAAATTCAAGCAACTTTTTTTCCTTATCAAACTCTTCTAGTCTTATTTTTAAATCTTTCTTAATTTCTTTAATAGCGTTCTCTAATCGTGGTTTTGGAGTAATGTAATGACTATTTGCAAAGATTTTTACTTCTTCGAAGCTTTGGATGAATTCACCTGTGAGAGGATCAAATTCTTTAATATCTTCCACCTCGTCTCCAAAAAAACTTATCCTCCAAGCTATATCCTCTAAATGCGCAGGAAAAACATCAACCCGATCTCCAGTTACTCGAAACATACCTCTTCTAAAATCAATATTATTTCTTTTATACTGTAACTCTACTAATTCTCTCAGGAACTCCATTAAATTAATGTTTTGTCCTTTTTTAATTTCTAAAGTCATTTTAGAATAAGAGTCAACGGACCCGATGCCGTATATACATGAAACACTTGCTACAATAATTACATCTTCTCTTTCTACTAATGATCTAGTTGCTGAGTGTCTAAAACGATCTATTTGCTCATTTATAGAGGACTCTTTTTCTATGAATGTATCTGATCGAGGTACATAAGCTTCTGGTTGATAATAATCATAATAACTCACAAAATACTCAACTGCATTGTTAGGAAACAATACTTTTAACTCTTCATACAATTGCGCAGCTAAGGTCTTATTTGGAGCCATAATCAATGTTGGTCTGTTATATTTTTCAATAACATTTGCAATTGTAAATGTTTTTCCAGAGCCGGTTACACCCAATAATACTTGGCTTTGTTTCCTTTTTTCTAAACCATCAATCAATTTTTTAATTGCTTGAGGCTGGTCTCCTTTAGGTTTATTTTCACTTACTATTCTAAATGGCATACTTGTAGAAATTTATAAATAAGTTTATAGATAACTAAATAAAAAAAATGATTTCAAATAGAGTAAATAACATAAAACCATCATTAACAATAGCCACCAATATGAAGGCCCAGGAACTGAAAAGAGCTGGTAAGGATGTGATTGTTTTAGCAGCTGGAGAACCAGATTTTGATACACCTGATCACATTAAAAGCGCAGCTATTGAGGCCATAAATAAGGGTTTTACAAAGTATGTACCAGGTAAAGGAACACCAGACTTGCAGGTCGCAATTCAAAAAAAATTTCAAAGAGATAATAACTTAGATTATGAACTTGGTAATATTACAGTTGGAGTTGGTGGAAAGCATATAATTTATAATGCTTTCTCAGCAACAATTAATCAAGGTGATGAAGTTATAATCCCTGCTCCATATTGGGTGAGTTACCCCGATATTGTAATTTTAAATGATGGAAAACCTATCATAGTTGAGTGTAGTGAGCAAAGTGGTTTTAAAATCACACCTGAGGATTTGGAGAAAAATATATCTTCAAAAACAAAATGGTTGATGCTAAATAGCCCAAGTAATCCGACTGGATCTATGTATACCAAAGAGGAATTGGTAGCTATAGGAGATGTTCTTAAAAGTTACGAAAATATTTATATTTTATCAGATGATATTTATGAAAAGATCGTTTACGACACCAATGAGTTCAAAACAATAGCTGAAGTTTGCCCATTTTTAAAAGAAAGAACGTTAACGATGAATGGATTATCCAAGTCTTATTGTATGACAGGCTGGAGAGTAGGCTACGCAGCAGGTCCAGTCAGTCTCATCAATGCAATGAACAAAGTTCAATCACAAAACGTATCTTCTACAGCATCAATATCAATGGCAGCTTCTGTAGAGGCATTAAATGGTGATCAAAGTTTTATTATATCAAACAATGAATCTTTTCTTAGAAGGCGTAATATAGTTGTAAAACATTTAAATGAAACACCTGGATTGTCTTGCAGAACTCCAGAGGGTGCTTTTTATGTTTTTGCTTCATGTAAAGGAGTTTTAGGTAAGACAACGGAGTCTGGTAAAAAACTCATAACTGATGGTGACTTTATGGATTATCTTCTTGAAGAGGTGGGTGTTGCAGGTGTACAAGGTTCTGCATTTGGATTAGAGGGTTTCTTTAGAATTTCTTATGCAACTTCTGACTCAATATTAGAGGATGCCTGCCAAAGAATTAAAACTGCTTGTTCTAAATTAAGTTAATTTACTATTAGAAATAATTTTAGCTATTCGAAGAATATTTGTACTTCCAACTTTTCCAAAAGGTACTCCAGCTGTGATTATTATTTTTTCACCATGTTTAAGAATTTTTCTTACCTTTGCTATTTTACAGGCACGGTCCACCATCTCAGTTGATGATGAAATTTCATCCACGACATCCATAAAAGTACCCCAAGTTAAAGCATTTTGACGAGCAACTTTTTTATTAGTTGTTAATCCTATTAATGTCACATCAGGCCTCATCCTTGCGACTCTCAAAACAGATCTTCCTGATTGAGAAAATGTTGCGATACAATTGCATTCAGCAATGGTGGCCACTTCAAGTGCTGCAGTAGCAATAGCCTCTGTTGATGTTTTTACCATATTCAAATTATAATTTTGAATATTAGCTAAATATTTAGGATCACTTTCAACACGTTTAATAATTTTATCCATCATTTCTACAGACTCTTTAGGGTAATTACCAGCAGCTGACTCTGCAGATAACATTACAGCGTCTACCCCTTGAAATACTGCTGTAGCAACATCAGAGGCCTCTGCTCTCGTTGGAGTAGGTGAGTCAATCATACTCTCAAGCATTTGTGTTGCAACAATACATGGCTTTCCATATTTTCTGCATGCAGCTACCATTGTTCTTTGATGAATTGGCACATCTTCTGGATTTGTTTCAACACCCAGATCTCCTCTAGCAACCATTATTCCATCAGAATTTTCAGTTATCGACTCAATTTCTTCCATTGCAGAGGGTTTTTCTACTTTAACCATTACTTTAAATTTTGCAGGAATAAGTTTTTTTGCTGTTAATAAATCTTTTGTAGTTTGAATAAATGAAAGAGCTATCCAATCAACATCAAGTTTAATTGCTAGCTCTAAATCT
Source organism: uncultured Alphaproteobacteria bacterium (assembly GCA_902610255.1). Classification (GTDB taxonomy): domain Bacteria; phylum Pseudomonadota; class Alphaproteobacteria; order HIMB59; family HIMB59; genus HIMB59. The sequence goes on along the minus strand of CACLUX010000003.1, from coordinate 33,766 downwards.
TTTTTGTCTTTTGGAGTAATTATTTTTAAATCAAGTTTTGTATCTGGAATATTCAATCCTTTGTTATTAGAAATTTCTCCACCATCTGTAACAACACATTTAATTGCAGAAGCAGATTTTGATTTTACTTTTAACCTTACCTTACCATCATTCACTAACAGCCTTTGTCCGATTGCTATAGATTTGAAAATTTCTTTGTGAGGCAAGTAGACTCGAGAACTGTCACCATCTTTTTTATTTTGATCAAAAGTAAATATTTGGTTTTTTTTTAGTTGTTCTTTGACATTTAGAAATCTACCAACTCTGAATTTGGGACCCTGTAAGTCACCTAAAATACAAATATAACGATCATATTTTTTTTCTAAATTTCTAATAATTTTAACTTTTTTTTTGTGATCCTCATGGTCACCATGACTAAAATTAAGACGAAATACGTCAGCACCAGATAAAAATAATTTCTCAATAGCTTTTTCAGTCTCACAGGCTGGTCCTAATGTTGCAACAATTTTGGCTTTACGGTTTCTAAGTTTCATTTGATTTGTTTAGAAATTAATAAATAACATGATATTAGTAAATTACCATGAGTAAAATATCAAAAGAGCAAGAGTACAAAATTAAAGCCAACGTGCTTGATCATTTAATTAATCATTTAAGAGGTAGGACTGATGTACAAAATATTGACCTGATGAATCTTAGTGGATTTTGCAGAAATTGTTTATCAAAATGGTATGTAAAATATGCAAAAGAGGAAAACTATGATCTAGACTATGAGGAATCAAGAAAGATTATTTATGGAATGGCTTACTCTGAATGGAAAAGTAAATATCAATCAGAAGCAACAAAAGAACAAATAGAACAATTTAAAAAAAAATAGTTTAGATGACTGAGAAATTGCCGAACTGGAATTTAGGAGATTTTTACTCTTCTATAAAAGATGAAGGAATTGATCTTGATCTCGATAAATATAGAAATTTCTCTAAATCTTTTAACAAAAAATATAAAGGTCAATTAGTTAATCAAGCTCAAAACCTCGAAACCATCATAAAAGAGTATGAAGACGGTAATGAACTTGGTGATAAGATTGGAAATTTCGCTTTTTTGATATACGCAACAAATATGAACGACCAAGAGACGGTTCAATTCTATCAAGGTGTAAAAGAAAAACTTACAGAGATATCATCAAACTTGATTTTTTTTACAAACGAAATAAATGCCACAAATGATCCAGAATTTGAAAAATTTTTATCAAATGCTGGCAAATATAAAAATTGGTTAATAAACATTCGTCGATATAAACAACATCAACTTGATGAAAAAAGTGAGATGATTTTCCTTGATAAGAATTTAACCTCTAACTCTTCATGGGTGAGATTTTTTGAAGAACAAATAAACGATTTAAAATTTAAAATCGATGATAAAGATTTAAATAGTTCAGAAGCTTTAAATTTATTATCTGATCATAAAGCAACAACCAGAAAAAAAGCAGCAAAAAGTATTGAAGATGTTTTTAAATCGAATGTAAAAACTTTCTCTTTTATTACAAACACTCTCGCAAAAGATAAAATTACAAATGATAAGTGGAGAAAATACAAATCTCCAACAGACGCAAGAAATTTAGCAAACAATGTTGAAAATGAGGTTGTCGAGGCACTAACTGAGAGTGTTACTACCAATTACAAGAATATTTCACATCGATACTATAAAATTAAGGCCAAACTTTTTAATCAAGAAAAACTTAATTATTGGGATAGAAATGCGCCTTATCCTGACTCACCTAATAAAAAAATAAATTGGTCTGAGGCAAAAGATATTGTAATCCGCTCATATGCTAACTTTGATGAGAGTTTTAAAGATATTGTATTATTATTTTTTAATAACAGTTGGATTGATGCAGAATTAAAATCAGGTAAATCTCCAGGAGCATTTGCAGCTTCTACAATTCCCTCAATACACCCTTACATTTTGACAAACTTCCATGGTAAAACCAGAGATGTAATGACATTAGCTCATGAACTTGGACATGGATGTCACCAATATTTGTCTGCTAAACAAGGTTTGCTCTTATCCAGCACTCCACTTACTCTAGCAGAGACTGCAAGTGTCTTTGGAGAGATGATGACTTTTCGAACATTACTTGAAGACAGTGATAAGAGTGCCAGAAAATATCTTTTAGCATCAAAAATAGAAGACATGATTAACACTGTTGTCAGGCAAATATCATTTTTTGAATTTGAAAAGTTAGTTCACTATGAGAGAAAAAAAGGAGAGTTATCATCTGATCAACTTTGTGATTTTTGGTTGAAAACACAATCTGAAAGTCTTGGCCCTAATATTGAATTAACAGATGGATATAGATATTTTTGGACATACATACCTCATTTTATTCATACTCCCTTTTATGTATATGCTTATGCTTTTGGAGATTGTTTAGTAAATATTTTGATTCAACTTTATGATGAGGGCCTTCCAAATTTTAAGGAAAGTTACATTAGTCTTTTAAAAAGTGGTGGATCGAAACACTATAGTGAAGTTTTAAAACCATTTAACGTGGACCTAAAACAAAAAAATAGTTGGGAAAAAGGCCTCTCAATGATTTCAGGCCTAATAGATGAGTTTGAAAAAAGTCTTTAGTTTAAAATGAAAGAAGAAAATAATTTAGTATCAAGAGTAAAAAGGTACTCAAAAGTCACAACTTCCATGACTTCTTTAGCTACGAAATTTGCAGGTAAAAAATATTTAAATTTTGATTTAAGTGATCAAAAGTATGCGGCTCAAATTACACAGATTTTAGGTAACTTAAAAGGACCTTTGATGAAGGTGGCACAACTAAGCGCTACTATTCCTGATTTACTGCCTGAAGAGTATGCTAGAAAATTAGCTGAATTACAGTCAAATGCACCTCCAATGTCTTGGGTGTTTGTAAAAAGAAGAATGAAAGCTGAATTAGGTGAAAATTGGCAAAATAACTTCAAAGAATTCAATCAAGAGGCAAGTTTTGCTGCATCTTTAGGTCAGGTTCATAAGGCCAAATTGAAAACCAATGATTATGTTGCGTGTAAGCTCCAATATCCTGATATGTCCTCAGCAGTAGAGGCTGACTTAAACCAATTAAAAATAATATTTAAAATTTACTCTAGTTATAATAAATCAATACAAATTAGAGAGATCTATAAAGAAATAGAAGCAAGACTAAAAGAAGAATTAAATTATAGTTTAGAAAACAAACATTTAAAAATTTTTAAATTTATTCATAAAAATAACTCTTATATCAAAATTCCAAATGTTTACGAAAAAATATCTACAAACAGGCTTTTAGTGATGGAATTTCTTAACGGTAAAAAATTAATCGAATATAAAAATGCACCACAAAAAACTAGAAATGAATTAGCAAAAAAATTATTCATGGCATGGTACTTACCCTTTTATAAATACGGTATAATTCATGGAGATCCACATTTAGGTAATTATTCAGTAGATAATAAAAACAATATTAATCTATTTGATTATGGCTGTGTAAGGATATTTCCTCCAAAATTTGTCAAAGGTGTAATAGACCTTTATTTTGCTCTAAAAGAAAAAGATAACAAAAAGATAAAAACCGCTTATCAAGTATGGGGGTTTAAAGACATTGATGATAAATTAATGAATGTTTTAAATAAATGGGCTTTATTCTTGTATGATCCAATCTTAAAAAATGAGGTTCGAAAAATACAAGACTCAGATAGTGGTATCTATGGAGCTAAAATAGCTAGCGAAGTCCATAAAGAGCTCAAAAAATATGGAGGAGTTAAACCTCCAAGAGAGTTTGTATTTATGGATCGAGCAGCGGTTGGTTTGGGGTCAATCTTTATTCATTTGAAAGCTGAAATAAATTGGTACAAGCTTTTTCATGACTTAATTAAAGATTTTTCAGTTAAAAATGTTGAAACCAATCAAAAAAAAGCATTCAAATTTGCCGGTTTATGATCACTTTCAACAAATTTCCAATAAATTTTATAAATCTTAGACTTAACAAATTAGATTTATCTGATATACAACATACCTTCTAAAAGGAACAAGTTAATGATAATAGGCGCAGTTAAAGAAAAAAAAAAGTTTGAGAATAGAGTTTCTATTTCTCCTGATGATGTAAAAAACTATGTAAAAGCTGGTCACCAAGTATTTATTGAAAAGGGGGCAGGTTCACTTTCAGGCTTTAATGATAAATCTTATAAAGAGTCTGGAGCGACTCTATCCACCTCAAAAGAAGTCTTTAAGAATGCTGATATTATTTTAAAAATAAATTGCCCAACCCCAGATGAATCTAAATTAATAAAAAATAATTCTATGGTTATTTCTCAAATCAGTATACAGAACAACCAAGACAGTATTAAAATTTTAAATTCAAAAAAAATCTCAGCGTTTGCTTTAGAATTAGTCCCAAGAATTACTCGAGCTCAAGATATGGATATTTTGTCCTCTCAAGCAAATTTAGCAGGATATCATGCGGTTATAGATGCTGCTCAAGAATTTAACAGAGTATTACCATTATTTATGACGGCTGCTGGTAAAGTTACTCCGGCAAATGTTTTAGTCATAGGTGCAGGTGTTGCAGGTTTACAAGCTATAGCAACTGCTAAAAGATTAGGTGCTATTGTTTTTGCCACAGACGTAAGAATTGCCTCAAAAGAGCAAGTTGAGAGTCTTGGTGGTAAATTTGTTATGGTCGAGGATGAGGAGTCAAAGAATGCTGAAACGAAGGGTGGTTATGCAAAAGAAATGAGTGCGGAGTACCAAAAGAAACAAGAGGCTTTATTGGCCGAAACTCTAAAGACAATGGATATTGTAATATGTACTGCTCAAATACCCGGAAGAAAAGCGCCTTTAATTTTAAAAAAAGAAATGTTAGAGAACATGCAAAATGGTTCAGTTATTGTTGATCTAGCTGTAGAGTCAGGTGGGAACTGCGAATTTAGCCAAGTTGGAAAAGTCGTTTCCAAAAATGGTCTTAAGATTGTAGGTCACGCCAACGTTCCTGGCAGAGTTGCAAATAATGCCTCAAGCCTTTTTTCAAAAAATATTTCTAACTTTTTAAAATTAATGAACTTTGAAGATAAGAAAAAATCTATGATTAATAAAAGTGATGAAATTATTAAAGCTACAATGATTTGCTCAGCTGGAAAGATTTTAATAAAATAAAAAGGAGTTACTATGTCAGAAATTTCAAATCAATTAGAAAGTTTATCATACAAAGCACAACAAATTGCAAATGAAGCAAGCCAGTTAGCATCTAGTGTGGCCGAAACATCTGGAGGCCATAGTGACTTTATTATTTTTGGTATAACTGTTTTGGTATTGGCTTGTTTTGTAGGTTATTATGTAGTTTGGTCCGTTACCCCAGCTTTACACAGTCCTTTGATGGGTGTCACAAACGCTATTTCGTCTGTAATTATTGTTGGAGCTTTATTGGCCGCAGGCCCTGTTGATAGTAACATTTCTAAATATTTTGGTTTAGTTGCTGTAACTCTTGCTGCCGTTAACATATTTGGGGGGTTCGTTGTAACAAATCGAATGCTCTCCATGTTTAAGAAGAAACAATAGGTAAAAAATGTCAACTTTAACAACTGCAGCATATTTAGTTTCATCGGTTTTATTTATACTTTCTCTTAGAGGGTTATCACATCCTTCAACTGCAAGGAGAGGAAATTTTTTAGGAATTTTAGGGATGACTATAGCCATAGTCACAACACTGTCCAATCCTGGTGTACTTAGCTATAAAGAAATTGGAATAGCTTTTTTAATAGGTGGTTTGATTGGAACATCAATCGCAGTTAAAATCCAAATGACTGCATTACCACAATTAGTTGCTGCTTTCCATAGCTTGGTAGGATTAGCTGCTGTATTTGTTGCTGCCTCTGCATATTACAATCCTAGTGCCTTTAATATAGGTACTGTTGGATCTATTCCGATGGGAAGTTTAATAGAAATGTCAATTGGAACAGCAATAGGTGCTGTGACTTTTACAGGATCTATTATAGCTTTTGGAAAACTCCAAGGTTTTGTCTCAGGAAATCCTTTAGTTTTCAAAGGTCAACATTTTATTAATTTACTTTTGGGTTTAGGAATTATTGCTTTAATTGTTAAGTTTTGCATCGATCAAAACCAAGAATTATTTTGGCTTATCGTTTTTGCCTCATTTGTTATCGGGGTACTTTTAATTGTTCCAATTGGAGGAGCAGATATGCCAGTTATTGTCTCAATGTTAAACTCATATTCCGGATGGGCCGCTGCTGGAATTGGCTTTACTCTATCTAATAACTTATTGATTATTACCGGCGCACTGGTTGGTTCGTCAGGAGCTATCTTGAGTTACATAATGTGCAAGGGAATGAATAGATCTTTCTTAAACGTTTTACTTGGAGGATTTGGTGGAGAACAAGCAGCTAGTGCTGGCGGAGTAAAAGATGATCGTCAAGCAAAACAAGGTAACGCTGCTGATGCTGCTTTTATGATGAAAAATAGCAAAACAATAATCATTGTTCCTGGTTACGGAATGGCTGTTGCTCAAGCACAACACGCACTGAGAGAGATGGGTGATTTACTTAAAGCTGCAGGTGCAGAAGTAAGATACGCAATCCATCCTGTAGCTGGTAGAATGCCGGGACACATGAATGTGTTACTTGCAGAAGCAAATGTTCCCTATGATGAAGTTCTAGAACTCGATGAAATTAATAGAGATTTCTCTGAGACTGATGTTGCATTTGTGATTGGTGCTAATGATGTAACTAACCCGGCTGCAAAAACTGATAAGACTAGTGCCATTTATGGTATGCCTATTTTAGATGTAGAAAATGCTGGACAAGTATTTTTCGTTAAAAGAGGTATGGCTAGTGGATATGCAGGTGTTCAAAATGAATTATTTTTCCGAGACAACACCTTGATGTTATTTGGAGATGCTAAGAAAGTTTGTGAAGATATAATTAAAGGACTGGAGAATTAGTCAAATTTCTTCTTACGCATAAGTTTTTTAAATCTTTTAATTGATTCGGCTTTTTCACGAAGTTTTCTTTCTGATGGTTTTTCATAATTTTTTCTTAACTTTAATTCTTTGAAAATACCCTCTCTTAAAAGCTTTTTTTTGAGTACGCGTATAGCAGCCTCAACATTATTATCTCTGACTTGAACTTCTATTGCCAATCTAGTAACCTCATAAAGGCGTAATTTATATATAAATATGAAGTCAAAGCAAGAAAAATTAGCTAACTTATTTATTAATGAAGTGCCTAAATTTGGTTGGTCCAGAGAAACTCTCTTACAATGCGCAAAAAAGCAAAGAATATCAACATCCGCTCTAGCAAAATTATTTCCATCTTTTGAATATGATGTCTTAAAATTTATAATTGCTCAAAATAACATTCAAGTTGAGAAGAATTACAACTCCTTCAACAACTCACGATTGAAAACTAGAGATAAAATTAAAACAATCATGGAGCTAAAATTTGAAAATAACAACCATCTCAAAAAAGCATTACCTGAAATGCTAAAATTTCTTTTGAGACCTGGTAACATATTAATGTCTATTAAAATGCTTCACGAAAATAGTGACTTTATATGGAGTTTATCAGGTGATAAATCAAATGATTTTAGTTACTATTCAAAGCGAGGTTTACTTTCAATGATTTATCTCGCAACATTAATTTATTGGCTTAACGATAAGTCAGAAAAAGATATTGCTACCAAAAACTTTATCAGCAAATCAGTTGATGGAATAGTTGATGGAGTTTCAAGACTTAAACAATTAAGTTTACTCAAAGGCTTAGCTGAAAATTTTATGTCTAGGTATGCTAAAAAGACATCTTAAATTTCCTTTAAAACATTTAATAAATCTCCAAAAAGTATAAAAGTTTATTCTCATTTAAATTTTAAATTTATTTTTGTTAATAGAAAGGCACATAATGAATAAAATTTTTATTACTTTGATTTTTACGATTTTTTCATCATTAGCTTTTGCAAATGGACATATGCAGCCAAACTCTTTTGCTGTAACTTTAAAAGTTCCATCTGCAGATGTAGAGAAAGTTGAATCTATCTTACAAAGCCATCATCAGTTTTTGCATGATAAACATTCTTTATCTGGTGATGATAGATTAAACTCTTATTCTATCGTTAAAGGTTTTGAGCCTGTAGATTTAACTGACCCTTCGAAAGGTGTTACCGATAATGTCTTTTATTTTTTAAGCGAACATTATCAAACTCCAGTTGGCTTGCAGCTTCATGGACAAGCATCTGAGACTTGGGAGGATGTACAAGAGTTTAGATCGATAATATATCAGTATGGTATCGCAATTGCTTTTCCAGGCGAAGTCATAGCTAAGATGAATCGCTAAGAAAAAATAATAAATACTCGCGGTTATTAATTTAGCCGCGAGAAAATAAAACCTCTTCAGGAACTCATCAAATACATTATAATAAATAATAATTGGAGGACTGATGAGTATTCAAAAAACAATTACACCCATAAATAATACTATTTATTTAGAGAGAGAATTAGCCTCAGATAGTAAAATTAATACAGTCATAGATAAAGCCTCAACAAGTTTTGAAATTTGGAAAAACACATCTCTTGATGACCGAATTAATATTGTTAATAAATTTATTGATAACTTAATCGCTCTCAAAGATGAAATATCAAAGGAAATTTGTTGGCAAATTGGAAGGCCCATATCTCAATGTGCAGGAGAATTAAGAGGCTTTGAAGAGCGCTCAAGACATATGGTAGATATTGCGAAAGACTCATTACAAAATCTTCCAGCTACTCAAAACGAGGAATTTGACAACTATATATACAAAACACCTCTTGGGGTGATTTTTGTAATGGCCCCATGGAATTATCCGATTATTACTGCAACTAACACAATTGTTCCTGCTATAATTTCAGGTAATAGTTTAATTTTAAAACATTCATCACAAACACCAAGATGTGCAGAGCTAATTTTTCAAGCTTTTGAAAATACGGGGATACCTGAAGGTGTTTTCCAATTTATTCATACTGATCATAAAGCTTGTGAAAAAATAATCTCTGACTCAAGAATAGCTCACGTTGTTTTTACTGGCTCTGTAAGAGGAGGTCAGGAGGTAAAAAAATATATAGGAACACGATTTATTAATGCTGGTCTAGAATTAGGAGGGAAAGACCCTGCCTACGTTAGAGCAGATGCTGATTTAAAACACGCAATTGAAAACCTTGCAGACGGTGCACTATTTAATTCTGGTCAATCTTGTTGTGGTATAGAAAGAATTTATGTAGATAAAAAAATTTATAAAGAATTTATAGATGGCTTCAAAAGCATTACTGAAAATTATAATTTAAACGATCCCTCAAAACCTGACACAAATTTAGGCCCTGTAGTAAGACAATCAGCAGCTAATTTTATTAGAGCTCAAATAAATGAAGCGGAGAGCAGCGGAGCAAAACGTCTTATTGATGAGAGTAAATTTACAATATCCAGAGAAGATAATTGTTATGTTAGCCCTCAAGTAATGGTTGATGTTAATCATGATATGAGATTCATGATGGAGGAAACTTTTGGTCCTGCTGTTGGAATTATGCCCGTAGATGATGATAAAGAAGCAAAACACTTGATGAATGATAGCCCTTATGGACTAACTGCATCTATTTGGACAAAAGATTTGGAGTTTGCTAAAGAATTTGGAAAAAATGTTCAAACAGGAACTTTCTTCATGAATAGATGTGATTACTTAGATCCGGCACTTGCATGGACTGGCGTAAAAGACACTGGTATCGGTTGCTCACTTTCAGTATTAGCATTTGATCAATTTACAAGACCACAGAGTTTTCATATGCGCAAAGTAGTTTAGAACGCTGTGCTACATAGTTATTAATAATATGTTAAAATATTTCATTATTTAGTTTTCGATTATGAGCATTACTTTTAAAGAATTAGAAAAAAAAATAAAATCTAAAGAGATTGATACTGTTTTAGTATCTCTATCCGATATGCAAGGTCGACTAGTGGGAAAAAGAGTAACAGGTAAGGCTTTTTTAGACTATGTTCACAAAGAAACTCATTTTTGTGACTATCTTTATACGGTTGATATGGACATGTATACAGTTCCCGGATTTAAATCATCTTCTTGGGAGACTGGCTACGGAGATATGACTGTAAAGCCCGACCAAAGAACCATCAAAGTTTTACCATGGTTAGAGAAAACAGCTTTAATTCTTGGTGATGCTTTTCAACATGATGGAAAGACTCCTGTTTCGCATTCCACAAGACAAGTTTTAAGAGAGGCAATCATAAAAGCTAATAAAATGGGATTTGAGCCAATGTTAGGTTCAGAATTAGAATTCTTTCTTTTTAAGCAAACTTATGAAGATATACATTCTAGCTATTATAAAAATCTCAAAGAAACATCATGGTACATAGAAGATTATATGATATTTCAAACTTCAAAAGAGGAGCCTTTTAACCAAGATTTAAGAAATAGTTTATTAGACTCAGGTATATATGTTGAGTGCACAAAAGGGGAAGCCTCACCTGGCCAACAAGAAATTAATGTAGTTTTTACTGATGCTCTTAGTATGGCAGATAATCATATTTTAATTAAAAATGCTGCAAAAGAGATTGCTTTTAAACATAATCGTGCTGTTAGTTTTATGGCAAAATACAAACAAGATTTCTGTGGAAGTTCCTGCCATATTCATAATTCTTTATTCGATAAAAAAACAAAAAAAAATATCTTCTCTGATACTAAAGACAAATATGGTATGTCTAAAATTTTTAAAAGCTATGTAGCTGGACAAATTTTATTTTTGAGAGATTTATCAATTTTTTTAGCTCCAAACGTAAATTCTTATAAAAGATTCCAAGAGTCCTCCTTTGCTCCTACTTCTGCCGCCTGGGGAATTGATAATCGAACGGCTGGATTTAGATTAGCAGGACATGGGAGTTCAATAAGAATTGAATGCAGAGTTCCTGGGGCAGATGTTAATCCCTACCTTGCTTTTGCTGGATTGATTCAAGCAGGTCTGTATGGAATTGAGAATAAATTAGAACTTGAAGAACCATTATCTGGGAATATATATCAAAATAGAAAGGCAAAAAATGTTCCAGGTACACTTTATGAAGCAATTGAACTCGCTAAGAAATCAAAATTATTACCAAAGATTTTCCGTTCAGATGTTTTAGACCACTATATTCATGCTGCAAAATGGGAGCAGAGTGAATATGATAAGTCTGTAAATGACTGGGAGCACCGTCGTTATTTTGAGAGAGGATAAATAGGGTTATAAATGCAAAATATGAATTGGAATTATCCAACAAATGTTTGGTTTGGAGTTGATAGATCAAAAGAAATACAAGAAGCTTGTGATACTTTAGGTATTAAAAATCCTTTAATTGTTACAGATCCTGGATTATTACAAACATCAATTATTGATGAAATCAACAGTGGCCTCTCATCAATTACACAAATTTACAGTGATGTTCAAGGAAACCCAACTGGTTCAAATGTAACTAATGGTGTAAAAGTTTTTTTAGAGGGTAGCCATGACGGAGTAATAGCCATAGGTGGCGGATCTGGAATGGACGCTGGTAAAGGAATAGCTTTTTTAGCTCATCAATCAAGACCACTTTGGGATTTTGAAGATATTGGAGATTGGTGGACAAGAGCAGACTCAAGTGTAATCAAACCTATAATAGCCATACCAACGACTGCAGGAACAGGTTCCGAAGTGGGAAGAGCAGCTGTCTTTTTAAATGAAGAAAATCATAAAAAGAAAATAATTTTTCACCCAAAAATGTTGCCTCAGATTGCGATACTAGACCCATCTTTAACATTAAATTTACCAAAAAGTATTACCGCTGGAACAGGAATGGATGCTTTGGCACACTGTATTGAGGCCTATTCATCTCCTTTTTATCATCCAATGGCAGAGGGTACGGCTTTAGAGGGTTTAAGACTAGTCAAAGAAAATATTCAAGAGGTTTATCATAATGGAAATAACGTTGAGGCAAGATCAAATATGTTAGTAGCTTCTATGATGGGTGCAGCTGCATTTCAAAAGGGTCTAGGTGCCATTCACTCGATTACACACCCAGTAAATTCCTTATACAAGACTCATCATGGAACAACAAATGGTACAGTTATGCCATTTGTTTTGAATTATAACCGTAGCACTATTGAAGAAAAATTTACCAGATTGGCAAACTTTCTAGATATTAAAAATGGCTTCGAGGGTATAATTGATTGGATTATTGAATTAAAAAAAGAAATGGAGATACCTGAAACACTTAAAGATATGGGTGTTAATGAGGGAGATGAGATTAAATTGGCGCCATTAGCACAAGAGGATCCAAGCACTGGTGCAAACCCACTAGAGATGACAGTAGAAAGATTTCAAGAATTAATATTAAATTGTATTTCTGGAAAATATTAAATTTTTAGAAACTGTTGGTGAGCTTTTTTTGAGATTGATGCAACAACATCACCATTTGATTGAAAATTTAGAGGATTTCCTTTCCAATCACTAATTATACCACCGCTTTCTTCTACGATATTAACTAAAGGGATATAATCATAAGGTTTTAAGAAAGACTCTACTACTAAGGGTATTCTTTTTTCAGCTAAAAGTCCGTATTGTACACAATCACCACCAAAGGTTGCATATTTAGTTTTTTTAATCAGAGCATTGTATTTTTTATTCTTATTATTTGATTTGAAAGCTGTCATTCCAGAGGTACTAAAATATAATTTAGATAAGTTTAAATTATTTTGAGATTTCTTAATTTTTTTTCCATTACAATAAGCACCATTGTCTCTAATTCCAATCCATGTTTTGTTTATATCAGGACAGTTAATAATTCCAATTACGGGTATTTTATCAATACACAAAGAAACTAATGTGCCAAAATTACCATTTCCATTAATAAAATTTTTTGTTCCATCTATTGGATCGATTACCCATATAAATGGAGAGTTATTTGATTTATTTTGGTATTCCTCTCCGTATATACCGTGACCAGGATATTTTTTAATGATCATTGATCGCAATTCTTTTTCAATTTTCATGTCTATTTTAGTTACTGGTGATTTATCTGATTTGAAATCTATTTTTAATCGATGAGATGGTGTTTTCTTTATTATTCTTTCTGACGCATTAACTAGTTTTTTAGCAAAGTTTAAATATTGAGATAAATCTTTATGTTTTAAAAGCATTTACAAAATATATAGAAAAAAAGCATTACTACTAATAATTTTTAATTTAAGCTATTTTTAAGCTTCTGAAAAATAATCTCAAAATTTTCTGATGTCTGAGCGCCATTTATAACAATTTGTTTATTTATTATAAATGTAGGAACGCTATTTATACCCATCTTTCTAGCTTGAATTTCTTCATTAGCAAGTGGCTCAATATTTTCTTGATCTGACAAATAACTTTTAAAATCTTCAGCGTCAATTTTATGTTTTATAGCTATATCCAACAATATATTGGGGTCACCTATGTCTTCACCATTTAAGAAATAAGACTCAAATAAACTATCTAAAACATTTTCCTGTACACCCTGTTTATATGCTAAAGCTAAAAGTCTATGTGAATTAAAGGAATTTGGGGTTGTCATAATAGAGTCAAAGTTAAAATTAATTCCTTCTACAAGTCCCTCATCATAGATATTGTCATAAATCGTCTTTGCTGCATCAGCACTTCCAAATTTAGAAATTAAATATTCTTGCCTATCCATACCATCAGGTGGCATTCCCGGATTTAATTGAAAAGGTCTCCAAGTTTGTTTGAATTTTGTATCTTTGTGATTACTAATAGCTTTTTCTAATCTTTTTTTCCCAATATAGCACCACGGGCAAACAGTATCTGAAAATATATCTAGTTCGATCATAAATTTACTTCAATATTCATGACATAAAAAAATAATTATTCATAGTCATTAAAGTTAAAAATCTGATAAAATTGGATATGGGAGATTCATATGATAGGAAATTTTAACGGAATATTTTATTTAGTAATTTTTTTAATTATTTTAGTAATGAATGCTTTTTACGGTTATAACTGTTTGTTTAATACCAAAAACTTCATAAGCAAATATGGAATTGATGTAACAGCCGCATTTTTTGCAAGGTTTGCTGGAGCAGTAATTGTAGGTGCTGTTTTAATGCAGTTATATATTTTATTTAGAGGTACAGAGGCTACATGGGCATTCTTTAATTTTATGTTTATAATCATGACCATAATAGCAATATCAGCTTTTTACACTGGTGAGATAGATCAATTAGGAAGAACTGACCAATATTCAAGAGAGGGATGGCTATCAACAGGTGGTCTTGCACTAGGTTGGGCTATTCTTTGTTTTGGATTAGCAGATAAGATTTATATTTAGCGATTTCTTATAAAATAAATAAATATTAAAGACGTTAAGTACATTATGACGCTATAAGTAGCAGCAGGTATTATATATAGACCACCACCAAAAACACTTGTGCCTACAAAAATAGCTAAAGTTCCATTTTGAAGACCACACTCTATCGAAATAGCTTTTTGTTGTGAGGTTCCTGTCCCAAAAAACTTTGCCCAATAAAAAGCAATTATCATCATTAATAAATTGAGAGAAAGGACTACCAACCCAGTTTGAGCAAAATAATCAACTAAATTTTCTCTCTCAGCTAAAATAGCTCCAATCAAAACTAAAACAAATAAAGCAGTTGAAAGTATTCTAGCAAACTTCTCAATTCTCATCGTTAAAAATGACAAGCTAGCTCTGAAAATCATTCCAATTAAAACAGGTAATGTCACAATCAAAAACATACTTATAGCTATTCCTGTAAGTGAGATTGAGCCTAGAGAGTTGTCAGAAATCAATCCCATTGATATCCCCAAAACAATAGGCACAGAAATTACACTTAAAAGGCTAATTACTGCAGTTAAAGATATTGATAAAGCAACATCCCCTTTAGCAAAAGATGTAAGAATATTAGAAGTTACTCCACCTGGAGCAGCAGCGATTAATATTAAACCTATAGCTAATTCAGGTTGAAGTGGCCAAACCAAAACAATTATTAAAGCAACTATTGGAAGAAAAATTAATTGACTAATTAAACCTATGATAAAATTTTTAGGTGCCTTCACCACTCTAGCAAAATCTGAAAACGTCAAACCCAAGCCTAAAGTGAACATAATAAAAGCTAAGGCTAATGGTAGAATTACATCAGTTATGAAATTCATAGATAGATATTAACAAAAACTCAAAATAATCATATCTCATAACCAAGTTGTTTTTCCTCTAAGTCTAACAATTCTTCAGGATATCCCTCAGCTCTAAATGCAGTATTGTATTTATTTTCAAGCCTTTTTACGACCATTGAGGACCATGCACGATCACCAAAAGTTTTTCTTGCATCTTTAATAATATCAAGAACTAAAGGTGAAATTTCTAATTCTATCCCAAGTTTTGTGGCGAGATCTTGAAAAAGACCTACATCTTTCTCAACTAAGTCCATTGTAAAATTTATATTATATGAACCATTTAATATTACCTGACTCTCAGTTTCATGGACAAATGAGTTGCCTGAGGAAGCTGCAATTCCTTTGAATGTTTTATCCAAATCAAGATTTGATTTAGTAGCAATAGTCCAAGCTTCTCCTAATGCAACTAAGTGAACAGTCGCTAGATAATTAGTAATAACTTTAAGAATGGATGCGCTTCCAAAGTCTCCAGTATACAAAATTTTTCGACCAAGACATTTTAACACTGGCATAGCCTTTTCAAATCCCTCTCTACTTCCTCCAACAAAAATAGAAATGTTTCCTGTTGCAGCTCTATGACAGCCCCCACTTACAGGGGCTTCTAAAGCTATTGCATTTTTTTGCTGAATTAATGATGCATGTTTTTTTAGTTGTTTATCTTTAGTTGTGCTCATCTCAATCCAAATTTGATCTTTTTTTATAGTATCAATAATACCATCTTTGGACTCTAAAACTTCTGCGCATATCTTTGGAGAGGGAAGACAAGTTATTAAAATATCAGAATTCATCACAAGATCTTTTATTGATTTAGCTGTTTCAGCACCCTTTAATTTAAACTCATTCATTAATATGTGATTTTTATCAAAAACTGATATTTGAAAATTATTTTCAAGAAGATTATTTGCTAGTTTTCCACCCACATTACCCAACCCAACAAAACCTATTTTCATCACTACCCCCTTTATTTAATAAAATACTATTACTTTATTTTTCAATGTTAATATTAAATAATTCTTATAAAATTAGATAATGTCAATTTACCTTAAAACAGAAAAAATTATTTCAGATTGGACAGACTATAATGGTCATATGAATTTAGCCTTTTATATCCACTTATTCGATCAAGGATGGGATGTGTTGCTTGATAGATTTCAAATGGGAGGAGAGTCAGCTAAAAATGAGAAAAGATCAACATTTGCTGTGGAATCCCACACTAAATATATTCAAGAGGTTAAAGAGGGAGATGAAGTTGATATAAACTTATTATTCTTAGACCGTGATAAAAAAAGATTTGTATATCAATTGGAAATTGTAAGTAAAAGTGGGAATTTTAGAGCAGCTACATCTGAAGTTTGCTCTCTTTATGTTGACTTAAGTATCCGCAAAGTTATTGAAATGGAAGACCATAAATTAAAGTTAGTAGATGATTTCATAGCTGAAAATAAAAATCAATTTTCACCAATAGAATTTTACCTTTTAGATAAATTAAAAAAGTAAATGAAAGTTGCTATCATTGGGTCGGGCATTGTTGGTCTCACAATTGCCTATACTTTAAGTAAAGAAAATATCGACATAACTATTTTTGAGAAAGAGAGAGACTCACTATCACATGGAACTGGAAGAAATAGCGGAGTTATTCACTCTGGAATCTACTATCAACCTAAAACTTTAAGGTCAACTCTCTGCATCAGAGGTTCAAAGTTAATGAAAAAATTTATTAGTGAGAACAATCTTTATATTAATAATTGTGGAAAGTTATTACTTCCAAAAACAAAAAAAGATATCGAAACACTTAATTTATTGTATCAGAGATCAAAGGAGGTGGGAGTCGAAACAATCAAGTTAAATAGTTTCGATGAGATTTTAAAAATAGAGCCAAACTGCAATCCTTTATTTAATGAAGCTCTTTTTATTAAGGAAACAGCCATAGCTGATTCAAAAGAGGTATCAAACAAATTGATTGAAATTTTAAAAAAAAGAGACGTGATATTTAAATACGATACAAAAGTGAACTCAATTTCATCTGATAATACAACTATTATATCAAATAATAAAATTCATAATTTCGATCTTATTATTAACTCTGCAGGTTTGCATGCAGACTATTTGGCAAATAAATCAAATTTAAAAACTAGATACACATCCTTACCTTTTAAAGGTAAATATTGGAAAATTAGTTTTGGAGATAAAAATGAAATTCCAAATAGATTGATTTATCCAGTGCCAAATTTAGACCAACCTTTTTTAGGAGTCCACACTGTATACGATAAAGATGGAAACTTTTATTTAGGACCTAGTAGCACCCCTGTATTTGGAAGAGAAGCCTATAGGCCTTTTAGAAAATTTAATTTTTTAGAGTTTAGTGCCTTAAGTTATAAATTCATTTTAAAAATAATTTTTAATGAGAATAACCTTAGAAATTTAGCTATTAGTGAGTTTAAAAATCTATTTTTATCTAGTGTCATGAAATCTTCTAATGTTTACTTTAAGCATAAACCAGTAAAAATTGAATTAAGTAGTAAAGTGGGGATTAGATCTCAAATGTTCGATAAAAATAGTAAAAAACTATTTAATGATTTTGTAGTTATTAAGCAAAATAACATAATACATATTCTTAATGCTATATCTCCAGCATGGACATCTTCTTTTGCTATGGCCGAATTTATATGTGAAAAATATACTATAAAAAAATAGAAATAATAATGAAAGCACCTAATTTTAAGTTGCCAAGCACATCTGGAATATTTCAACTAAGTGATTATTTAGGGAAAAACATAATTTTGTATTTTTACCCAAGAGACAATACAAAAGGATGTTCTTTAGAGGCAATTGATTTCAATAATTCTCTCAAAGCTATAAATAAATATAATTGCATTGTAGTAGGTGTTTCAAAAGACTCAATTGAAAGTCATCAAAAATTTAAAAAAAAAAATAAATTAAAATTTGATTTGTTATTTGATGAAAAAATAAAGGTCTTAAAAAAATACAAAGCTTGGGGACTTAAGAAATTTTTAGGAAAAGAATATTATGGTATAATTAGAACTACAGTATTAATTAATGAAAAAGGCAAAATTGTAAAAACTTGGAGTAATGTCAGAGTAAAAGATCATGTAAAAAATGTAATTAACGAACTATCTAATATTTAATTTAATCCAAAATACTTATTCACATATTATAAACAGAAAAATTTATTTTTTTATTTTTTGTTATTGTCAAAAAAAATAATTTATTTAAATTTATATATGTAGAGGGCAGGAAACTTCCCAAAACAAAGAAAAGAGCCAAAGTAGTAGAGGCCTAGAGAAGGGAAACTGGAACTAAGTCGAGACAACCGAGGCTCTTTTCTGTTTTTAGCCCCAGATTTAATGATTGAATTTTTTACATTAAATAGTTTATCATTAAACGTGAAAAAAATTTTCAAATACATTTTTATTTTTATTTTTGGTTTGAATTTAAACCTATTTTCGGGACCTTTTACAGATGAGTTTGCAAAGTGCATTGTAATGAAAACAACAACTCAAGAAAAAACTGATTTAGTAAGATGGATATATGTGACAATGTCATTTCACCCTCAACTGATGGATTTATCTAATCTAACAGCTGATGATGTTGAAATGGTGAATATAAGAGTAGCTGACTACATGACCAATGTCTTTGCTTATAAGTGCAATGAAGAGTTAAATATGGCCATAGATTACGAGGGTGAAGAAAGTGTTTTTTATGCATTTGAACTCTTGGGTGAAATAGCAATGACAGAGTTAATGGAAGATCAAGGTGTTAGCGCTGCAAGTGAGTTATTTATTGATTATATAGATGTGTCAATTTTCGAACAAATACTAAATTACTAACTAATAAAACCATTTTAAAGCAACTTAACTTATGTGGTGCCGCCGAGAAGAATTGAACTTCCGACCCCACCCTTACCAAGGGTGTGCTCTACCACTGAGCTACGGCGGCATAATTAAAAAACAATATATTTATATAGCTTTTTAACAACTTACAATTTTTTTTAAAAAAAATTATGCACTTTTATGCAGTTTTATTCGCTAAGGCATTGTAAATACAACCAGCCCCAATACCTATTACTTCGTCGCTCTTCAAAGATCTCGCTTTAGGAGTCATTTCGGATTTTAAGAATTTTGATGTTCTATGAGATGGGTATCTGTATTGTATTATATGAAACCAAGGACCATTAAAACTTACAGAGTCTAAATTTCTATTAAATTGTTGAATACCATTACTAGCTTGTGAGTTATGACCTTTTCTTGCCCACGGTTCTATTATTGAATTATCTAAAAAAGAATCTTGAAATAATTCAGCAGCTTTCAGTAAGTTTTTTTCATAATTTTTTGGTAATTTTATATTTGCCGCGTGAGCCATTTCTAAAATTACAAAGGCTTCTCCTAATCCCGTATGATGATACCATAGAGCTCTATTTCCACGTGTGGTTCTATCTTTAATGCTCCCATCATCAAATATCCATTCATTGGCTCCAGCAATAAGATCTTTAACTAATTTAGTATAGTTCTCCTTATTATTATGCATCAGGGCTATATTTGGAAAATACCAGCCAGCTGAATTTCCCATGTAGAAATCTTTAGCCGGTTTAATTCTTTTATAAAAAGGCCTGAACCATTCATTAATAGTTTTATGTCTTGGATCTTCTGTTTTGTATTCTGAAAAATTAAGGTTGTATATATAGTTTAAGCCCATAACTATTTCTAGAGTTACGGTTGCGTCTTTAATTGGAGCTAAGTCTTGACCATTTGGATCGCTCCATTCACCTTCACAATCCTTTAAAATAGAATTTTTATTTGAATTAGTATAACACTGTTTAGTCTCGGCAAGGGCCTTACTTTTGGCCCAAAAGAAAAGTTTATCAAAAAGAAACTCTTTTAAATCATCATTTTCAGAGACACTTGCGTAAGTTACCGCATCAGCATATTCTTTAAAAACATCTCGACTATAAGCTCCCTCAACCTTTCTCCAATTATCCATTCTTGAATTATAACCAAGTATTTTTTTTGCTAGATCTTTATTGATAATATTTTTTTTAGGACTGTAATTTTCAAAGCCACAATACTTAGTTTTATGATCAGCTGGTAGCTTATTGAACTCATTTAGAATAACGTCTGGAATAAATGGTGACTTACTTAATTGTTTATTATTAGTAGGTTTGTCATCAACTTGAACTCCATCTTTAAATGTCAATCCCCAACTCAAGCTAGGGATTAAGAATAATAAAAATAGAAGTCTTTTCATAAATAGACTTTATATAATTAATAAAATTTTGATACTTTCTATATTGAAAAGTAACAATACTTCCCAACAAGTTACAAAAAAAGATTACACAATTTTACACAATGGCTTTCAGAATTATTATTTATGGGGTGTAACACATTGTTACCAAGGGTGTGCTCTACCACTGAGCTACGGCGGCATAATTAAAAAACAATATATTTATATGGCTTTTTAACAACTTACAATTTAAGAAGAAATTTTTATACGTTTTTATACGTTTTTTGAAAATAATTTTTATTATTTTATTTAGAAGTGTTGATAAAAACTCATCGAATATGAATTAAATGTAAAAAATCCAACAGACAATATAAGAATAACAAAAACTAATGCGGTAACCTTTGATCCTTCTTTATATAATTTATAAAGAAATTGAAGAAGGCCTATTAAGCCAGTTAATACTATAAATGAGCCCAAAACTATAATTATTAAAAATACCCACTCAACACCTTGTACGCCATCTGAAAACCATAAAAATAATTTCATTAATTATTTTTTAAAGACTCTATTATTGATTGTCTTTCACCATTAAATATCAACTTTTTAAATATACGCTTATTACCCTCTTGTAATTTTTTAATAGCTTTATTTTTATTCTTAAAAATCCACACATAGAATTGACCTGTCACCTGTTCTCTTACAAGTGGTTGTCCGTAATTATAATTTACATAATATTCTTTTCCTAAATCGTCGTACTTTACTTGGTATCTAATCTCCCAAACATTGAAATCATCATTTCTGTGATTTATGGAGAGTTTGAAAATATTACTATTTAGGTAATCGAAATTTGGTTTATTTTTTTCATCTTTTTCATCTATGTCTGTAAAAGGTTTTTCTATTATCGAGATAACATAATAGTTAAATAAAGTTTTATTTAAGAAATAAATGATTGTTAAAGGCAATACTCCAAGAATGATTATCTCTGGCAAAGTCACTAAACTACTTTAATAAATACTAAAAAAATTTATACGTTTTTATACGTTTTCACTTTCCTATAGTTGCTTGTAAATTCCTGACTTTACTTGTTTTTACCCTCTATTGACCAATTAAAACATAATTGGTAAGGGTGGGGTCGGAAGTTCAATTCTTCTCGGCGGCACCATTTCAAATAGCTATATAATTATTTATAAAACTAGTATTTAATTAAAAAAAAATTCAATTCTTCAATAAATAAGAGAGTTTTCATTAAAATTCTAAATCATCAAGGGATATTTTTGAATAAGTATCTAAATTGATTGGTCCATTTGATTTTGGGTCAAGGTAAATAAATGGATGAAAATAACTTATAAAAGTCGAGTCTGCGTGACCATCATAATAATATTTACTTAATAAAAAAGAATTTTGAAATTTTTCTTTTATCTTTTCTTTACCCGAAAGAGCGAAATAGGGAGCAAACCATAAGGTTGACTCATAAGGTAGACGAATTTCAAATTTTCCAACTTTAATTACCTCAGTATCTGATGCGCAAGTCTTCCGGCCACTTTGATTATACCCTTGTCTTTTATTTTCATTTATCACAATTGAAGGATCTTCAGTAGCATCAATAATGACATTGATTATTTCATCTATAGAGTGAGTTCCATTAATTTTAGTATTGTATAAATTTAAATCTTGGAGGTTCAAATTCCACAATGTGCTCATTACAGGACTTAACCCGTGTAAATTATAATGCAGGGCACACTCTCCCCTTTTGCTATCGAATTTAAATAAACCGCTTTTTGTTTTGTTTAATTTCATCTGCTTAAGAAAATATGTAACTGAAGAATTATACATTTTGTCATCGTCAACAACTATTGACCACAATAACTTTACATTATTGGTATAAAATCCATGGTTGGCATAACTAGAATTTTCACCAACTGATGAAGTGTTTAGGATATAATCATTTTTTCTTATTAAATCTGAAAACATTTTTTCGATCAACTTTTGTTCATCTTTTGAAAAATATTTTTTCATTTGTGAATAAATAAATATTACAGGTACAACCGAGATGCTAGTAGCATAGGCATGATCAGAATCATTGTTATCTTTGTGCCAACCTAATAAAAAACCACTATTTGCAAGTCTGATATAAAATTCTATAAATTCTTTTTTTATTGATAACATCTTTTCATTTTCTTGATTAATTTCTGAAATAAGATAACTGCAGTATTTACTTAATAATGGATTTAATTTCAATCTGATTACATCTCCCATTTCTGCCCCTCTTTTATCCTTAAAAACTTTTAGATCGATAAACTCAAGTAAAGTATTCTTTTCATTTTTACACGCATCATATGAACTGCCTGACTTTTGAATATTTAACTTTAATTGGTCTTGACTAATAAATATTACTCCTGGATTGGTTATTTTATAGGCTTCACCCCAACTAAAACTAGGGATTAATAACAATATGGCTAAGATGATTTTCATAATTATTTAATTATATCTTTCTATAGGAAAACTGCCAACTACTCGAAAAATACTCGATTTATTCTTGCATTTTATTGACATAGTTGGCAATTCGTTGATCCAAAATGCTAATAAGTGTTTGATATTTCGCATTGTTGACAGAAGTACCATTTTTGGTAAGGGTGTGCTCTACCACTGAGCTACGGCGGCCTAATTAAAAATCAATATATTTATATAGCTTTTTAACAACTTACAATTTTTTTTAAAAAAATTATGCACTTTTATGAGGTTTTTTAAAACTTTTAAAAAATGTAAAGTTATCCCTATGAACAGACCTTTTATAAATTTAAAGGCCAATGAAATAATAGATAAATTTAAAAAAATCAAAACAAACAAAGAGGAACTTAAATTACTAATAGAAGAAATCTCTTATAGAAAAAAAAGTTTTAAAAAACTTAAACCAACACTTGATAGGGCTAATGAGATATTATCAGGAACAATAAAGCAGGTTGTTGATGACAAGGATAGAATTAAAAATGTTGATAAACATGTAAAAGAATTTATTGAAAAAGTAAAAGAACCCATAACATCTGAAAAAAAGAATATTAAGAAAAAATCAGATAAAAATTTAAGTATCGATTATGATGATCTTATAAAAGAGAAATATCAAAATTTTTCTAACTATGATTTTTCTAATGAAATAGAAAATGAAATAAATGTTAAAGCTTCTTTTCTGCTTAAAATCTTCGGCGCTAATGATTATTACTTTTCAAGTAACAGTTTAGATATTACTTGGAAATTCAAAAATAGAATTAAATCAATGCCTTTTAGGAATATTAATTCCATAAAATCTAAAAAAGGTTTTTTCTTTAATGATTTAGAAATAAGTGACGGGGTGAGTCAAATCAGTTTAGAAAAATTAACATCATCTCAATTAGAGTATTTTGAAAACAAGATACAATTAATAGTAAACCAATCTAAAATTATCTATGCTCTTCAAGAGTATCAAAGACTACAAAATGCTGATTTCTATATTAACCAAAAAAAAATTGACAATTGGATAAATGAATTTTCAGATATTCAAAATCTTATTAAGCAATCTGAGAATGACCTTTACTCTTTATCACCTTTAGAAAAAGAGTTTATTGATATTTTTGATAATTTCCCCTCAAGAATAAATGAAAAAAATTTCTTATTTATTCAGATGGAAAAAGATTTATTTAAACCTTTATTTGATAACCTAGAGGAAAATCCTCTTACTGAAAATCAACGCGAAGCTATAATCAATGATAATGACTCTTCTTTAATTGTAGCTGGTGCGGGTACTGGAAAAACATCAACTGTAATGGGTAAGATCGCCTATTTATTAAAAAGAAAAATTGTTAATGAAGATGAAGTCTTGGCTCTTGCATATGGCAGAGATGCTGCCCAAGAAATGAGAGATAGACTATCAGAATTATTAAAGGTGGATGTTCAAATAAGTACTTTTCATGCCTTAGGACTTAAGATAGTTCAAGAAATTGAAGGTGTTAAAATAAAAATTTCAGACTCTGCAAAACATGAAAAAGTATTTCATGCTTTAATTGCTAAATTGCTTAATGAAATTTCAGAAGATCCTGAATATAGTTCCCTAGTTTTAAACTTTATTTCATTTCACAGATATCCAGTTAAATATTTAGAGGATTTCAATTCTAAAGCTGATTACTTTAAATATCTTAGAAAAGTAGAACCTGAAACTTTAATGGGTGAAAAGGTTAAATCTTTTGAAGAGTTATTAATCGCAGATTGGTTGGCATTAAATGGTATAGATTATGTTTATGAAAAGCCTTATGAAATTAAAACAGGTAATCTAAAAAGAAATCAATACAGACCAGATTTTTATATAGTTGAAAAGGGTATTTACTTAGAACACTTCGGGATAAGTCGAGATGGATCAACAGCACCAGGTATCAATAGTCAAAATTACAATGAGAGTATTGAATGGAAAAGAAATTTACATAGAGTAAATGGAACTAAATTAATTGAAACATATTCTTATGAAAGACAAGAAGGATCAATCCTAACAAATCTTGAAAATAGACTAAGAAATAATGGGGTCACCATAAACCCCAATAATCCTGAGATTAAAGAAAAAATTATGGGTATGAGAGATATCAATAAAAGACTCGTTTCATTACTTAAGTCATTTTTATCAGTTTACAAAGAGGCCCAATACACCAAAGAAGAGACTGAAATTTATCTTAATTCTTTAAAAACTAACTCTGAAAGAGATCGTTATCAAAGTTTTTTAAAACTTTTTTATGAAGTTTTTGAACGATACGAAAACTATTTAGAGGAAATGCAAGAAAAAGATTTTGCTGATTTAATAGTTATGGCTACTGATATTATTAGAAAAGGTGACAAAAAACTTAAGTTTAAAAGAGTTATTGTTGACGAATATCAAGATATAGCAAGGGGACGTTTTAGATTAATTAAGTCGATTATAGACTCCCAAGATGATTGTAGGATTATGTGCGTGGGCGATGATTGGCAGTCCATTTATGGTTTTAGTGGTAGTGATATTATGATGACATTAAATTTCGAAGATCATTTTGGTAAAGCCTCAAGAATAGATTTAGACAAGAGTTTTAGATTTACATACCCCATTCTCAATACCTCTTCTATATTTATTCAAAAAAATCCTAGCCAATTAAATAAAAATATAGAGGCAAGACAAAATCCTATTGATAAAGCTGTTGAAATTTATTCACCAGAGTTAGGCGAAGAACTTGATTTAAATGAAATACTTACAAAGATTAATTCTCATCGACCAAAGAACAAAAAATGGGAAGTTTTAGTTTTGGGAAGATATAATCATGTAATTGATAAAATTACAGATGACCATACTGATGCAATTAAAAATTTTCCAAACTTAGATGTCAAATTTATGACAATACATAAGTCCAAAGGGTTAGGGGCAGATGCAGTTGCAGTTGTTGGCTTAGTTGCTTCTAAGTGGGGCTTTCCAGGTTATATCGAAACAGATCCAATTATGAATATTGTCTTAAAGGGAGAAGATGATTTTTTAAATGCAGAAGAAAGAAGGGTTTTATATGTAGCAATGACTAGAGCCAAAGAAAAACTTTTACTCTGTACAAGCAGTAATAATCAATCAGAGTTTATTCATGAACTTAAAAATAGTGAGTATATGGATGTTTATTTTGATACCCCTTCTGTAAATAGTAGTTTTTTGAACTGCCCTGAATGCATTGATGGCAAGCTTTGGTTAAAGCATCCTAATAGAGTAAATGGCTATGCTTGGGTATGTAATTTATCTCCTTATTGTGAAGGTAAGGCAAAATACTGCTCAAAGTGTAAAACTTTACCAGCTTTATCTGGAACATCATGCTCAGATCCTAAATGCTACTCTTCACATTGAAGTTGTAATTTTATATTATTGTTTAATGGCTCTTATAACTGATTGTAGGGTTTGTGGAGAGAGGATTAGTCTCAGAAAAATGAGAGCTGGCCAGTATGTAGCTTTTGAAGTAGGTACAGATGTACAACACCAGCATACAAAAAGTAAAAAAAAGAGAGGCAAATCAGCAGAACCAAATACTATTAAGAGCATTAGAGAAACTAATGACAATGCATCTGATGAAATAAATAGACCTATTTTTGGGAGTACTAATGATCAAAATAATTTTTCAAATAATACATCACCTGAATTTAAAAAAATTGAAACTTCTGTAGAGGAAAAAAGTTCTATTTTTTCTTTTTTAATACCCATTATTATAATTGGATTAATTGCTTATTGGCTACTGAAGTAGGTTGTCAAAGATAATATCTAATCTTCCAAATTTTGATGAAAATGAAATTGCTTAAATTTTTAAGTGGGCATCTAGAATAAACACCCACTCAAAAAATTATGCAAAATTATGCACTTTGTCGTTCCTTTTATTACTTAGAAGTTCTTGTAAATTCCTGACTTTACTCGTTTTTACCTTCTATTACTTCAGTAAAACATAATTACCAAGGGTGTGCTCTACCACTGAGCTACGGCGGCATTTTTAAAATTATAGACTATTAATACATATTAAAAAACATTATCAAAAGACAACCTGCTGTCAGGTATTTAGAGATTTCATAAAGAATTTTCCATTTATTATTATTTTGACTAACACGCCATGTAGCAAAAGTAATTGCCAAAAAAACAAATGATACAAACCACATTAAATTAGGGTTTTTTGTTAACTCAATGATAACTGACATTATTAATTCACAAGGTAAAACTTATCTACCAGATAGTTTATTAATAAGACTAATCCAATCATAGATACCCAATATAGTTTTTTGTTGTTTCTAATAATGGGTATCCCGATAGCACTGTATCTAAATAATTTATGAAGTCCCCACACAATTAAGGGGATTAAAAACAACCAAAAAAAAATTTCCCAAATCATTTTCTAACTTTAATTATTTCTTTTTTAATAAGACTATCCTAATTTTAACATCTGAACCAAAATCTTTATTGTTTGGAAGATAATTTAAAGGTCTTGATATATAGATTGAGTTAAAATCAGTTAATTTTTCCAAGACACTATCAAATTTTAATTCTTTCCATAAATCTACTCTATGTGTAAATATAAAATAACCATTTTTTGCAAGATAATAAGAAACTAGTTTAAAAAGTGATTGATGATTTTCACAATATGTCATTGCACCAATAAGACTTACCACAGTGTACTTATTTACTATTTGAATTTTATTCTCAAAACTTTTTTTATAAAGATATCTGTATTTTCCATTTCTTTTAGATATATCTAATATTTTTTTAGAAATATCAGATCCATCACAAATACAGTGAGGGTAAACTCGTAAAAATTCATCAACAAAAAGACCTGTGCCACATGCTAAATCTAAAATAAATTTTGGTTTTGTTTTGATATATTTCTTTAAAATTTTAACTGATTGTAATGGCGCTTTGTAGTTCCATTTATACAATGTCTCATCATATGAACTAGACCAGTTATCATAATATTTTTCTATGTCTTTTTTGTTACCAATGCCTTTACGAAGAGATTTCATTTAAATTTAAAAACTAGCTAATTTATTATCATTTACCAATTAATCTTCATCATATTGTAATTTTTGTAAAATGATGATATTTAAATTTTATGGATAATAATAAACCAAAACCTGATTGTGGTTGTTCTTGCTCATGCTGTTGCACATGTGGCGACGGTTGTTGTCAATAAATAATTTTAACAAGAACAATTATACCTAAAATAAAACCGAATATTACGTCTACGTATTTTCCTTTTTTTCTGGCCATTAGATAAAAAGAGATTAAAGCTAAAGTAATTACTACAATGCTCGATAAGTTTGTTACTAAAGAAGAGGGCTCCATTTATTATTCTTCCCATTTAAAACGATCGAAAGATTTAAAAATTTCAAATATTCCTTTTTCCCATTGTTTAGATATGTATTGATAATCATCATCATTAATTTCAAGAGATTGCTGATAAACTATTTTTGATGATTTATTTTTATACACAACTAAGTCGATTGGTGGACCTACGGATAAATCTGCTTTCATCGTACTGTCCATGCTTATCAATGCACATCTTGCAGCATCACCTAAATATGTATCAGACTTAACAACCCTGTCTAATATGGGCTTACCATACTTTATTTCTCCAATGACAAGGTAAGGTTTGAATTCACTTGATTTAATAAAGTTACCCTGAGGGTAAACCAAATATAATTCTGACTCTTGATCTTTTATATGTCCTCCAACTATAAATGTAGAACCTAATTCAATAGTTTCTTGATTAATACCATCTGGTGATGAGTGTTTAACATTTAATCTTCCAATGTATTTAGCAATTTCATTTAAACTATATAAATTATTTAAATTATTCCCATTTTTATCATCCTCTAAATCATTTCCAATTGAATTAAAAACTGCCTGAGAAGTAGCTAAATTTCCTGAAGTTAAAATTATAATATTTCTATCAATACTATTATGAACATACATTTTTGAGTAAGAATTAAAGTTATCTAGGCCTGCATTTGTTCTCCTATCAGATGCAAAAACCATCCCTTCGTTTACTTTTATTCCTACACAATAAGTCATATTTTAATTAAATAGCTAATTTTTTAAAAATACAAACGAATATTTACATACCTTCAATCTAAACTATGCATAACTACTGTTTGGCATTTATAGTACTTTTATTGAGTGAGTATAAATTGGAAAAACTACAATTCAAATAACAGTTATGATGAGTATTTAACTCCTGAAAAAAGTCTCAGAAAAGAAGCTAAAGTAATTTCTAAAATATTAAATAGTTATTCAATCAAAGATTTAGAAAAAATTGAACAAAATTGTCAGAGCACAATAAGTTCTCGAGGCATTAATTTTAAAGTCTACTCAGCTGATAAAAAAGCAGCAGAAGAAAAAAAATGGCCACTGGATATTATTCCAAGGATTATTCTTAAATCCCAATGGCTTAAGGTAAGAAAAGGGTTAATACAAAGGTGTAAAGCATTGAATCTTTTTATAAATGATGTCTATAATCAAAAAAAAATATTTAAAGACAACATTGTTCCAAAAGAATTAGTATTCAAATCTCAAAATTATCTTAAACAATGTGAGGGTTTTCATCCAAAAAAAAAGATTTGGTCTCATATTTCAGGAATAGATTTAATTAGAAACATTGATGGAAAATTTTTAGTGTTAGAAGATAACCTTCGTGTCCCATCAGGTGTTTCATATATGCTTGAAAATAGAATGGTAATGGGGGAGGTGTTTCCTGAATTATTTACGCGTTATAGAGTTTCACCGATCAATCATTATTGCAATAGACTCTATCATTGTATGTTAGATGCAATACCTTATAAAAAAAATAACCCAACAATGGTTGTATTAACGCCAGGTGTTTATAACTCTGCCTACTTTGAACATTCATTTTTAGCACAACAAATGGGAATTGCTCTTGTTGAGGGAAAAGATCTTTATGTTGAAGATGACAAAGTTTACGTAAAGACTGTCAAAGGGGGTTTAAGAGTTGATTGTATATATAGAAGGATTGATGATACTTTTTTAGATCCCAAAACTTTTTTTAAAGGTTCTTTGTTAGGTGTAGCGGGTTTATACAAATCTTACAGAAAGGGCAATGTTGGGCTTCTAAATGCACCTGGAAGTGGGGTAGCAGATGATAAGGTTATATACTCATATGTTCCTAAAATAATTAAATATTATTTAGATGAGGAACCTAAATTGGAACAAGTAGAGACATATTTATGTCACAATAAATCCGAGAGAGATCACGTAATATCAAATATTTCAAAAATGATAGTAAAACCAGCTGATGGATCTGGTGGTTATGGAATTATAGTAGGACCTAAATCTTCTAAATCAGAGAGAGAGGCATATATTAGAAAAATTTTACATAACCCAAGAAACTTTATTGCTCAACCTTTAGAAATATTATCAACTACACCAACTTTACAGGGGAATTTAATTGAACCTCGACATCAAGATTTACGACCATTTATTCTCTCTGGAAGGGAGACATATGTAACTATGGGTGGTTTGACTAGAGTTGCTCTTAAAAAAGGAAGTACGATAGTTAATAGTTCACAGGGTGGAGGCTCAAAAGATACTATGATTGTAGATGATTAAATTTTAAATCTTTTGGTTCACAACTATAGTCTGATTTAAATTTTCAATTTCAAGTAGTTCCTCATCCCCATTAGTCCATTTAATTTTTATCCTAAACTCATTTTCATTATCTCTAATTCCATAGTGCGCAACAGGCTCCATTTGACATAGATAACCTGATCCGGCATCGATTGTCTTAGAATGTGTTCTTTCATTTGTGTAAAGAGTTACTGTAGCTCCTCTAGCTGGTGCCCCATGGACATTTAAAGGTCTAATTCTTAAAAAAGATCTTTTCTCATCATTGTGATATTTAAATAGAGTCAATGGTTGAGCACCGGACTCACCATGAGATAAAAGAAGCTCCAGCACTCCATCATTATCAATATCTGCAACTGCTGCTCCAGTTCCAAGACCATTTGGTTCTAGAGCTTGTTGTAATTTAATTTCTTTAAAAACACCGTTTTCAACTATTTTATAAAGCCTATTAGGTTCACCTATGTTATTCAGAAACACCTCATCATAACCATCATTATCAAAATCTGCAGAAATTACTGTTCTAATTTTTGATGGCTCGTCAAAAGTAGAGTTAGCAATATTTTTAAATTTATCGTTATTTAAAACGTAGGCTCTGTTAAAACCTTCCCAATTACCGTTTAGAATATCAAGTCTTCCTCGATAAAGAATGTCAGATAATACAGTTCCTCTTCCATTTTGATAGATATCTTTGACATTCATTTGACCAGCGACATCTGAATACTTTCCATTTTGATTGAAATAAAGAAAGTTTGGACCTCTTTCATTAGCTGCAAACACATCTATTTGATCAGATAAGATATGACCAGCAACTACAGCTCTACCTCCTGTAATTCTATTAATTTCCAGACTTGCAGCTAGATCTACAACTCTATTATCAATAAACTCATAAAATCTTGTTGGACCACCATAATTAGCAACATAAATACCGTAATTTCCATTACCTTTTCTGTCGACACAAACCACTGATCTTCCTGCTGTTAAATTCAATTCACTTTGATTGATTTTTTTTTCGAATAAGTCCTCTATTGCTTCCTGTGAGTTTATTAAAAGCCTGTCTGAGTACCTTTTCATTCCACTGTAGGTATCGGTGTTAAGAAAATAAATCTCCTCAAGACCATCTTTATCTATATCACATGCAGCAACTCCAATTGTAGATCTCTCTGGGTCAGAAAAAATATTATCAGTAATTTTATTTTCAAGTCTATCTCCATTAAAACCTAAAGCTAAATTACTATATCTAAATCCAGTGACTATAAATTCATCATTACCATCATTGTCAAAATCGGTTACAGCTATCCCGTAACTTAGTCTAGAACTTTGATCAGGTAATAAATTACTGATATTTTTGAAATAACTTTTTTCTGCAAATACTTTCATAGAATAAAAAACAAATAAAAATAAAAAAGGAAATATATAAAATTTCATATATTTAGTACTATTTTTAGGATGATCTAGATTTAGACATTATTAGTAATTTAACAAGTGAATACAAAACTACTGATTTTTGTTAAAAATAATATTATTTTTGCTTTAATATCCGTTTCACTTGTATTGACTATGAATAAAAATTCTTATTCTAGTGAAAATATAAAAGGTGAGTCTTACTACTATGATACACTTGCTAACAATTGGGGTAAAATTTTTCCAGATGGAAATAGAAATGCTGCAGGACCAAAGTTTTTTAAATATCTTATAGATCAAGATCTAAGTTTTGATGATTTTGTTCAATTCAATAAAAGATATTGCCCAGTATCTGGTTCATTGATAGCTCCCGGATCTGAGCCTGCATTTATAAGTATGAATGAGGTCGACTCGGGTAATAAAGTATGTGGTGATATGTATCGCTGTTGTTGGCCATGTGTTTGTGATTCAACGAAATATGCAAAAGCTATGGAAATATCATATAAATTTCAAGGTATTGAAGAAAGATTTACTGTTATGACTATTGATAACCCCTGTGGTAAAGAGGAATTTCCACTTGAGGTAAATCGAGATTATTTTTGTATTGGCGAAAAAATGAATTTAGATCAAGTCTATGCAGTTGATCAAAAAATGATAATTGGCTTATTGCACAAACCAACTATTTGTAATAGCAGTGATCTTTTAGCAATTAACAACCACACTGTAGTTGGGCAACAATGTAAGATTAGAAACTCTACTAAAGAAGAGGAACTTATTTCTGGGATGGGTGATATATTTATAAAGCTATCCAAATAACTGTACAAAAAAGTTAATTTTTTAAAGCATAATCACCGTATATAATTGTATTACTACTGTTTAGTCTATATTTTTTTATAACTCTTACTGACTTATATTTATTTCTTAGTTTTCTTAACTCTATAGAGGCCTCTTTTCTGTATTTTTTATTTTTCCACCAAGATGAATTACCAATCTCTAAAGTAATTATCTTAATCATTTAAAAATAATAAATATTAAAAAAATATATCTAGATATTTTCGAGATACTAATAAGAAGTAAAAAAGTGAAAAACTTTACTTTAAATATTCCTGCTACTATAGTAAGAGGATCTCCAATGATTGGTACCCATGCCAATAACAATGACCAAATGCCATATTTTTTAAAATAAATTTCACCTTTTGCAATTTGCCTCTCATTGGCTGGGAACCACTTCTTATCTTTAAAAATTAATATTTTTTTTCCTAAATACCAATTAACTGATGAACCAAAAATATTTCCAAAACTTGCAACAACCAAAAGTAAATATTTGTTAAATGTGTTTGTTAATAGCATTGTTGATAAAACTAATTCAGAGGAGAGTGGGAGAATTGTTGCTGCTAAAAAACTTATTATAAATAATTGAAAATATGAAATTAATATAATCACATTACCAACATTTAGATATAAGTTTCAGCTTTTAAAATATCTAATATTAACATAAAGGTAAAATAGCCTGCATTTATAAATACGATAAAACTAAACATATAAACAATTTCTTTAGAAACATTTTCACTTACAAAATTAGGGAAAAAATATTTTCCAAGAAGAAAACTTATTTCTGAATATATTATTGTTATTGTAGCTGCAATAAAAAGTACGTAAGTAAATTTACCAAAAAAATTTACAACAAATAGGCTAGCAAAAGCAATAAATAATAAAAAAAGAGATGAATATATTGA
>CACLUX010000002.1 GCA_902610255.1 uncultured Alphaproteobacteria bacterium | reverse complement strand
GAAATTTCATCATTTTTTAAATTAAGATTTGTTTTATTTTTTCCACCAAGAGCCAATTTTAGACCTTCAACTATAATTGATTTACCCGCACCTGTCTCACCTGTAAATGCATTGAAACCGCCAATAAAATTGATAGATATCTTTTTTATTAATAGAAAATTTTTAATTTCCAAAGAAACTAGCATTAATTACTCTAAAGATTGTATTGAAATATTATCAGAAAAAATTTCTTCTTTTTGTCTAAATATTTTAATTGGATTAAATTTTTCATACCATTTTTTGTCTTCTATTATATCATTTAAATTATTTAAATGATTATATGATTTTCTATACCATCTGCTCTCAGGAAAATTATATGCTAGTATTGAAGCATATTTTTTTGCTAACTCATATTCATCTAAAGACATATAAATTTTAGTTAATAAGTAAAGTGTTTCTTCAATAGCAGAACTTTCACTATAATTCTCAAAAATATCTAGTAGGTAAATCAAAGACCCATTGTAGTTATTTTTATATAAATAAAATTTAGCTAAATTCAATTTATCAGCGGCTAAATTATTATTTATTATTTTAATTTTTGTTATTATATCTATTTCGTATTTACTATTTGGGTATGCGTTTAGAATAAATACAAATTTTTCTTTAGCTTTACTTGCGTTTTCTTGACTGTAATTTTGTTTTTTCATTAAAACATAATATGACATTGCTTCTAAATAATTAGCATAAACTATATCTTTACTTCCAGGATAGTAGGTTTTATACATTTCAGCTAAAGCCCTTGTATTCTCATAGTCTTTTTTTAAGAAGTTAATATATGCTTTAATAAGCATGCTTTTGTTTGCAAATTCACTACTCGGAAAAAGTACTTCTATTTTATCTAGTTCTATCAGTGCTAATTCAAATTGATCAGAGCTTATATATTCATTAGCTAAATTAAATAATTCAAAGTCTTTATATGTATTACTCTCATATAAAAATTGATCATTTTTATATTGATCATTATCATCATATTCAGAACAAGATATAACAAAAAAAGATATGATTATAAGAATCGACTTTTTCATAGATGAATTATAGCTTTAGAAAAAAAAATAAAACAGTCAAATATATTGTTCTTCATTATACTGGAATGAAAAATTTTAATTTAGCATATCAAAAATTGACTGATCAAAATTCAAATGTGAGTTCTCATTATTTAATTTCACGAAAAGGCAATATTTTTAATTTATTATGCCCTAAATATAAAGCTTGGCATGCTGGCCAATCTAAATGGAAAAATCTAACAAATATGAATGATCATTCTATTAGTATTGAACTAGAGAATAAAGGACATGAATTTGGGTATTCTTTTTTTACTAAAAAACAATACATTTCATTAAAAAAATTAATTTGTTCTTTAAAAACTAATTTTTATATCTCTGATGAGAATATTGTTTTTCATTCAGATATCGCTCCAAATAGAAAACAAGACCCTGGTGAAAAATTTTATTTAGATAAAATAGGAATAAATAGATTCAAAAAAAAAATTCAATCTAAAAAAAAATATAATATTAATGAATTATTAAGCTTATATGGCTTCCATAAATTGTATATCAAAGACTATAAGCAATTATGTATAAAAGCTGTAAAAAGATCATTAAATTATGATCAAATAACTCTTAACGAGTCTAAAAAATTTTTAAAAGATTTTTATAATTTATTATTTGATTAAATTTATGTATTATGTTTATGGGTAGCGTGCAGTCGCTTTGTTATTCAAAGAGGAAAGTCTGAGCTCGTGTGGAAAGTGATAACGGATAACATCCGTCGAGGGTAACCTTAGGGAAAGTGCAGCAGAAATAAACCGCCATAAGGTAAGGGTGAAAAGGTGAGGTAAGAGCTCACCGGATACTTTAAACAGTATTGCAATATGCAAACCCTATCACGAGTAAGATCAAATAGAGACTTAAACTATTTCCACAGTTGGTCTGGGTTGATCGCTTGAGTTAATTAGTAATAGTTAACCTAGATAAATGACTGCTATTTATATTATACAGAACTCAGCTTATAGCTACCCATTACTATTTGCTATTACCATAAAATCCCATATAATCCCATAAAATACCATGATTATGTTTTTATCCTCATTTTATGGAATTGTTGACTCTAAAAATAGAATAGCAATACCTTCACCTTTTAGATCAACAATTAATAATTCCAATGAAAAAACATATTTATTTAAAAGTTTAAAGTATGAGTGTCTGGAAGTGCATTTATCTTCAAAGATCAATACATTAATTAAAAGTTTTGATGAAAAAGACTTCTTATCAAAAAAAAATGATCATTTTAAGACAGCAATACTGTCAGACTTAGAGGAGATAACAATAGATAAAGAAGGTCGATTTATACTCAGAGATCATCTTCAAAAATTTTCAAAACTATCAAAAGAGATAATTTTTATCGGCAAGGGAAATCATTTCGAAATTTGGGAAAAAAAATCAGGAGAAAAGCATAAGAAAATTTCAAGAGCAAGATTTAAATGATCAAAAATCAGCATGTTCCAATAATGACAAAAGAGATTATATCATTTATAGAAGGCAAAAATAATTTATCAATTTTAGATTGTACGTTCGGTGGCGGTGGTCATTCAAAAGAATTTTTAGAAAGAGGTCATTTTGTTACCGCTATTGATCAAGATGAATATTCTTTAAAAATTGCTAAAAAATTTAAAAAAAAATATAAAAATATTTCATTTCATAAAACAAATTTTGCTTATTTTGAATTATTAAATTTAAATAAAAAATTTAACTTTATTTTATTAGATCTAGGATTTTCATCTAATCAACTAAGTGATAAGAATATTGGTTTATCTTTCAAAATTAATTCTAATTTAAACATGAACTATTTAGGTGGTGATTTAAATGCTTATAAAATTATTAATTTTTACAACATAGAAGAACTACAAAGAGTATTTAGTTTATATGGTGAAATCAATCAGGCTGAAAAATTAGCTAAATATATTGTCAATCGGAGATCTATAAAAAAAATTAATACTAATTTTGAATTAATAGAGGTTTTGAGAGATAGTGGTGTTAACTTTAGGTCCAAAAAAATACATTTTGCAACACAGGCTTTTCAAGCTCTAAGAATTGAGTCAAATAGTGAATTAGAAAATTTATCAATTTTTCTTAATAAAGTTCATAATTTTTTAAACCCTGGCTCATGTTTAGCAATAATTTCTTTTCATAGCTTAGAGGATAGAATAGTTAAAAATTACTTTAAAAATAATATATTAAAAAAAATCAATACTTATTCAAATAATAAAGATTGGGGATATTGCAATCTCACAAAAAAACCACTCATAGCAACAAAATCTGAAATTATAGAAAATAACAGATCTAGATCTGCTAAATTGAGAGTAGGAAGATTTATAAATTGATTAACCATATTTCTAAATTTGTCCTTTTATGTGTATTTATTTTTTTATTTTTAAGTTTTAAAAACCAAATTAAGATAATTGAAAATGATTTGTATAATCTAAAAAAAAATTACTCTAAATATAATCAAATCTATATCAATAAAGAAATACTCCTAACAAAACAAATTAATCAATATAAAATTAACGAATTAAATAATTATGATTTTGTAAAAAATAAAAAAATTATTAAATTTGACAGAAATAAGTTTGATGGCTTTACAATAATACAGGTCAATTATGTTCAACCTTAGTGATGAAACAGACTATAAATTACTTTCTAAGACAAAAAGTTATTACAATTTTTTTATTTTAGCTGTTCTGTCTTTATTTACTGCTATTTTTATAAGACTGCTTTTTTTAAGTTTTGATAATAGTAATCATGCAATAACCAAAGTAAGAGATACAAGTCAAAAAGCGTTACCAACTATATATGACTTTAATAAAATTACCTTGGCTTATTCTGATTACAACTATTCTATTAAAAATGTTAAAAATGACGTCAAATATTTAAAAAGAAATATCCCACTTAATGAAATTCTAGAAACAATTTATATTGGAAATCCATATATTAAATTTGAAAAAATCTTAACTAGAAAATATCCACACAGTGCAATTACAAATAATACTATAGGGCACACAAATATTGATCATAAGGGTGTATCATTAATCGAGAAATTTATTGATCAAAAAAACGAGAATATCTATTTATCTTTAGATATCCAAATACAAAAGAAAATACATGACTCCTTGTATAAAGATACTATGAATTTAAAACCAGATTACGCTATGAATGTTTTAGTTGATCTTAGCAAAGAAGAGATTGTTAGTAATGTTTTTTTAGATAACAGGAATGTTAAAGACAGATTTGACCAAACCTTATTACCTTTAAAAGATTTAAAATTTGATTTTGGATCTGTTTTCAAAGCATTTACAGTTTATTCTGCTTTAAAAAATCAGAAAATTGACATAAATGAGTATTTTGATGTCGATCAGCCCGTATTTATAGGTAGCAAGATTATAAATGACTTTCCAAGGAATAGTAAAATACCAATGCAAGTGGGGGATATTTTAAAAAAATCCTCTAATAGAGGGGCTATTTTAATAAGAAGAAATTTAGATTGTCAAAATGAATTTAAAGTAGATCTAGATGAAATTGGCCTTTTAAATTCTACGAATGTTGGTTTTGGAATGATTTCTGTTGAACCAACTGTTAATAATTTCAGGGGAAGTTATTGTGATAATATTCCATTTGGATACGGTTTATCAATTTCCCCAATTCAATTAATCAATGCATATGGAAAAATAGTAACTGGTAGGAATGATTTTAGTGCCACATTAGAAAAAAAAGAAAAACTTTATAAAAATAGGTATAACAAAATATCAAACATTGTAACCAAACTGCTATTTTATGCGAATGAGACTGATAATGAATTATACAAAAATTTTTTAGTAGCAGGTAAAACTGGCACTTCCGATCAAACTATTTTAAATAATAAAAAATTTCAAAATGTTACTTACGTAAGTTTTTTCCCATACAATAATCCTAAATATTTAAATTTTACATTCATGCAAAATCCAAAAGAGTCATATGGTAAATATATGACTGCTGGGAATACAGTTAAACCGACATTTTATAATATTTTAAAAGAGATTTATATATATCTGGACCTATCTATAATTAATACTAAAAGCAGAGATATTTAATGAAACTAGAAGTATTAAAAGAACAAGGATTTAAAATAGCACACAATTGGCAAGAATGTAACAAAAAATCCATTTTTTTATTTAATAACAATAATTATACAAAATTTATAAAATATAAAAATTTTGCTTTGAAAAAAAAATGCAAATTTATAATTTGCAATATTAAATTTAAAAAGAGCATTGAGAGTGAATCAATTAAATATTTCTTTTTTAAAAATCAAAAAGATTTACATGATATATCTAAAATCTTTTATAATTTTAATAATCTCAAAATAATCTTTGTAACAGGAACTAACGGAAAAACCTCTATTGCATATGGTGCGAATAAGCTATTTAATATTAATGGAATTAAGTCTTGTTATATCGGCACATTAGGATTCTTTATAAATTCAAAAAAAATTAATAAACTAAATAATACAACTCCCTCATATTTTGAAATACTAAATTTACTTCAAAGAGCAAATGACAGTAATGTAAAATTTGTTTTTATGGAAGTTTCTAGCATTGGATACTGTGAGAGAAGAATTGGTAATTTAACCTATAATTATTGTATTTTAACAAATCTAGAATCCGATCATTTGGATTACCATAAAAATTTAAAAAACTATCACTCAGCAAAATTAAATCTTATTAAAAAACATAAGTCAAAAAATTCATTTTTATTCTTACAAGATTATAGTTTAAAAAGTAAATTTAGAAGCTTTAAAAGTAAATTAATTGTTCAAGATACATTTTTAAATAAAAACAAAATATCAATAATTAATAAAAATTTTAATAAGTACTTAATAATTACAAATAAAAAATCTTATAATATAAATTCAATTAATGAATTTATGATAAAAAATATTTTAACAATCATGATGGTATATAATAAAATTTTTAAAACTTTACCATTAATTATAAATAATTCTTTATTTCCACCTGGAAGATCAGAGATTATACATAATAAAAAAAATAGAGTTATAATAATTGATTATGCCCATTCAGAAGACGCATATGAAAATTTTTTAAACAAGCTTCCTCATTTTAATAAGAATATAATAATTGTTTATGGTTGTGGTGGTGAAAGAGATAAAATAAAGAGACCAAAAATAGCTAAAGTTGTCTCAAAATACACAAATTTGCAAATTATAACTGACGATAATCCAAGAAATGAAGATCCAGCGACTATAAGAAAAACCCTTTTAAAATACTCTTCAAATCCAATTGAAATACCAAATAGAAGAAAGGCTATAAAATTTGGTATAAATTTTATAAAAAAAAATGAGGGTATTTTAATTATAGCTGGTAAAGGTCATGAGGAGACACAAAACTATAAAAATAAATACTATTCATTTAATGATAGAGTAATTTCATCTAACTATGCAAAAAATTTATAAAATAATTCTCAATCTAAGATCAAAATACAAATCCAATATTGTTTTTGACACACGACTCATGAAAAAAAATGATATTTTTATAGGTTTAAAAACTAAAAAAAATGATGGTAATTTATATTATAGTGATGCTCTAAAAAAAAAAGCAGCCTATGTGATTGTAAATGTAAAAAAAAAACACCCTAAATTACTTTATGTAAAAGATACCCAATTATTTGTAAAAAATTTCTGCAAATTCATAATTGAAACTTATAAAGGTAAAATTATTGCTGTAACTGGATCTGTAGGAAAAACAACTTTTAAAGAAAATATATATCTTATTTTAATAAAAAATAATATTTCATCTTACAGATCATATAAAAATTATAATAATATTCAGGGTTTACAGTTTTCAATTATGAATATGAATTTAAGTAGCAAATATTCTGTATTTGAATTAGGAATAAATACCTCTAAAGAAATGACTAATTTAATAAAAACTTTAAAACCACATTATTGCCTAGTAACTGGAATTGAAAATTCTCATATTGGTAATTTTAGGAATTTTAATCATTTAATAGATAATAAATTAAAAATATTTAAATCAGAAAGACTTATTAGTGGGTTAGTTAATTACAATTATAGCCCGCGCGATATTAAAGGTAAAATTGACTCTAAAGTAGAATTGGTAAATGTTAATAATTTAAAAAAAAATATTCTTAAATACAAAAAAGAATTCATAATTAACTTTACACATAATAGTAAAAAATATTCTATTAAGTCATTAAGTGGAGAATTTTGTTTAGAAATAGCTATAGTCTCATATTTGTTTATTAAAAAATTCATAAAGAAAATAAAATTAAATATTTATTTTTACTCTGACTCCATAATCGAATCTAGAGGTAAAGAGGTATCAACATATATAGGAAGTAAAAAAGTCAGTTTTTACGACCATAGTTATAATGCTAGCCCATATTCGCTTCATAAACAAATCCTTATATTTAATAAAAGAAATATTAAACAAAAAGTTTATATATTGGGTTCAATGAAGGAGTTAGGCGCAATATCAGATTTTTCTCATTTACAAATTATTGAACTAGCAGCTTATTTAAAAATAAAAAAAATTATTTTTATAGGTGATGAATTCCATAAGTTTAAAAAAAGGTTTAATAAATTTATTTTTTATAAAAACTACAAACCAATTATCAAATATTTGAATAAAGAAATTACAAATATAAAAAATATATTTGTTATGGGTTCAAGATCAAACCAATTAGATAGGATAATTAAAGAGTATGCTAGGTGATTTATTATATAATCTTAGAGAAATAGAATTTTTTTTTAATTTATTCGGTTATATTTCTTTTAGATCAGGCTTATCTTTAGTCACATCTTTTTTTATTGTTTTAATTTTAATGCCACAATGGATAAGAATTCAACAGAATTTTTTTCCAAGTGGACAACCAATTCGACATGATGGTCCAGATACACATTACAGTAAAAAAGGAACCCCAACATTTGGTGGAATACTTATTCTATTTTCAATTATTTTAAGTACAACTTTGTGGACTTCAAATTTTTCAAACTTTAATTATGTATTGATTTTAACTTTAATTTTATTTGGACTAATTGGCTTTGTTGACGACCTTAAAAAAGTTAAACTAGGACAGGGAATAAGCTCCAAAACTAAATTTTTATTTCAGCTTTTAGCAACACTAGTAATCTACTTTACAATTAAAAATAATGGGTTTGATCTAAACAAATTTAGTGTTCCATTTTTAAAGAATGTTTCTATCGAATTAGGTTATTTTTATTTTATACTTATTTTACTAATTGTTATTGGTTCAACAAATGCAACTAATTTAACAGATGGTTTGGATGGATTGGTTTCAATGCCTTTGATATTTGTATTCCTTACATTTTCAATTTTTGCTTATGTATTAGGTAATATAAATTTTTCTAATTATCTTCTAGTTAATTACATCAAAGGATCAGGAGAAATTGTAATATTTTGTACTTCTGCAATTGGAGCTTTACTGGGTTTTTTATGGTTTAACTCGAGTCCTGCATCTATTTTTATGGGTGACACAGGATCACAATCGTTAGGAGCTTCACTGGCCGTAACTTCTATTCTTCTAAAACAGGAAATAGTATTGGCTGTAGCCGGTGGACTTTTTGTATTAGAAACCATATCTGTAATGTTACAAGTCACATATTTTAAATTATCAAAAGGAAAAAGAATATTTTTGATGGCTCCTCTTCATCATCATTATGAAAAAAAAGGTCTATCAGAACAAAAAATAGTTATTAGATTTTGGATATTAAGCTTTCTCTTTTGTTTGTTAGCTTTATCGCTTTTAAAAATAAGATAATTGATAGATTTAAAAAAAAAATTTTTAATTTATGGGTATGGCATAAGTGGGAAATCAATAGAAAAATACTTAAATTATAAAAATTGCATATATGATATCTATGATGATTATCAAAAAATTAATCATAAAAATATAATTAGTAAAAAATATTTATTAAAAAAAATTAACGAATATAGTTACTTTGTTGTATCCCCATCAATTAAAATTGAAAAAAAACATTTTTTATTCAGGTATAAAAATAAAATTATAATAGATCTTGACTTTTTAAGTTTAGAAATAACTTCACAAAAAATAATTGGTGTAACAGGTACAGAAGGAAAATCTTCAACTTGTTGTCATTTACAAGAAATTTTATCAAAAAAATATAACACAAAAATCATTGGTAATTTTGGAAGCACTATTTTGGACAAAAAAAATATTTCTAATTATTTATCTAAGATAGATATTTTAATAATAGAGTTGAGTTCATATCAATTAGATAAAGTGAAATTTTTGAAATTACATTATGGCCTAATAACAAATATATACATAGATCATCTAGATTATCATAAAAATGTTAAAAACTATATTAGATCCAAGTTTCGCATACAGGATTTGCTTTATAAAAATTCTAATTTATTTCTAACAAAAAAATTATATTTAAATTATCAAAGATTTTTAAAAATTAATACAAATAGATTAATTTTCAACAAAGATGTAATACCATCAAAAAAAGAAATCAATAGCTATATAAAAGATCTGAATTTTAATAATATAAAAAAACTTATTGAGAACTTTGACTCGAAAATTAAAATTAATAATATAAAAATTACAAAAGAATTAAAATTTAGAAATCAACTAATTTATAATTCACATAACTTAAAATTATATAATGACAGTAAATGCACCAATCTAGATAATGCCATTTATAAAAATAAATTAATACGTAGTTCAAAAAAAATTCTTATTCTTGGTGGTCAATTAAAAAGATATGACAAAAAAGTTAAATTCGATGTAACAAATACATTAGTATTAATATTTGGCAATAATAATAACTTATTTTTAAATCATTTAAATTTCATTAATTCAAATTACTACAAATTTAATAATTTAAATGACTCAATAAATTTTTTAAAGTTAATTATAAAGTTACGTAAATACAGTCATATACTTTTCTCTCCTGG
Organism: uncultured Alphaproteobacteria bacterium; assembly: GCA_902610255.1. Lineage (GTDB taxonomy): Bacteria > Pseudomonadota > Alphaproteobacteria > HIMB59 > HIMB59 > HIMB59. The sequence goes on along the minus strand of CACLUX010000002.1, from coordinate 136,847 downwards.
AGGTGAGTCATACGACTCTTATAATAATTATTTAGAACGAGGAAAACATTTTAACCAACTTATTAAAAAAGTATTAATTTGAAAAACAAACTTTTTAGAGATGATCAAAGTTTATTAGGATCAAATTGGTATATATTATCGAAAAAACTTTTTATTATACCTTTTATTTTATCATTCATTGGTATTCTTGCTATTTATTCTTTGATTGGCACAGAGTATTCAATTTTACTTATAATTAAGCACATTATTTTTTTGTCTATCTCTCTATTTTTATTAATTTTTTTATCATTACTACCTAAAAATGAATTAAGAAAAATTTTAAATTTTATGTGTATATTTTTTATTTTACTTTTATTGTTTGTACCAGTATTAGGTTACGAAATCAAAGGAGCAACTAGATGGATTAGTTTTGATTTTATTTCTATACAACCATCTGAATTATTAAAAGGACCTCTTGTGTGTATGTTTTCTTGGTTTTGTTATTTATACGTCAAGACTAACAATAAATTATATTTATTTATATGTCTATTTATGATTGGTACTGTGACATTACTATTACTCAATCAACCAGATATAGGAACCTTATTAGTTTACATATCTATAATTTCTTTAATTTTAATTTTATATTTTAGAAATCTTAAACTTTTTATTTTATTAGGTTTTTTAGGAATATTTTTTCTATTAATTGCATATTTTTTCTTTGATCATGTTGCATACAGGATAGATAATTTTTTAGATGGCAATAATTCACAAGTTTCGAAAAGTTTATCTGCAATAAAAACTGGTGGAATATTTGGAGTAGGGCTCGGTGAGGGTCAACTCAAATATTCAATCCCTGAGTCTCATAATGATTTTATATTTGCAATTTTAATCGAGGAATTTGGTGTTTTATTTGGATTGTTTGTATCTTTTCTGTATCCATTTTTTTTCATATTAGCGAGAAAGTCTCTTTTAAGCCCATCAAATTTATTTATATCCAATACAATTTTCAGTCTATGTTTTTTGATGTGTCTGCAGGCATTTATAAATATAGGGTCATCTATTAAACTTATACCGCCTACAGGAATGACATTGCCATTTGTAAGTTATGGAGGGTCATCAATGCTTTCTTATGCAATAATATTTGGTACAGTCATTAGTTTTAGTAAAAATGAAGAGAGTACTACAAATAATTCATAGTGAAGTAGCAGATGTAAGTGTAATTACAAAGTTTTTTCAAAAAAAACATCAATCGTCTATTATTTTTTATAAAAATCTTCATTTATTAAAAAAAAAAGATATTGATCAATTTGATTTATTTATATTTCATGGAGGAAAACAAAGCGCAAATAGTAAATCAAAGGCTATTTTGAATGAATATAAATTCCTTAATTACATACTTAAAAAAAATAAACCTATTGTAGGTATTTGTCTGGGCGCACAATTAATTGCAAAAATTTATGGGTCTAAAATATCTAAATCAAAAAACAAATTATTCGAGTGTGGTTATAAAAAAAATTTAAAATTAAATAATAAAGTTTTCAAAAATAATTTAACTTTTTTACAATTCCATACAGAGGGAATTTCTTTTAATAAAAATATGGAAGTATTAGCTAAAGGTATTTTGTATGAAGTTGACTCCTTCAAGATTAAAAGGAGAGATATCTATGGGTTTCAATTTCACCCTGAAGTTACCTCTAACACAATTAAAAGATGGCACGATATAGTTAAAATAAAATATCCTTATATAGATAAATTAAATAAGATAATGAAAGATTTTAAAAAATATCAATATAATAATTACGATTGGTTTCAACGTTTTTTATTAAAACTTTTATAATGATAAATATTTTTTTTTCAGAAGAATATAAAGATCACGATACTGGTAACCATCCTGAGTCCATAAAAAGAATAGAAGTTGTTAATAATTTAATTAAAGAAGAGTATTCTAGCCATAATCTTATCGAACCATCTATAGCTGATAAAAAATTGATTTCTTTAGTACATGACGAAGAATATGTAAATTATATTTTTGACTCAATACCTTCCTCTGGTTTTAATTATTTTGATCCTGACACTATTGCCAGTCCCAATAGTTTAAAGAGTTATCTTTTAGCTGTTGGTGGGAGTGTGGATGCTGTGAAAAAAATTATAGAAGATAATAATAAAAAAAATGTTTATTTTTGTGCACATAGACCTCCAGGACATCATGCAGAAAAAAACAAAGCAATGGGATTTGGTGTGTTTAATAATGTAGCTATATCAGCAGAATATGCCCTCAGGTCAGGCAAATTTGAAAAAATTTTAATTGTAGACTTTGATGTTCATCATGGTAATGGAACCCAACATATTTTTGAAAATAGCAAAAATATATACTATGCATCATCTCATCAATATCCATTTTACCCAGGTACGGGTTCTGAGAGTGAGACTGGAACTGGCAATATATTTAATTGCCCATTAAAAGCTGGTTGTGATTCTAAAACATTCAGGTCATTATTTGAAAATAAGATAATTAACAAAATAAATAATAATTTCGATTTAATATATTTTTCAGCAGGTTTTGATGCCCATAAGTTAGACCCTCTCGCGTCAATTAATTTAGAAAATGAAGATTTTTATTGGGTGACAAAAATTGTATTGGAAAAGTTAGCAAATAATGTTCCAATAATTTCAGTCTTAGAGGGAGGATATGATATGAAAGGCTTACTTCATGGATTAAATAACCACCTAAAAGCTTTAATAGAGTACTCTAATGAATAAAAAAAATGAAAAAAATTTTGAAAGTGCTCTTAAAAGATTAGAGCAAATATCCGACTTATTAGAAAATGAAGAAACACCTCTTGAAGAAAGTATCAAGTTATTTGAAGAGGGCATAGAGTTAAAAGAATACTGTGAGGAAAAATTAAAATCTGCAAAAGTTAAAATTGATAAAATTGTTAAAAAGAATAAATCACTTGCATCAACAGAATTTCAGTAATTAAAATTTATGTCAGTTTTAAGTAGAGTCAAATTACCTAAAGATTTAAAAAAATTATCATTTAGTGAATTACAAAAACTTAATGATGAATTAAGAGATTATACAATTGAAATAGTATCAAGAACTGGTGGACATTTAGGTGCTAGCCTTGGTGTTGTAGAACTTACAGTTGCCTTACATTATGTATTTAATGCTCCATCAGATAAAATAATATGGGATGTGGGACATCAAACATACCCTCATAAGATTCTTACGGGTAGAAAGAATAAAATACATTCTTTGAGAAAAAAAAATGGAATATCTGGTTTTACAAAAAGATCAGAGAGTGTATATGACCCTTTTGGTGCAGCACATAGTTCAACTTCAATCTCTGCTAGCCTTGGAATCACTGCCGCAAGGGATATTTTAAATAAAGATTTTGATGTGGTTAGTATTATAGGTGATGGAGCAATTAGCGCAGGTATGGCTTTCGAAGGGTTAAACAATCTAGGACACCTAAATAAAAATTCTCTGATAATTTTGAATGATAACGAGATGTCTATAGCTGAACCTGTTGGTGCTATGAGTAAATATCTTGTGAATTTATTGAGTTCAAAATCATATGAAGGTTTTAGAGATATTATTAAAAATTTTACTAAAAGACTTCCAAGTGAAGTTGGAGAATTTGCAAAAAAAACAGAGGGTTATTTTAAAGGTTATCTAACTGGCAATACTCTATTTGAAGAATTAGGTTTAAATTATTTGGGACCCGTTGATGGACATAATTTAAAGCTATTAGTTCAATTATTTAAAAAATACAAAAAAAAAGAATTACATGGCCCAGTGTTCCTGCATTTAATTACTCAGAAAGGTAGGGGTTATAAACCTGCTGAACTATCAAAAGATAAATTTCATGGTGTATCATCATTTGATGTCAAAACAGGTTTACAAAATAAATCAAAACTTGTTACATATACTAATGTAGTAAGTGATACTATTTTAAAATTAGCAAAAAAAGATAAAAAAATCGTAGCAATAACTGCAGCAATGCCCTCAGGAACAGGCTTAGATAAGTTTAAAGAAAAATATCCTTCTAGATTTTATGATGTAGGAATAGCTGAACAGCATGCTGTTACTTTTGCTGGAGGTATGTCAACAGAGTCTATTAAGCCTTTTGTTGCAATTTATTCAACTTTTCTGCAAAGAGCTTATGATCAAGTTGTACATGATATTGCTATTCAGTCATTACCTGTTAGATTTTTGATTGATAGATCTGGTTTTGTAGGCGCTGATGGCGCTACACATGCTGGATCTTTTGATCTCAGTTACCTCTGTTGCCTCCCAAATTTTATTGTTATGGCACCATCAAGTGGTGAGGAATTAAAAAATATGATCAATTTAGCATTATCTATAAATAACAAACCTTGTGCAATTAGATATCCAAGAGATTTAGCACATGAATATAAAAACAATGATAAATTTCAAAAAATAACAATAGGAAAAGGTAAGGTTATAAAAAATGGAAAAAAAATTGCCTTCCTAAATCTAGGAACGAGGTTAAAAAAAGTATTAGAGACTAGCGAACTAATTAAAAAAAATTATAAATTGGATTGCTCTATAATAGATATGAGATTTGCAAAGCCAATTGATGTTAAAATAATACAAAAACTTAAGAAAAATCATGACATTTTTGTTACTATTGAGGAGAATGCAATTGGGGGGTTCTCTAGTCAGGTTAATGACTTTTTAATAAATAAACTAAACGATACTCCAATAATATTAAATTTTTTTATGAAAGATGAGTTTATTGATCAATCTGACATTGATGATCAATATTCTAAGTCAGGTATTTCTCCAAAAATTATTTATGAAAAGCTAATAAAGTTTTTAAAGTAATTTGGATTTATGAATTAATAACAAATCAGCAATCACAAAATTAGTCATAGCAACTCCCACTGGCACTGCCCTGATACCTACACAAGGATCATGACGTCCTTTAGTTTTTATTTTTGTATTTTTAAAATTCTTTGTAATAGTATTTTTTTCGCTTAATACTGAACTAGTTGGTTTTACAATATATCTGAAAATAATATCTTGTCCTGAAGAAATACCACCTAATATTCCTCCTGCATGATTAGTATGAAATTTAATTTTCTTATTTTTGAAATTAATTTGATCAGATCCATTAGTACCGTCATAATTTACTAAATCAAAACCTGTACCAAACTCTATACCTTTCACGGCATTAATGCTCATAATCGCTTTTGATAACTCTGAGTCAAGTTTTTGATATATTGGCTCTCCTATACCTACAGGACAATTTGAGACTCTAACTTCAATTACAGCACCAAGAGACGAGCCTTTTTTTCTATGAGTAAGGATCAGATTTTCCCATTTTTTAAGGATGGACTTATTTGGTGAGAAAAAAGGATTTTTGTTAATAAAATTATTATTCCAAGTTGAGTTTTCTATCTTCTCATTACCTATTTGAATAACAGCACTTTTAACATTTATTTTATTTTTTGAAATTTTTTTAAGAAGTAATTCTGAAAGAGCACCTGCAGCAACTCTCATCGCTGTTTCTCTAGCACTAGACCTTCCTCCACCTCTATAATCATAATTTTTATATTTCATAAAATAAGTGTAATCAGCATGACCAGGTCTAAATTTATTTTTGATTTCTGAATAGTCCTTGCTTCTTTGGTCAGAGTTGTAAATTATCATTGATATTGGAGCGCCCGTGCTTTTACCGTTAAAAACTCCAGAGAGTATATTAACTTCATCTTTCTCTTTTCTTTGTGTTGTAAATTTTGACTGACCTGGTTTTCTTAAATCTAGTCTTGTTTGAATATATTTTGTGTCAATAGGTATTCCTGCTGGAAAACCATCAACGACACAACCTATAGCATCTCCATGACTTTCTCCCCAAGTTGTAAACTTTAATAAATTTCCAAAAGAATTATGTGACATGAACTATTTATTTTTTACTAAACTCATTTAATAATCCTGCCACACCCTCAGCTTCATCAACTGCTACCATTCCAACTGTATGATAACCGCAATCAACATGGTGAATTTCACCGGTTACACCAGATGAAAGGTCACTTAAAAGGTAGGCTCCTGTGTTACCAACATCTTCAAGTGTAACATTTCTCTTTAATGGAGAATTTAGCTCATTCCATTTTAAAATAAATCTAAAATCACTAATACCAGAAGCTGCAAGAGTTTTAATTGGGCCTGCAGATATAGCGTTAACCCTTATATTTTTATCCCCCATATCAACAGCAAGATATTTTACTGAGGCTTCAAGCGCTGATTTTGCGACTCCCATTACATTATAATGTGGCATAACCTGCTCTGCTCCATAGTAAGTTAACGTTAAAATACTCCCACCATTATCCATTAAATCATAGCAATATTTACAAGACTCAGTGAAGGAGTAACAAGAAATATTTAAACTATTTAAGAAATTCTCTTTTGATGTATCAACATACTTACCTCTTAGCTCATTTTTATCTGCAAACGCTACAGCGTGAACGAAAAAATCCAATTTTCCCCATTTATCTTTGATTTTTTCAAAAGTATTTTTTACTGATCCTTCATCACTAACATCACATTGTATCAATAAATTAGAACCCACAGATTTAGCTAAAGGATCTATTCTCTTTAATAGTAGATCATTTTGATAAGTAAAAGCTAATTCAGCACCAAAATTTGCACATTGTTGAGCTATGCCCCATGCAATGGACTTATCATTAGCCACTCCCATTATAAGCCCCTTTTTATTTTTTAAATCCATTTTTTGCTAAAATTAATATAATACTCATACCATGTCAGATAAATTAAATCCAATTATTAAGTTTAAAGAATGGTTCGATTTAGCCACTGAAAAAGAGATCAACGACCCTAATGCAATGTGTCTGTCAACAGTTGACGATAAAAATACCCCCCATTCAAGGATGGTCTTATTAAAAGATTATAATGATGAAGGTTTTATTTTTTACACAAATTACGAGAGCAATAAAGGAAATGACATTTTAAAAAATGCTAATGTTTGCCTAAATTTCCATTGGAAGTCATTATTAAGACAAATAAGAATAGAAGGTAAAGTTGAAAAAGTCTCAAAAGAAACATCAGATAAATATTTTAATTCAAGACATTATTTAAGTCGAATAGGGGCATGGGCATCTAATCAATCAAAGGTCTTAAAATCAAGAGAAGATTTAGAAAATAAAATTGCATTTTATAAAAATAAATATCCTGAAAAAGAAAATTTCCCTCGTCCTGATTACTGGGGAGGGTTTATAGTAAAATACTCAAAAATCGAGTTTTGGGAGGATATGCCTCATAGAATTCACAAAAGAGAAGTCTTTGAGTTTAAAGATAATGATTGGGTATCATACACTCTTAGCCCTTAATTTTAGAGTATTTACTCCATCTTTTTAACAAATCAGAACTAGAGGATTCTTTGTGATTGCCTCCCACACCAAACTTTAATTCAATATTACATTCCTTTGCTGTTTCATATTCTAAAATTTTAGAAGTATCTGATCTATCACCTCCATTAGCAAAAATAATTTTTTCATTTGGATATTTATTTCTTACTTGAATTAACAAATTATTTGCACTTCCCATTTCATCATCTTCAAATTCCATAACTTCATTTACCACTTTTAAGCTATCAACAACATATATTCTATGTTTAATATCCATAAAAAAATTTCCTTTTTTATCAATTAACCATTTATTAGAATTTACACCTACAATTAAAAAATTAGAAAACTCTAAACATTCTTTCATCATCATAATATGCCCAGGATGGATCGGGTCAAACCCTCCAGAAACAACACTAATAATTTTATTTTCCACTTGAAATAGACTCTAAATAACTTTTTAAATTATCGTAATCTTTATCTGAAATGTAATTTGGAGAAATAGTTAATATGTCTTTCCAGGATGTGAGATAATTTAAATTCACTTTCATTTTAGATATATTTTTTTTAGCTTTAGGGTAGATACCATAGTAAAAAACTACATAAATATCTTTAACTTTAAGTTCATTTTGTCTTAAAGCCCTTATGAAGTGTAATTTACTTCCTCCATCAGTCGCCATGTCCTCTACTAATATTGACTGAGTATTCTTTTTAAACTCTCCTTCTATTAACTTACCTTTTCCAAACCCTTTAGGACTCTTTCTTATGTATATCATTGGATATTTCATCTTTTGACACAGAAAGGAAGAGTAGGGAATACCAGCCGTTTCACCTCCAGCAATAATAGTCGATTTATTTTTATACTTCGATTTAATTTGTTTGCACATTTCATTAATAATTAATTCCCTTTCTTTTGGAAATGAAATTAATTTTCTACAATCAACATAAACAGGACTTTTTTTGCCAGATGTAAGAGTAAATTGTTTTTTGAAGTCGATATTAACGCATCCAATACTTAACAGTAAGTTTGCTATCTTTTCTTTATTATTTTTGATTTTGACCTTCGACATTTTTCTGAACAATATTTAACATCATTCCATACTTTTTCCCATTTCTTTCTCCAATTAAACGGTCTTTGGCATACGACACAAATTTTAAAATCTTTTTTATTCAGCTAAATAATCTTCTCAATATCTTTATCATCGAGATTACCGTTAATTATAACAAGAGGGCAATGTAACGAATTAGATTTTTCATATATAAGTTTGTCAATTAAGGGTCCTGGTTTGCCTATATCTTTACTTGTAGCGAGAATAATAGTTGAGTTAGATGAATATTTATTTAAGAAACTTATAAACTCATCAATCTCATTATATTTAAATATTTCGGATTTTGCTTTAATTTTTGATTTATCTGAGATGAAGTTATGCACTTCTTTATGTTTTAATTTTTCGGTTATGACCTGATCTTTATCCAAAATTTTTTCTGCCCCTGATGTAAGCATCATACCTTCGCTTGCACTTTGAATAAAGCTAACAGTAGTAATATTAGATTTAGTTATTTTTGCTCTCCTTATAGCAAATTTAACTGCAGTCCACATTTCAGCACTTTGATCAATAACTACAAAATAATTTCTATTATTATTTTTTTTCATTTTTTTCTAAATATTAAATTTGTAACTAAACTAAGCAATAATGATATAGCAATCAAAATTATAATATAAATAAAAGACTCAGTTTTTAACAACTTTTCCAGTTTAAATGAAATTCCTCCTTTTTTTATTTGCAAGTTTTTAGATACCATTTTAACAATTTCATTGTTTTTTAATTCGTACATATAAACTTTTATATTTCCAGGTGAGATATTATCTGGTATCAAAAATTTTTTTAAAAATAAATTTCCACTTAAACTTTCAAGCTCCTCTTCTATGTACAAATTTTTTACTTTCATTGCTTTTCTTATTTTATGAAGTTCAAGAGAGTGATTACTGATTAGTAAATGTCTATCTTTTAATTTAGAAAATAAAAAAATTTCATTCAAAGTCTTTTTGGGAGAAGTGAAGATCGCAAAAAAACTAGGCTGATTATTCAACTCTTTTGTCTCATTAATCCATAAAAAACCCTCTTTAACTTTTGTCGTTAATTTACCTTTTTTATTCTCTCCTTCAAAAATGAAAATGACATCACTGTCTTTATCTTTATTTCCAAATAAAACTAATTCTTTTCCTAAAAAATTTGAGTTTATTTCAATTTCAAATTGATCTAAGGAAAAATTAGATGCAAAACCAATTTTAAAAAAAAATATGATTATTAAAATATATTTATACATAATTTATAATGAATAAGTTCTCAGGTGTTCTAAATAAATCATAAGCTAAAAATGATGAAATAATTAATAGTAACATACCAAATGTTACCTTTAAATTTTCTTGATCAAGTATATCAACTATCCTTGCAGCTAGTGCAGCTCCAATAGAGCTACTTATTATTAATCCTAAAGCCAATACAAAATCTATATTTTGATTTATGTATATTTGCAAAAATAAAGATACAAAGGATACTATCGTGATGTTAAATAGAGATGTCCCTATTACTGAAATAGTTTTCATACCTAAAAAATAAATCATACATGGAATAAGTATAAAGCCACCACCAATACCAGTTAGCCCTGTCAATACACCTATAAAAAAACCAATTAAAAGTGGTGCTAGTACACTTATATATAGTTTAGATTTTCTATACTTAATTTTAAAAGGAAGTCCATGTATCCAAGAATGCTGGTGTAATTTAAATTTTTTATTTTTATGTACGATATTAACTTTAGCTGTTTCATAAAGAATAAATACAGCAGTAATAATTAAAAGAATTATATAGATACTATTTAAATAGTTATCAATTAAACCAATGTTTTTTAAATTATTTAGAATTAATACACCAAAAAGTGTCCCCACTAATCCACCAATAACCATTGTTAAGCCAATCTGATAGTCAATGTTTTTTCTTTGAAAATGACTTACAACACCAGTTGATGTTGAGGCGAATACTTGAACAGTCGTAGTTCCAACTGCAACAGCTGGAGGAATGCCAACTAGTATCAAAAGAGGAGAGGATATAAAACCTCCACCTATGCCAAAGAGCCCAGATATAAAACCAATTCCAACTCCAAGGGAAATTAATATATAAATATTTATGGATATTTCAGCAATAGGTAGGTAAAAATTCATATATTGAAATAAAATATTATACTTAAAATTAATAAAATAAATTAATGATTAAATACACTTTAGCATTTGCTTGTTCAAGCGATGGTTTTATTGCAAAATATTCTGGAGATAATCCATTTGAATGGACTAGCTTCGAAGACAAAAAACACTTAGACAAACTAATAAAGAATCATAAATGGCAAGTTATGGGCAGAAAGACTCATGAATTAAATCCAAACGAGTCTAGATCAAGAATTATTTTTTCTAGAAAATACCAAAAAATCAAACAAATTAAAAATTCAATAAATCAATATTATTTTAATCCAGATATTAATCAGTGGGATGAATTTGAAAGTCTTTGCAAAGAAAGTGTTTTAATTTTAGGGGGAACAAGTGTTCATGATTATTTCTTATATGCTGATTTAATTGATGAAATTTTTATAACTATAGAGCCTTTAAAATTTGGAAAAGGCTTACCAGCTTTTACATACATAAATTTTAGGGACTTGATTCCTTACTTAAATGAGAGAGGATATCGTCATTCTGAAAAAAAAATTAATGAAAAGGGCTCTTTGTTAGTTAATTTTTCAAAAACTTAGAAGTTCTGTATAATCATTTTTGTCGTTTACATTAAAAAATTCTATTTTTTTATTTTTTTTAAAATTTATATAATCAAATCCAATTTCTTCAGCAAATTTCATAATTTTATAACCATTATTTTTTAAAAGGACTTCATTTAATTCCGTAAATATTTTTGATGACCAAAAAGAGAACATTGGTTCGATAATATTATCAATCTTACAAACATATACTTTACTCTTTTTTTCTGTAATTGAGATAAAATTATCTATGATACCTGTGTTTATTATTGGGGCATCAGTGGGAAAAAGTGCAAACCATAAATCCTCTTTTGAGTTTTTATATAGATCAAGAGCGCTATGTAACCCAGCTAGTGGCCCTTTGTAACCACCAATTTTATCACTTACAACTTTATAACCAAATATATTGTACTTACTGATATCTCTATTAGCATTAATAATAATGTCATTAGACTTTCCTTGAAGACTTTCTATTAAAATTTCAATAAAGTACTTATCTTTAATTTTTAAAAAACTTTTATTTTCATAACCCATTCTGGAGGATTTACCACCCGTTAGTATTACAGATACAAGCTTACTCATCTTTGGTATATCTGAATTCTCCAGATAAAATATTTAATCGTTTACCTCTAATTCTTCCAATCATTGTTAAATTTTTCTTTCTAGCTATTTCAACTGCCCAAGCAGTAAAACCTGATCGAGATAATAGTATTGGTATTTCCATTTTGATACATTTCAATACCATTTCACTTGTCAGCCTGCCAGTAGTGTAAAAAGACATTTCTTTTACGTCTATTTTCTTATCAAGTATCAAACCAGCAATTTTATCAACAGCATTATGTCTCCCCACATCTTCAAAATAATACAAAGGTTTATCTCCCTGACATAAGACGCAACCGTGTATTGCACCTACAGATAAATATAAACTTGGTTCAGTATTAATTTTTTTGGATAAATTCATAAGCTGTTGATGATCTATTCTTGTTTTTTTATTCAAGGAAATGGTGTTTATTTCTTCAAATAAGTCTCCAAATACAGTCCCTTGTGCACAACCAGAGGTATTTACTTTCTTCTTTAATTTTTCTTCATAATTAGTTTTACTCTTTGTTCTCACAACAACTGTCTTTAAGTCTTTATGAAACTCAATATTTTTTACATCGTCTATATTACTAAGCATACCCTGATTGAATAAATAACCTATAGCTAAATATTTTGGATAATCTCCTATAGTCATTATTGTCACTATTTCTTGGTTGTTTAAGTATAGCGTAAGTGGTTTTTCTTCAATGATTGGAATTTTTGTTATTTCGCCTTTTTCATTAATTGATTTTTTTAATTTAAATAAAGATCTGTTATTTACACTTGGTTTGATTAAAAAATCTGTCATTTTTTTCTTGATTGTATTATGGTGACAAGGTGAAAACAATAGCTGTTATTGGATGGAAAAATAGTGGCAAAACTACTTTAGTAAGTAATTTAGTAAAATTTTTTAAAGAAAATAAAATAAAAGTTGGTGTGGTAAAACATGCTCACCATTCTTTTGACATTGATCATCCTAATACAGATAGCTATAAAATTAGAAAATCCGGAGCATATAAAACAACACTAGTATCAGATAAAAGACTTGCATTCATAGAAGAGAAAGCTGAGTCAGATATTAATTTAGAACGTCTGGTAGAAATTAACAAAGATTGTGATTTGCTAATTTTTGAAGGATTTAAGAGATTTGATGATTTGATAAAGTTAGAAGTAAGCTTACAAAAAAATAACAAAGACTATCTCTATAAATCTATAAATAATGTTAAATATATCGTTACAGACGATAATATCGATCACCCAATTCAGACCTTTACTCACAGTCAGATAGAAAAAATTGCCTCTAAAATATATTATGAAAATTCCTAAACTAATTTCTTTCAAACTTGCGCAAAAAATTATTATTCGAGAAAAAAAGAGGTTATTTCAAGATTCTAAGATTGAGTTAAAGAATGCCCATAATGCAGTGGTATCAAGAACAATTACTTCACCAATTGACTTACCCCTACAAAACACTGCAGGATTAGATGGTTATATTGTTTCCAATAAAAATCTAAATACTTTACCTATATCTAATAAGCTTCTAAATGCCGGACACTCACATAAAAAATTAAATCGCAATTTAGCCTATAAAATTAATACAGGAGCTATTATTCCACAAAACTTTAAAAATTTTATTTCATTAGAAAATGCAAAAATTGAGGGCAAAAATCTATTAGTCCAACATTCAAAAATATCTAATAAAGACATAAAAAAAAAAGGTGAGGATTTAAAAAAAAATAAAATATTGATTAAAAAAAATGAAAAAATTGATTTTATAAAAATTGCATTACTTTCATCAGTAGGGATTACAAATTTATGGGTATATAAAACTTTGAGAGTTGCTGTCGTATCCTCAGGAAATGAATTAATAAAATCTGGCAAAAAAATAAAAGATCATCAAGTATATGACTCAAACAAATACCAAATAATTCATTTTTTGAGTAAATTTAACGTAAAAGTTCATGATTTAGGTGTCATAAAAGATGATGAACTAAAAGTTGATAAATTTTATAAAAAAAATCAAAATAAATTTGACATTATTATAAGTTCGGGAGGCTCCTCATTTAGCTCTAAAGACTACATATCTTCTTTTCTAAGTCAAAATACTGAACTTCTTTTTAAATACGTAAGAATTCAACCAGGTCGACCTATAATTTTTTCAAAATTAAAATCCAATTATTATTTTTCACTGCCTGGAAATCCATTGGCTGTTTTTACTAATTTATTTTTTTTAGTAAGTTTATTTATAGATCCTTCTCGCAGAGATAATTCTAGCATTACCAAATCTTACAAATCTGGATTTTCAGAAAATAAAAAATCAAATATAACAAAATTTTATCGTGTGAAATTTTCTAAAAATATACTTTATACTCATAATTCAAAAGGCTCAGCTAAACTAATTTCTCTCTCTGAAGCAGATGGGTTAGCTTTTGTCCCAGAAGGAAAAGATAAAATTAAAAAAGGTGAAAAAATTAGTTTTATTGAATTTTAAATTTTATATTTACTAAATTCCCCTTTTTTTTTAGTGAAATGATCTCAAATTTTTTTTCTTCACAAAAATTTTTAAAGTCAAATTGTGATAATGGATCATCACTTTCTATTGTTAGAACATCATTTTTTTTCAATTTTTTTATAAATTTTTCAGCTTTTAATACGGGTATAGGGCATTCAAAGCCTTTAGTATCTAGATAATAATCCATTTACATATATATTTATTTTAAAAATACATGGAAATAAAGAATTTAGAAATTATTTTAGCTCTAGATAGTGAAAAACATTTCAATAGAGCGGCAGAAAAATTAAAAATATCACAACCTGCTTTATCTATGAAGCTAAAGGCTTTAGAAAATGAAATAGGGGTAAGATTAGTAAAAAGAGGAAAGAACTATATTGGATTAACCTCTGAGGGTGAAATTTTAAAGGAACGATTTAAAAATATTGTCAAAGAGTACACTAATATCAAACAGTTAAGCTCCGAGTTAAAAAACAATTTAACTGGAAATTTAAGAATAGGTGTTATTCCTACTGCTTTATTAGAAGTTTCTTTTTTATTAAATAGTTTTGTTAAAAAATTTACAAATGTCAAATTGCAAGTAATTTCTATGTCTTCTAATGAAATTGATAAAAATCTTCATGATTTCAAATTAGATTTAGGGATAAGTTATTTAGAAAATGAACCAATATTAGGAGTTGAGAAGATACCTTTATACAAAGAAACATATTTTCTCATTACTAAAAAAAAGAATTTAAAAAATAAAAAGAAATTAAAATGGCAAGAAATTGGTAATTTAGATCTATGTTTAATTTCTAAAGAAAATCAATTTAGAAGAATATTAGATGCTGTTTTTAAAGAGAATAATATTAATCCACGAGTTTTAATTGAGTCAAACTCTATGACTCATATTTACTCTCACGTAAATAGTTCAGAATTTTCAACAATTATGCCATATATATTTACTCAGTCATTTAACTACGATGAGAATACAAATTTTATTCAATTAATTTCTCCAGAAATATCTCATAAGGTAGGTATAGTTCATATTGATGATAATCGCCCATCACCTATTAAAAATAACTTTTTAAAATTCTTAAAAAGTTTTAATAAGTAATACTTATCAATTAATTACTTATTGATAATTGAAACTTAATAAAAAATTACTAAATTATATCAAATGAAAGACTCACAAAGTAAGATTCATCCAGGTTCTGGTAGAAGAAAAGCATTAGAATTCAACAAAGGTCGCCAAAGTGATGACCAGTCAATTGATGATCTTAAAAATCTTATACCTAATGAATATTTTAGACAAAGGGATATGCTTATCGAAAGTCTTCACTTAATTCAAGATCAGTATAAATGTCTAAAACCAAGACATTTAACAGCATTGTCCGAATTAACAAATTTACCTTTAACTGAAATTTACGAAACAGCATCATTCTATGCTCACTTTGATATTTATAAAGAGGATGATATCAGCCCACCTGAAACAACAATTAGAGTTTGTGATGGTATTACATGTGAGATGAACGGATGCAAAACTTTAGAAAAAAATTTAAGTGACAATGTATCTTCTAATGTGAGAGTAGTTAGAGCGCCTTGTATGGGAAGGTGTCACCAAGCACCAGTGGTTGAAGTAGGAAAAAAACATTTTGTAAACGCAGATGTAAGAGTAGTTCAAAAAGCCTTAGAGGAGCAAGATACAAAACCAGTTATACCAAATTACATTAGCTATGACGCTTATGTAAAAAATGGTGGATATAAAATTCTAAAAGATTGTATTGAGAATAAAAAAGACCCTATGAAGCTCATAGAAGAAATGGAGCAATCAGGTTTGAGAGGTCTTGGTGGTGCAGGATTTCCAACTGGCAGAAAATGGAGATTTGTTAGAGCAGAAAATAAACCTAGATTAATGGCAATTAATGGTGATGAGGGTGAACCAGGAACATTTAAAGACCATCACTATCTTACGAGGGATCCTCATAGATTCCTTGAGGGAATGTTAATAGCTGCATGGGTAGTTGAAGCAACAGATGTATATATATACATGCGAGATGAGTACCCTGACGTAATAAAGTTTTTAAAGAAAGAAATTAAAATTTTAGAAGATAAAAATTTAAATATTAAAACAAGAATTCATTTTAGAAGAGGTGCTGGTGCTTACATTTGTGGTGAAGAGTCATCAATGTTAGAAAGTTTAGAGGGTAAAAGAGGCTTACCAAGACATAAACCTCCATTCCCATCTCAAGTGGGACTGTTCGGTAGACCAACACTAATTCACAATGTCGAAACAGTTTTTTGGGTAAGAGAGATTTTGGAAAAAGGTGCTGTCTGGTTCAGTAGTCATGGTCTCAATGGTAGAAAAGGTCTAAGAACGTTCTCCGTATCGGGAAGAGTAAAAAACCCAGGAGTAAAGCTCGCTCCAGCAGGGATCACAATAAAACAACTTATTGACGAATATTGTGGTGGTATACAAGAGGGACATACATTTAAAGCATACTTACCTGGAGGAGCCTCTGGAGGAATACTTCCTGCAAAATTAGATAATATTCCCCTTGATTTTGACACACTACAAGAGCATGGATGTTTTATTGGTTCAGCTGCTGTAGTCGTTTTATCTGACAAAGATAACATGAAAGATATAGCAAAAAATTTAATGTTCTTTTTTCATGATGAAAGTTGTGGTCAATGTACTCCTTGCAGAAATGGAACTGAAAAAGCTCTTAAACTTATGAACCAATCTTCTTGGGATGTAGACCTTTTAAAAGAATTATCATCGGCAATGATGGACGCCTCTATATGTGGTTTAGGACAAGCTGCCCCAAATCCAATGCTTTCTGTTATTAAACACTTCCCTGAGGAGGTAACCAACTAATGTCAGATAATATTAAATTTAAAATTGACGGTAATGAATATATAGCCAACAAAGATGAGTCGATTTGGGATGTCGCAAAAAAAAATAATATTGATATCCCTCATCTCTGTTACTCACCTGAGCCAGGTTACCGTGCAGATGGAAATTGTAGAGCCTGTATGGTTGAAATTAAAGGGGAGAGAACTCTTGCAGCGTCGTGTATTCGTAAACCTACTGAGGGCATGGAAGTTACAGTTAACTCCACTAGATCAGAAAAATCTCGTTCTATGGTTTTTGAACTTCTTGTGTCTGATCAACCAGAAAAAAATAATTCTCCTGACCCTGAGTCAAAGTTTTGGAATTGGTCTGAAAAATTAGGTGTTAGTGATAGTCGTTTCCCAAGTAAAGATAAAATAGAGTTAGACAGATCTCATAAAGCGATGAGTGTTAATTTAGATGCATGTATAAATTGTAATTTATGTGTTAGAGCTTGCCGTGAAGTACAAGTAAACGACGTAATCGGAATGGCCTACAGAGGATCAACAGCGAAGGTAATATTTGATTTAGATGACCCAATGGGTAATAGCACTTGTGTTGCTTGTGGAGAATGTGTCCAAGCTTGTCCAACAGGAGCATTAATGGAGTCCTCCTTAGTAGATAATGAGGGGAAAAGAGAGTCCTATTCAGATAAAGTAGTAGAGAGTGTTTGTCCTTATTGTGGTGTAGGATGTCAAACTGAAGTACACGTAAAAGACGATAAAATATTGTACGTTGATGGTAAAAATGGACCTGCCAATGAAAATAGATTATGTGTAAAGGGTAGATTTGGTTTTGATTATATCAATCATGATGGAAGGCTTACTAAACCTTTAGTTAGAAAACCTGGTGTTGAAAAAGATCCAAATCTTGAGATTAAAGATGCTGATATCTATGATTATTTTGAAGAGACTACTTGGGAAGACGCAATTGAAAGAGCTTCATCTGGTCTTTTAAATTTAAAAGATGATCACGGACCAAAAAGTTTAGCAGGTTTTGGTTCAGCTAAGTGCTCTAATGAGGAAGCTTACTTATTTCAAAAATTGGTAAGAGTTGGTTTTGGTTCAAATAACGTTGATCATTGTACTAGATTATGTCACGCATCCTCTGTTGCAGCACTCATGGAATGTGTAAACTCTGGAGCTGTATCAGCTCCTTTTATGTCAGCATCTGATGCTGACTGTGTCATTGTTATAGGTGCAAGGCCTACTGAAAACCATCCGGTTGCAGCAACATATCTAAAACGCGCAGCAAAAAGAGGATCCAAGTTAGTTGTTATGGATCCAAGAAAACAAGGATTAACAAAACATGCCACATATAACTTGCAATTTAAAGCGGGCACTGATGTTGCAATGCTCAACGCGCTTTTATTTACCATTGTTGAAGAGAAACTTTATGATGAACAATATATTCAAGGACAAACAGAGGGCTTCGAAAAATTACAAGAAGAGATAAAAGATTTTTCACCTGAAAAAATGGAAGCTATTTGTGGCATCAAAGCTCAAGAGTTACGAGAAGTTGCCAGACTTTATGCTAAATCAGAGAGATCCATTATCTTTTGGGGAATGGGAGTATCTCAACATGTGCATGGAACAGACAATGCTAGATGCCTAATTGCTTTGGCTTTAACCACAGGACAGATTGGAAGAGAAGGCACAGGTTTACACCCTCTGAGAGGACAAAATAATGTTCAAGGTGCATCTGATGCCGGATTAATTCCAATGGTCTTTCCTGATTACCAGTCAGTTGAAGATGGGAGTATCCATCAAAAATATGAAAATTTTTGGAAGACAGGTCTTGATGATAAAAAAGGTTTAACTGTCGTTGAAGTTATTAACAAAATTTTAGAAGATGAAATTAAAGGTATGTATATTATGGGCGAAAACCCTGCAATGTCAGATCCTGATCAAAATCATGCGAGAGCAGCATTAGCTAAATTAGAACATTTAGTTGTTCAAGATATTTTCATGACTGAAACTGCCTGGCATGCAGATGTAATCTTACCTTCATCAGCCCATGCTGAAAAAACTGGAACTTATACAAATACTAACAGACAAGTTCAATTAGGTCGTCAAGCAGTTCCACCTCCTGGTTCAGCGAGACAAGATTGGTGGATTACTCAAGCCATAGCCCAAGGTATGGGTTTAGATTGGAGTTATTTACATCCAAGAGATATTTTCAGTGAGATGGCACAAGTAATGCCTTCTCTAAAAAATATTACTTATGAAAGACTAGAAAACGAAAACTCTGTTACATACCCATGTGATGATCCAAACAAACCTGGAAATGAGATTATATTCAATGAAAATTTTCCTACCGCAAATGGAAGAGGAAAAATAGTACCTGCTAAATTAATACCACCAGCGGAACTACCAGATGACGACTTTCCGATGATATTGACAACAGGAAGATTATTAGAACATTGGCACACTGGTTCTATGACAAGAAGAGCAAATGTTTTGGATCATATAGAACCTGAAGCAATAGTCAGTATGAATAGGTGGGACATGAAAAGGATGACAATTAATCCTGGAGATCAAGTTTTAGTTAAAACAAAAAGAGGATCACTGGCTATTAAGGTCAGAAGTGACAGAGAAATTCCTGAAGGTATGGTTTTCATGCCATTTTGTTTTGCAGAGGCTGCTGCAAACGTGCTCACAAACCCTCAGTTAGATCCAATTGGTAAAATTCCTGAGTTTAAGTTTAGCGCAGCAAGTGTTGAAAAAATTCAACCTTCAGTCAACTAATTTAAAAAATACTTATTATATCTTTGAACGGTATATCTTTTATATAAACAATTAAACCTATAAGAATTATTGTTAGAAAATTTATTGTCATAATAAAACGAAATAAATTAAAATTTGATCTATTAAAATCACCTTCATCATCAAGAACTAGTAATGATTTGTTCTGTTGTATTGATGATTGATTATCTAATTTATGAAAAATACTTAAGTCCCCATCAAGTTTCTTAGACGTCGGCTCATGAACTTCTTTGATACTTGATTTATTGTTAAGGAATGTATCAATGGTATTAATTTTTTTTTCTAAAGACTCAATTTTTAATTTCAGTTCATCAAAATCAGATTTATTTTTCAAATTACTGACTCTTATTCTTGGTGATGAGTCATCAACATTTGGATTATAGTCTTTATTTTCTAATTGATTTTTTATTTCAGCTAATGAGTCTAAAATTTTCTTTGACTTTTCTTCGTTAAAACTTGAATTATTATTTTTTGTGGTATCTCTACCAAATTGATCGATATCCGAAACCATATATCATAAACTTAATGTAAGTATTAAAAATAATCAATTATATGTATTCAAGGGTTGTTTCTAACAAAAGTGAATGGTGCCGGCTGGGGGACTCGAACTCCCGACCTGATGATTACAAATCAACTGCTCTACCAACTGAGCTAAGCCGGCATTGAGTTATTATTTATATTAAAATCTAGAATAAACAATATTTAAAAAGTACTAATTTTGAAATGATATGCAGCTATTGCTAGAGAATTTGCTGCATTATAACTATCTACACCATCTACATTTATTTGAGGGATGCTTAATTTAAAGTCACTCTTTGCTAAAATATTTCTTCTAATCCCTTTTCCTTCATTTCCTACAATGATGACAGATTTTTTATCAAAATTAAATTCTCTATTTATTTCCTCACCACTCATATCGAGGGAATAAGTCCAATAGCCAGATTTTTTTAGAACTTCTATTGTTCTGTTAATATTTTTAGAAACGTGATATTTCAACACTTCAACGGCTCCAGACGAGGTTATTGACGTAACATCGTTAATATCTGCCGAAGAATGCTCTGATAGTAATAAACCATCAGCTCCCATCAACAGAGCCGTTCTTATGATGTTTCCAAGGTTATTTTGGTCTGTAATCTGATCGGCGATAATAATAAGTGATTTTTTGGTGTTTATAATAATTTCCTCTAAATTGGATGGTTTATACTTTTCTCTTCGTATAACTATATCACTGGTAAATCTATCATTTTTAATGCCAAGTCTATTAAAATCGTTTTTCTTTAGTAACTTTGTCTTATTATTAAGTTTATTCTGCTCTATCAACTTTGCAAAATCTGATTGTCTCTCAATATTTATAAAAATTTCAATAATTTTATCAGGATTATGAATGATACAATTAGTGCAAGAATTAGCCCCTGAAATAAGCATTGTTTTAAATAACAGTAAAAATTAAGGAAGTCTATTGACTTTCAAAGACAATTATCTATTAATCAACACCTGATTTTGAACACTTTGGAGGGATGGCCGAGTGGTTAAAGGCGGCAGACTGTAAATCTGTTCACGCAAGTGTACGTAGGTTCGAATCCTACTCCCTCCACCACTTTTTTTCACTTTTCTTATTGAATTTTAAAGAAAAATTAGTAGTTTATCGGAACTCACAAGGATTTGATTTTGTGGATGTTTTGAAGTGGTTACCCGCTAAATCGCGGGTGTAGCTTAATGGTAAAGCTCCAGCCTTCCAAGCTGGCTACGAGGGTTCGATTCCCTTCACCCGCTCCAATTACATTGAAAAAATTAAGTAATAGATATTAAAAAGAGGTAACAACTTAAAATGACTAAAGAAAAATTTGACAGATCGAAAGAGCACGTCAACATCGGAACCATCGGTCACGTCGACCATGGTAAAACTACACTTACTGCAGCAATAACAAAAGTTTTGGCAGAAAAAGGTGGTGCAGAGTTTACAGCTTATGATGAAATTGATAAAGCACCTGAAGAAAAAGAAAGAGGTATAACAATTTCAACAGCGCACGTCGAGTATTCAACTGATAAAAGACACTATGCTCACGTCGACTGCCCAGGTCACGCAGACTATGTAAAAAATATGATTACAGGTGCTGCGCAGATGGACGGAGGTATTTTAGTTGTTAACGCAGCTGATGGCCCAATGCCTCAAACACGTGAACATATTCTTTTAGCTAGACAGGTTGGTGTACCAGCACTAGTTGTTTACTTAAATAAAGTTGATCAAGTAGATGATCAAGAATTATTAGAGCTTGTAGAAGTTGAAATAAGAGAGCTACTATCAAAATATGATTTCCCTGGCGATGATATTCCAATCGTTAAAGGATCAGCTCTTGCGGCTGTAGAAGACAGAGATGAAAATATTGGTAAAAATTCAATCATTGAATTAATGTCAAAAATTGATGAGTATATTCCTGCTCCTACAAGAGAATTAGATAAACCTTTCTTAATGCCAGTTGAAGATGTATTTTCTATTTCTGGAAGAGGTACTGTTGTTACTGGAAGAGTTGAACAAGGTATTATTAAACCAGGTGAAGAAATTGAAATTATTGGTTTAAAAGATACAACCAAAACAGTTTGTACCGGAGTTGAGATGTTTAGAAAATTACTAGACTCAGGTGAAGCTGGAGATAATATTGGAGCTCTTCTTCGTGGAACTAAAAAGGAAGAGGTTGAAAGAGGCCAAGTTTTGGCAGCTCCTGGTAGTATTAAACCTCATAAAAAATTTAAAGCAGAGATTTACGCTTTAAGTAAAGAAGAGGGTGGAAGACACACTCCTTTCTTTGCAAATTACAGACCTCAGTTTTATTTTAGAACCACTGATGTTACTGGCTCAATTAAATTGCCTGAAGGTACTGAAATGGTAATGCCTGGAGATAATATTACACTTGAAGTTGAGTTACTTGCTCCTATCGCAATGAATAACAATTTACGTTTTGCTATTCGTGAAGGAGGTAGAACTGTTGGTTCAGGAGTTGTTTCAGAGATTATCGAATAAATATATTCTCTGCAGTAATACTAATATGAAGGAGTGTAGCTCAACTGGTAGAGCGCCGGTCTCCAAAACCGGAGGTTGCGGGTTCGATGCCTGCCACTCCTGCCAAACTTATACAATAAAATATGAAATTTAATCCTGCTAAATATTTAAGAGAAGTTCGACAGGAGGTATCCAAAGTTACCTGGCCCTCTAAGCGAGAAACTTTTACTTCTGCAGGTATTGTTTTGGTTGTAATTAGTATTGCTGCAATTATTTTAATGCTCTTTGATCAATTTTTTTCATTTATTGTGAGAATAGTATTAGGATAATTTAATGGTCGAAAATACAGATATATCAAAATGGTACGTTGTACACTGCCATTCTGGCTTTGAAAAAAAAGTTGCAGACTCAATTTTAGATGAGGCAAAAAAAGTAAATTTAGAGGACTCCATATCTGAGGTGTCCGTTCCTACTCAAGCTGTAGTTGA
The DNA here is from genome assembly GCA_902610255.1 of uncultured Alphaproteobacteria bacterium. Taxonomy (GTDB): domain Bacteria; phylum Pseudomonadota; class Alphaproteobacteria; order HIMB59; family HIMB59; genus HIMB59. The sequence goes on along the minus strand of CACLUX010000002.1, from coordinate 113,461 downwards.
GGTAAGAAGAGGTGTAAGAGTTAACTCAGAAAAAAAATTTTTTCCTGGGTACGTATTAATTAAGATGGTTATGAACGACGACACTTGGCATTTAGTTAGAGACATACCAAAAGTTTCAAATTTTCTTGGCACGAAAGACAAACCTATTCCAATTTCTGAGCGAGAAGTATCTAAATTACTACAAGATATAACCGAAGGTGTTGATAATCCTAAACCAAAGTTTGAGTATGAAGTTGGTGAACAGATTAAGGTATCTGATGGTCCATTTGCTTCATTTAGCGGTATTATAGAAGAGGTTGACAGTTCAAGACAAAAGCTTAAAGTGTCCGTCTCAATTTTTGGGAGACCGACACCTTTAGAATTAGATTATTCACAAGTGGTTAAGGGCTAATATAATGGCTAAAGAAATTTTAGGATACATAAAATTACAAATACCAGCCGGTTCAGCTAATCCGGCACCCCCTGTAGGTCCTGCCTTAGGTCAAAAAGGCTTAAACATCCAAGATTTTTGCAAACAGTTTAATGATAAGACAAAAGATTTGGAAAAGGGCGCACCTATTCCAACTATAATTACCGCATACAAAGATAGATCTTTTGATTTTGTTACAAAGAAACCACCCGTTACTTTTTATCTAAAGAAAGCTGCAAAAATAAAAAAAGGTTGTCAAACACCTGGTAGATCAAAATTAGGTAAGGTTACAATGAAACAGGTTGAAGAGATAGCGAAAGAAAAACTAGAAGACCTCAACGCTTATGATGTTGATCAAGCATCAAAAATAATACTTGGATCAGCTAGGTCAATGGGGATGGAAGTTGTATAATGAATTTAACTAAAAATAAAAAAAAACAAATCGAAGGTATAGACTTTACAAAGTCATACAAAATATCTGATGCAGTTAAAATTATTAAAGAAAAAAAATATGTTAAATTTGACGAGTCTTTAGAAGTATCGATTAATACAGGTATTGACTCTAAGCAGTCTGATCAAAATGTCAGAGGAAGTTTTATACCACCACATGGATTGGGAAAAAAAGTTCAAATAGCTGTCTTCGCCCAAGGAAAAGCTGCAGAAGAAGCTAAAGCTGCAGGTGCTAAACACGTAGGGGGTGATGATTTAGTTGCCTCTATTGAAAAAAAGATTGATGTAGACGTAATTGTTGCTACTCCAGATATGATGTCAGTCGTAAGTAAAATTGCTAAAATTTTAGGACCAAAGGGTTTAATGCCTAACCCTAAAACAGGTACAGTTACAAATGATGTAAAAAGTACAATTGAAAACATAAATAAAGGACTTGTAGCATATAAAAATGATAAAGCAGGAACTATACATGCAGCTTTAGGTAAAGTTAGTTTCGATGAAAGTAAATTAAGTGAAAACGTAACTTCATTTATTGATGAAATAAAAAAAATAAAACCATCAGGTTTGAAGGGCAACTTTGTGAATTCTGTTTACCTATCATCTTCTATGGGTTTTGGTTTAAGGGTTGAAATTTAATGAATAAAGCTGAAAAACAACAATATATTGAAAATCTTAATCAAATGTCAAAGGATTATTCAGCGTTATTTGTAGCTTCATTTTCAAAGATGTCAGTAAAAGAAATGATCGAATTTCGAACAGAAATTAGAAATAACGAAGGAGTTACTAAAGTATCCAAAAATAATATTGTTAAAATATTTGTTAACAAAGATGATGAAAAAAAAGGCCTGATTGATTTTTTATCCAACCAAAAATTATTAATTTTTACAAATAATCCAGTTGGAACTGCAAAAGTTTGTAAAAAATTTGAAAAAGATTTAAAAAAGCTATCTGCAGAGGCAGCTTTTTTTGATAAGCAGCTATATTCAAAAGAGGATATAGCAAAGGTTGCAACTTTACCTTCTCTTGATGAAATAAGAGGAAAAATAGTTGGATTGATTAATGCTCCTGCTTCAAAACTTGTAAGATTATTACAAAGACCAGACCAGGATATTATTTCAATATTACAAAACAAAAAAGACTAATTAGGGAGAGACAAAAAAATGGCAGATTTAAATAAAATTGTTGATGAGCTATCAACACTAACAGTAATGGAAGCAGCAGAGCTTTCAAAGCTTTTAGAGGAAAAATGGGGTGTAACTGCAGCTGCACCAGTAGCTGTGGCAGCAGGTGGAGCAGCCCCTGCGGCTGACGCAGCAGAAGAAAAAGATGCTTTTGATGTTGTTCTTACAGCAGCTGGAGATCAAAAAATTAACGTAATTAAAGAAGTAAGAGCTATTACAGGTCTTGGCTTAAAAGAGGCTAAAGATATGGTTGAAGGTGCTCCGAAAACTTTAAAAGAAGGAGCTAAGAAAGAAGAGGCGGAAGCTATGAAGACACAGCTAGAAGCCGCAGGCGCAAAAGTAGAACTTAAATAATTAATTATTATAGGTTCTATATAAAATATGCCACTTAGCTTTACAGAAAAAAAACGAATTCGCTATTCTTTTGGTAAGATCGGTAAAACGATCGAAGTACCAAATTTAGTAGATATTCAAAAAATTTCCTATGATAAATTTCTTCAATTAGGAAAATCAGTAGAGAGTCGTTCAAATACAGGCCTGCAGGAAGTCTTTAACTCTGTCTTTCCCATAAAAGACTATGCAGGTAAATCCGAACTTCACTATATTGACTATTACCTTGATAACCCAAAATATGACGTAGACGAGTGTAGAAGGAAAGGATTGACTTTTTCCGCCTCTCTTATGGTCACATTTCGACTAATAATTTGGGATATAAATGAGGAAACTGAAGAAAAATCACTAAGAGATATCAAAGAACAAGTAGTTTACTTAGGTGATTTACCCCTAATGACAAATAACGGTACATTTGTTGTCAACGGAACTGAGAGAGTTGTTGTAAGCCAATTACATAGATCACCTGGTGTATTTTTTGACCATGATGATGGTAAAACCCACGCAAGTGGTAAGGTTCTATATAACGCAAGAATAATTCCTTACAGAGGTTCTTGGTTAGATTTTGAATTTGATCACAAGGATAACCTCTATTTTAGAATTGATAGAAAAAAGAAAATGATCTCCACAACAATTCTTCAAGCACTACCCTCTAGCGCTTCTGAGAAATATTTAAATGAGTGCAAGCAAAACAATGTTGAGCCAGATATATATAAGATATCAGGTATGACATCTGAAGAAATTTTAACTTATTTTTATGAAACCTTTGACTTTAAGAAAAGTAAGGATGGATGGGTAGTTAATTTAGACTTAAATAAATTTAAATATAAAAATTTACCATTTAATTTGGTAGATCCTAACACTAAAACTACATTGGCATTTAAAGACGTAAAATTATCTCTAAAGTTGCTCAAAGAAATTAAAGAGACAAAAACTAATAAATTCTTTTTTAGTGAAGAAGATTTATATGGTTTCTATCTATCTAATGACATTGTCAATTATGAAAATGGTTTAGTATATGCTGAGGCTGGAACCTTATTAAGCGAAGACTTCTTTAGAAGACTTGAGGAATTATCTATAAATCAATTCTCTGTTATTAATGCAAATCAAGCTACAGGTAATTTAGGTGTTATTAATTCACTTGTCGCAGATAAAAATAATTCAAGAGAAGAGGCTCTATTTGATATTTTCAAAATTTTAAGACCAGGTGAACCTCCAACTTTAGAAGCTAGTAACTATTTGTTTCAAAACATGTTTTTTAGCGAAGATAGATACGATCTATCCGAAGTAGGCAGGGTCAAATTAAATTCTTATTTGAATTTAGATAAAGAAAATAAAATAAGAATTTTAAGCAAATCAGATATTCTAGCAGTAGCAAAAAAGCTATTTGATATGAAAACCGACAGTGCTGGTAAAGATGATATCGATCATTTAGGGAATAGAAGAGTTCGTTCAGTCGGAGAGTTAATAGAAAACCAGTATAGAATTGGTTTAGTTAGAATGGAGCGAGCTATTAGAGAAAAAATGGGCACAGTCGACATCGAGTCAATCATGCCACAAGACCTTGTGAACTCAAAACCTATACAAACTGTCTTAAAAGAATTTACTGGAACAAGTCAGTTAAGTCAGTTTATGGATCAAACTAATCCACTCAGTGAAATTACACACAAAAGAAGGATCTCAGCACTTGGTCCTGGTGGTTTAACAAGAGAAAGAGCTGGTTTTGAGGTTCGAGATGTCCATACAACTCATTATGGTAGAATATGCCCAATTGAAACACCTGAAGGTTCAAATATCGGTCTTATAAACAGTCTATCTTCTTTTGCCAGAATTAATCAATACGGTTTCATCGAAACACCTTATAGAAAAATAGTGAAAGGCACCGTAACAGATGAGGTTCTTTATTTGAATGCTGACGAAGAGGAGAACTACACAATAGCCCAAGCAAATAGTCCAATTAGTGAAAATGGTAAATTTGCAGAAGAACAAGTTAGTTGTAGAAGGAGAGGCGATTTTATATTCTGCTACCCTTCTGAAATAGATTTTATGGATGTAAATCCGCAACAATTAGTTTCTGTAGCTGCCTCTTTAATCCCCTTCTTGGAAAATGATGATGCTAATAGAGCATTAATGGGATCAAATATGATGAGACAGGCTGTTCCTTTAGTCAAAAGTGAAGCCCCTCTTGTAGGAACTGGATTTGAGTCAAAAGTAGCCAGAGACAGTGGAGCAGTTGTGATTGCAAAAAATAGTGGCTATGTTCACCAAGTTGACTCATCAAGAATAGTAATAAGATCAGACTCAAAAAATATTAGTAAGGATAAAAGTGGAGTCGACATTTATAATTTAAAAAAGTTTCAGAGATCAAATCAAAGCACTGCAATTAACCAAAAGCCTATAGTTAAAATAGGAGATTATGTCGAAAGAGGTGATATCATAGCTGATGGTCCTTCAACAGATTTAGGAGAACTGGCTTTAGGAAGAAATCTTCTTGTGGGGTTTATGCCATGGAATGGATACAATTTTGAGGACTCTATAATAATGTCAGAAAGAGTTGTTCATGAAGATAGATATACATCAATCCATATTGAGGAGTTTGAGGTTTTATGTAGAGATACTAAATTAGGACCAGAAGAAATTACAAGAGATATGCCTAATGTCGGTGATGAAAGTATAACAAATCTTGATGAAGCAGGCATAGTATACATTGGTTCTGAGGTAAAACCAGGTGATATTCTAGTTGGAAAGGTCTCCCCTAAAGGTGACTCACCTATTACTCCTGAGGAAAAATTATTAAGAGCTATTTTTTCAGAAAAAGCAGCTGATGTAAAAGATACATCATTAAGGCTACCTACTGGCTACTCTGGTGTGGTGGTTGATGTTCAAGTATTAGTTCGTAGAGGTGTTGAAAAAGATGAAAGAACAATAGCTATTGAAAGAGTCGAAATAGACAGGTTGGCTAAAGATAGAGACGACGAAAAAAATATTTTAGAAAACAATTATAAACAAAATCTCATTAGTATTTTTAAGAATAAAAATTCTAGTTCAAATGTAGATATTTTTATAAAAGGAAATAAAATTGAAGAAGACTCTTTGATATCAAAATCTATTGAAATTTTGGAACAAATACAAGTCGATGATAGTGTTTCAATGGAAACATTTACATCTCAGAAGAAAATCTTCAACGACGCAGTGATACTATTAGATAAAAAATTTCAAAATAAAATAGAAAAAATTCAAAGTGGCGATGATTTGTTACCTGGTGTTCTAAAAGTTGTAAAAGTTTTTGTTGCTGTAAAAAGAAAATTACAAGCTGGTGATAAAATGGCTGGAAGGCATGGTAATAAAGGGGTTATTTCCAAGATAGTACCAATTGAGGACATGCCATTCTTAGAAGATGGAACACCTGTAGATGTTTTACTAAATCCATTAGGTGTCCCAAGTAGAATGAACATTGGACAAATATTAGAAACACACCTAGGTTGGGCCGCTTACGGCATTGGTAAACAAATTTCAAATAGCTTAGATATAGCTAAGAAAAAAGGAAATATTATTCAATTAAAAGAGTCATTATCTAGTTTTTATGAACAGAACAAAGACTCAAATATTGAAATTACGAAGATGAATGATGATCAGCTTATTGAACTTGCAGGAAACTTAGAAAAAGGCGTTACCTTTGCCACACCTGTCTTTGATGGAACAAATACTCAGGAAATTACAAACCTTCTTGACAAGGCCGGATTTGATAACAGTGGCCAGGTACATTTATATGATGGTAGGTCTGGAGAAAGGTTTGAAAGAAAAGTAACAGTTGGTTACAAATATATATTAAAACTTCATCATTTAATTGATGACAAAATTCATGCTAGATCCATTGGTCCTTACAGCCTTGTGACACAACAGCCTTTAGGTGGTAAAGCTCAATTTGGTGGCCAAAGATTTGGAGAAATGGAAGTATGGGCATTGGAAGCATATGGAGCCTCTAATACTCTTCAAGAAATTTTAACTATTAAGTCTGATGATGTAGCCGGTAGAACAAAGGTTTATGAAGCATTAATTAGAGGTGACTATAACTTTGAAAGTGGGATACCTGAGTCATTTCACGTTTTAGTTAAAGAATTAAAATCTCTTGGATTAAATGTTGAGTTAATAGAAACAGACCCCACAGTTAATAGGGAGAGTACACAATGAAAGATCTAACTAATTTATTTAAAACCAATAATCAAACTCTCAATTTTGATCAGATTAAAATTTCAGTTTCAAGTCCTGAGCAAATAAGATCTTGGTCTTTTGGTGAAATCAAAAAACCTGAGACCATTAATTACAGAACCTTTAAGCCTGAGAGAGAAGGTTTGTTTTGTGCTCGAATTTTTGGACCTACAAAAGATTATGAGTGTTTGTGTGGTAAATATAAAAGAATGAAATTTAAAGGTATCACATGTGAAAAATGTGGTGTTGAAGTTACGCTCTCTAAAGTAAGAAGAGAAAGAATGGCTCATATTGAACTAGCAGCACCAGTTGCCCATATTTGGTTTTTAAAATCATTACCAAGTAGAATTGGTCTAGCCCTTGATATAACCCTTAAAAATCTTGAAAAAGTTTTATATTTCGAAAGCCATATTGTTATTGATCCTCTTTTATCTGGTTTGAGCCCTAACCAACTTTTATCTGATGAAGAACTAGAAGAGGCCATTGATCAATTTGGTGAAGACTCCTTCAAGCATGGAATTGGAGCAGAAGCTGTCCAAGAAATTCTATCTAAAATAGATTTAGAAGCTGAAATTGAAAAACTAACTGAGGAAAGTGAAGCTACCTCATCTGAAACTAAAAAGAAAAAAATTCTAAAAAGAATGAAGGTTATGGAAGGCTTTAAAAACTCTAACATTAAACCTGAGTGGATGGTTTTAAAAGTGCTTCCTGTTATTCCACCAGAGTTAAGACCACTCGTACCTTTAGAAGGTGGTCGTTTCGCAACATCTGACTTAAACGATTTATATCGAAGAGTTATTAACAGAAATAATAGATTAAAAAGACTTTTAGATTTAAGAGCTCCTGACATTATTGTTAGAAATGAAAAAAGAATGCTTCAAGAGTCTGTTGACGCTTTATTCGATAATGGAAGAAGAGGAAGAGTTATTACAAGCACTAACAAAAGACCTCTGAAATCTTTATCTGAAATGCTAAAAGGTAAGCAAGGTAGATTTCGACAAAATCTATTAGGTAAACGTGTTGACTACTCTGGTCGATCAGTAATTGTTGTAGGTCCAGAATTAAAACTCCATCAATGCGGTCTGCCAAAAAAAATGGCTTTAGAGTTATTTAAACCATTTATATACAATAAACTTGAATCTTATGGTTTCGCTTCAACCCTTAAATCTGCCAGAAAAATGGTAGAGTCTGAGAGACCCGAGGTTTGGGATATACTTGACGAAGTTATTAGAGAACATCCAATTCTTTTAAACAGAGCTCCTACTCTACATAGATTAGGTATTCAAGCATTTGAACCAATTCTAATAGAAGGTAAAGCTATTCAACTACATCCACTAGTCTGTACCGCATTTAATGCAGATTTTGATGGTGATCAGATGGCAGTTCACATACCTTTAAGTCTTGAGGCTCAATTAGAAGCAAGAGTTTTAATGATGAGTACTAATAACATTCTTTCACCCTCAAGTGGAAAACCTATTATTGTTCCAAGTCAAGATATAGTTCTAGGAATTTACTATTTATCATTGATTAATGAAAATGAAGAGGCAAAGAAATATTATTCACACGTAGGGGAAGTAGAATTTGCATTAGAAAACAAAACCATAGAACTTCATACGCCTATTTTATACAGGACTAAAATATACAATTCTGAAACTGATAGCTTTGTGTACAAAAAATATACTACCTCTGCAGGTAGAGTTGTTCTTTTTAAAACAGTTCCTGAAAACAAAAATTTACCATTTGATGTCATTAATAAAGTTTTGACAAAAAAAGATATTAGTAATCTCCTAGATAATGTTTACAGATTTACAGGTCAAAAAGCGACCTGCATATTCGTTGATCAAATCATGAACGTTGGTTTTAAGTATGCTGCAAAAGCAGGTATTTCATTTGGAAAAGATGATTTAGTAATACCTGAGGAAAAAAATATTTTAATTCAAGACACACAAAAACTAGTAAATAGCCTTGAAAATCAATATCAAGAGGGACTTATTACCGAAAGAGAAAAATATAACAAAGTTGTGGGCTTGTGGTCTACTTGCACAGACAAAGTAGCAAAAGCAATGATGAAAACCGTTTCATCAAATAAAGATAGCCAAATTAATTCTGTATATATCATGGCAGACTCTGGTGCACGTGGTTCTGAGGCTCAGCTCAAGCAGTTGGCAGGCATGAGAGGTTTGATGGCAAGACCATCAGGAGAAATTATTGAAAACCCAATTACATCCAACTTCAAAGATGGTTTAACAGTTTTAGAGTATTTTAACTCCACCCATGGTGCTAGAAAAGGATTAGCAGATACAGCTCTTAAAACAGCAAGTTCAGGATATTTAACTAGAAGACTAGTTGACGTTGCGCAAGATTTAACAATTACAGCTAAAGATTGTAATTGTTGCGGAGGTTTAACAGTTGATACTATTTATGAGTCTGGAGAAGTTTCTATACCTTTGACAGAAAGAGTCTTTGGAAGATATTTAGCTGATGATGTTAAAAATAAAAAAGGTGATACACTCATTAAAAATGGTCAATATATATCACACGAAGAAATAGAATTATTAGAAAAAGAAAACATAACATCTGTAAGAATAAAATCACCTATAACTTGTGGTTCTACTCATGGTATTTGTGCCAAATCCTACGGAAGAGACTTAGCAAAAGGGGTTCCTGTAAATACAGGAGAAGCTGTTGGAATTATAGCAGCTCAGTCTATTGGAGAGCCTGGCACACAGCTAACAATGAGAACTTTCCATGTGGGGGGAGTTGCGAGTTCTTCTGCTGAGAAATCTAATTTTGAGTCACCTAGTGATGGAAAAGTTAAAATTAAAAACCTTAGATCTGTTGTAAATGGATCTGGAAATGAAATTATTATTAATAGAACAACTGAGCTTGAAATATTTGATAATAATAAAACTTTAGTCTCCTCATTCAGAGCACCATACGGATCAACATTATTAGTAAAAAATGGCTCAGATGTAAAGCTTAATAGCTTATTACTTGAATGGGATCCTTATACTGTGCCTATCGTCGCTGAGGAAACTGGAAAATTAGATTTTAGTGATCTAGTTGAGGGTGTATCATTTATTGAGAAGTTTGACGAGACTACCGGTATCTCCTCAAAAGTAATAATTGATTGGAAAAGTTTTCAGGGAAAGCAAGATTTAAAACCACAGTTGTTAATAACAGATAAAGATGGCAATCCAATTAAATCAAAAAATTCATCTACTTATGACTTAAGCGTTGGTATTGTTTTAAATATAGAAAAAGGGAAAGAAGTTACTGCTGGTGATGTAATAGCCAGGATACCAAGAGCTTCTTCAAAGACAAAAGATATTACAGGTGGACTACCAAGAGTTGCTGATATCTTTGAGTCAAGAAAACCAAAGAATCCTGCTGTTCTAGCAGAAATATCAGGAACTATCGAATTTGGAAAAGACATTAAAAGTAAAAGAAGAATTATTATCAATCCTGAAGAAGGAGAGCCGGTAGAATTTTTAATCCCAAAAGGAACTTATATATATTTTAATGAGGGAGATAAGGTAAACAAAGGTGATATGATTGTCGATGGGACTCCTGCTCCGACAGATATTTTAAATATTCTTGGAATTGAGGCTTTAGCTGAATATATGGTAAGAGAAGTTCAGAAAGTTTACCGTTTACAGGGTGTTTTGATTGATGACAAGCACATAGAATGTATTACACGTCAAATGCTACAAAAAGTTGAAGTAATTGACTCTGGTGACAGTGAATATTTAGTTGGTGACATAAAAGATAAAATAGAAGTTATTGAAAAGAACAACACATTAAAAAAAGAAGGTAAAAAAGAGGTTGATTATAAAATGATGATCCTTGGAATTACAAAGGCGAGCCTTCAAACTAATTCCTTTATTTCAGCAGCTTCTTTCCAAGAAACAACAAGAGTTCTTACCGAGGCAGCTATTAATGGTAAAGTTGATAAATTAACTGGCCTTAAAGAAAATGTCATCGTTGGTAAACTAATTCCTGCTGGAACAGGTAACGTAATTAGAGCTCTCCGAAAAGAGGCTAAAATCCGCGATAATTCACTATTAAAACAGCTAGAAACCTCCAAATAGATGTTGACTATACTGAATACTATAAATATATTCTGCGAACTATGCCGACCATAAATCAATTAGTAAGGAAATCTAGAGAGAAAGTCTCTAAGAGAAATAAAGTTCCTGCCCTTAAGTCATGTCCTCAAAAAAGGGGCGTATGTCTAAGAGTTTACACTACCACTCCTAAAAAACCTAACTCAGCTTTAAGAAAAGTTGCTAGAGTCAAGTTAACTAATGGTCAAGAGGTAACAGCCTACATTCCTGGAGAAGGACATAATCTACAGGAACACTCTGTAGTGCTAATTCGTGGAGGAAGAGTTAAAGACTTGCCAGGTGTAAGATACCATATAATTAGAGGAACTTTGGATACCCAAGGGCTTGAAAAAAGAAGACAACGTAGATCTAAATACGGTGCTAAAAGGCCAAAAAATTAAAATTTAAATCATGTCAAGAAGAAGAGCAGCAGAGAAAAGACAAGTATTACCAGATCCTATTTACAACAGTGTTGTTCTGAACAAGTTTATAAATGAGGTAATGGTAGGGGGTAAAAAAACAATAGCCCAAAAAATAGTATATGGCGCCCTAGATATTATTAAAACAAATAATCAAAGTGATGACCCTTTAGAATATTTTCAAAAATCTATTAATAATGTCAAACCATCTGTTGAAGTTAAATCTAGAAGAGTAGGTGGAGCTACATATCAAGTACCAATGGAAGTTAGAAGCACTAGAGCTCAAGCATTAGCATTTAAATGGATATTAACTAATTCAAAAAAACGAAATGAAAAAACCCAAAGAGAGAGGTTAGCAAATGAACTAATTGATGCTTTTGAAAACAAAGGCAATTCTGTAAAGAAAAAAGATGAAGTTCATAAAATGGCAGAAGCTAACAGAGCATTCGCTCATTATAGGTGGTAAAAATGGATTTAAGTAAATATAGAAATATTGGAATTATGGCCCATATTGATGCAGGTAAAACCACAACGACCGAAAGAATTTTATATTATACAGGAAAGTCTCATAAGATAGGCGAAGTTCATGATGGTGCAGCAACAATGGATTGGATGGAACAAGAGCAAGAAAGAGGTATAACAATAACTTCAGCTGCTACAACCTGTTTTTGGAATGATCACAGAATAAATATTATTGATACGCCAGGTCACGTTGATTTTACAATTGAAGTTGAAAGATCTTTAAGAGTTTTAGACGGTGCTGTCGCATGTTTTGACGGTGTTGCAGGAGTTGAGCCACAATCAGAAACAGTTTGGAGACAAGCTGATAGATATAAAGTTCCTAGGATTTGTTTTTGTAATAAAATGGATAGACTTGGCGCAGATTTTGAGATGAATGTTCAATCTATCAAAGATAGATTGGGAGCTAATCCTCTTGTTTTGCAAATGGCTATTGGAAAAGAGGCTGATTTCAAAGGAGTAGTTGACCTAGTCAATTTTAAATCAATTATTTGGAAAGACGATAGTCTCGGCGCAGAGTATGATGTTACTGATATTAGCGATGATTTAATTGATGAAGCTAAGAAAAAAAGAGAAGAGTTAATTGAAAATGCAGTTGAAGCAGATGATAAAGCACTAGAGGACTACCTAGAGGGAAAAGAAATATCTGTTGATACTTTAAAAGCTTGTATAAGAAAAGGAACAATTGATTTTAAATTTGTTCCTGTTTTATGTGGAACTGCTTTTAAAAATAAAGGTGTCCAACCATTACTTGATGCTGTTGTAGATTATTTACCTTCTCCTAAAGACATAGGTTTTGTTGAAGGAATAAAAGAAGGTTCAGATGATAAATTACAAATTCCTAATACTCCTGAAGAACCTTTTGCGGCCTTGGCTTTTAAAGTAGCAGCTGATCCTTTTGTTGGTCAAATAACTTTTTGTAGACTTTATTGTGGAAACCTTAGCTCAGGTTCAACCATACTTAATTCATCAAAAAATCAAAAAGAAAGAATTGGAAGAATGCTTTTAATGCACTCAAACACTAGAGAAGAAATTAAAGATGCAAAGGCAGGAGATATAGTTGCTTTAGTTGGTTTGAAGAATGTCACCACTGGTGATACTTTATGTGATCCATCAAAAAAAGTTATCTTAGAAAAAATGGAATTCCCTGATCCTGTTATTGAAGTTGCAGTTGAGCCCAAAACAAAAGCTGATTATGAAAAAATGGGACAAGCCTTGGGAAGGCTAGCCCAAGAAGATCCAAGTTTCAGAGTAACTTCAGATGAAGAGTCTGGACAAACAATTATTAAAGGTATGGGCGAACTTCATTTAGAAATTTTGGTTGATAGAATGAAAAGAGAATTCAAAGTTGAAGCAGATGTTGGAGCTCCTCAAGTTGCATATAGAGAGACAATTACTAAAGAGGTTGAAGTAGACTATACACATAAAAAACAATCTGGTGGTGCTGGCCAATTTGCAAGAGTAAAAATGAAATTCAAACCGTTAGAGAGAAATTCTGGTGTTAAATTTGTTAACACAGTAGTTGGAGGAAATATTCCAAAAGAATATATCCCTGGAGTAGAAAAAGGTATTAATTTTGCCGCTCAAAATGGAGTTATAGCTGGCTATAACGTGATAGACTTTGAAGCAGAAGTTCATGATGGTGCATTTCATGATGTTGACTCTTCTGTATTAGCTTTTGAGATAGCTTCAAGAGCCGCATTCAGAGAAGCTGTTGGTAAAGCGGGACCAAAATTACTTGAGCCAATGATGAAAGTTGAAGTAGTAACCCCAGAAGATTACATGGGCGATATTATTGGTGATTTAAACTCAAGAAGAGGTCAAATTGAAAAAATGGAAGACAGAGGTAATGCTAAAGTTGTATCGTCTGTAGTTCCTCTTGCTAATATGTTTGGTTATGTTAATAATCTACGCTCAATGAGTCAAGGAAGAGCAAGTTATACAATGTTATTCTCACACTATGATGTCGTACCTTCAAATGTTGAAGAAGAAATTAAATCAAAACTGGCTTAATCATGATAAATCAAAATATTAGAATAAGATTAAAATCGTTTGATCATAACATCTTAGATAGAAGTTCAATTGATATTCTTCAAACAGCTAAAAGAACTGGTGCCAAAGTAATTGGACCAATTCCCATGCCATCTAAAATTGAGAGAGTTACAGTAAATAAATCCCCACATGTAGATAAAAAAAGTAGGGAGCAGTTTGAATTACGAACACACATTAGGATGATGGATATCATAGAACCTACACCACAAACAGTTGATGCACTTATGAAGCTTGACTTAGCATCTGGTGTCAATGTCGATATAAAAATAAAAAAATAATTAATTATGATCATCAGCACTAAAATTGGCCAAACTTCATTTATTAATGAAAATGGCACTAGAGTTTCTGCAACAGTTCTTGATTATAATAGCTGTACAATTGTTGGTAACAGAACTATTGATAGAGATGGTTATCTTGCAAATATTATAGGTTTTCTTAAACCAAAAAAACTTAATAAACCTCAATTAAAAGAATTCAATAAATTAAATTTAGAGCCAAAAAAAATAATTAAGGAACATAGAATAAATTCTGACGAGGAACTCCTTGAGGTTGGTTCTTTAATTAATCCTAAATTTAAAGTTGGTGATAAAGTTTCGGTACAGTCAAAATCAACTGGTAAAGGTTTTGCTGGCGCTATGAAGAGACATAATTTTAGTGGTATGAGAGCAACACATGGTGTTTCTATTTCTCATAGAGCTCATGGTTCAACAGGTCAAAATCAGAATCCAGGTAAGGTTTTCAAAGGAAAAAAAATGGCTGGTCATTTAGGTGATCAATTAACAACTACTAAAAATTTAGAGGTGCTTTTAATTGATCAAGATAAAAAATTAATATTTATCAAAGGATCTGTCCCTGGAAAAAATAAATCTATAGTTAAGGTTTTTAAATAAATGTTTGAACAAATTACATTAAAAGATAAAAATATATCAGAAAAAGCTTTACATTTATCATTACAAAAAATCTATTCCCATAAACAAGGAAATAATCACAGTCTTGATAGATCCGAAGTTGCTGGCTCAGGAAAAAAACTTTTTAAACAAAAAGGAACTGGAAATGCAAGAGCTGGTAACAAAAAAACAACGCAAAGAAGAGGTGGGGGAAAAGCTTTTGGGCCAAAATTTCATGTGGTTTCTTATAAAGTTAATAAAAAAGTCAAAAAAAGCGCATTATTGTCATCATTAGTAAGTAAAAGTAATAATAAATCACTCTTTGTTTTCGATGAGGAAAAATTAGATGAAAAAAGTATCTCTGATTTGTTAAAAAAAAACCCAAACAAAATGATTATTTTTGTGCTTAGTAATATAACAGAGAATAAATTGATTGTTAAATTTCAAAACTACAAAAAAATATACTTTCTCTCAGATAAAAGTTATTCGGTCCATACAGCATTAAAATCTGACATGGTTTTATTTTCAAAAAAATCAACAATTTATAATTCATACATAGGTAATAATTTAAATGGATCTTAATTTAATTAAAAAACCTGTCATCACAGAAAAATCTACAGCTAATGCTCAGTTTAATAAGTACATTTTTGAAGTTCGAAACGATGCAAATAAAATTAACATAAAAAAGACAATAGAAGAGATATATAAAGTTAAAGTTCAAAAGCTAAATACTCTTAATGTTAAGAGCAAACCAAAAGTATTTAAGGGTCAAAGAGGTACAAGATCAGAACTTAAAAGAATAATAGTTACTCTTAAAGAGGGCAACACCATAGATATGAGTGGTAAGGTATAATATGGGACTGATAACTTACAAGCCAACAACACCTTCTTACAGAAAAACAGTAAAAATCGATAAGTCACATTTGTTTAAGGGACGTCCGGAAAAATCTTTAATAGAAGACTTACAACCTAATTCTGGTAGAAACAACACTGGTAAGATTACAATTAGACATAGATCAGGTGGGCACAAGAAGAAATACAGACTTGTAAATTTTAAAAGAAATACATTTGATAAAATTGGTACAGTAGAGAGAATAGAATACGATCCTAATAGAAGTGCTTTTATAGCGCTCATTAACTATCAAGATTTAAAAGAATACATTATTGCTCCTACTGATTTAAAAACTGGCGATAAGGTTATTTCATCAGCCAAAACAGAAATATCATCTGGTAATGCTATGAAGATTAAAAATATTCCAACTGGTACCTCAATACATAATATTGAATTAAAACCTGGAGCTGGTGGTAAAATATGTAGATCAGCAGGATCATTTGGACAAGTTTTAGGAGAACAAGAAAAATACGTAATGGTTAAACTTTCATCCCGCGAAACGAGATTAATCCATGGTGAATGCATGGCCTCTATAGGTGTTGTATCTAATCAAGACAATAAAAATAAAAAAATTGGCAAAGCCGGCATTAAAAGACATCTTGGCATAAGACCTACTGTTAGAGGTGTTGTTATGAACCCTGTTGATCACCCACATGGTGGAGGAGAAGGAAGAACATCAGGAGGTAGGCACCCTTCAACACCATGGGGTATGAAAACAAAAGGTAAGAAGACGAGAAGAATTAAATTTACATCTAAGATGATCATATCAAGAAGGGCTAAAAAGTAATGGCAAGATCTGTATGGAAAGGACCTTACTTTGATGTAACTCTATTCAAAAAAGTTAAAAAATCTAAAGAAGAAAGTTCAAAATCCCCAATCAAGACGTGGTCAAGAAGATCAACCATTATACCTGATTTTGTCGGAGTAACTATTTCCGTTTATAATGGTAAATCCTTTATACCAGTTTACGTTACTGAAGACATGGTAGGCCATAAACTTGGAGAGTTTTCACCAACTAGAGTATTTAAAGGACATTCAGGAGATAAGAAAGCAGTGCAGGGTAAAAAATAATTATGCCTAAAGAAGTCAAAGCAATTAACAAAATGATTAGGACTAGCTCTCAAAAGCTTAATTTAATTGTCAAAGATATTAGAAAAAAAGATATTAATGCTGCTGTAAATATTTTGAAATTTTCAAATAAAAGAGTAAGTAAAGAGGTTTTAAAAACATTAAATTCTGCAGTCGCAAATGCAGAAAATAATAATAATTTGGACATTGACAAACTTTTTGTAAAAGAAGCTTACGTAGGAAAAAGTTTGAGGATGAAAAGGTTTAGACCAATGAGTAAAGGAAGAGCTTTCCAGATTATCAAACCCTTTTCTAGACTAACTTTAGTATTAGAGGAGAGATTATAATGGGTCAGAAAGTTAACCCAACTTCACTAAGAGTAGGTATTAATAAATATTGGCAATCAACCTGGTTTGAAAAGAAAAGTTATTCAACTTTCCTTAAAGAAGATCATAAAATTAGAAATTATATTGAAAAGAATTATTCAATTGCAGGAATAAGCTCAGTTATCATTGAAAGAGCTGCTGCAAATCTCAAAATTATAATTCATACCTCCAAGCCAGGGGTTCTTATTGGTAAAAAAGGAGCAGATATTGAAAAACTTAGAAATAGACTTTCTAAGTTATCTGAAAAGAGTATTTCATTGGATATTAAAGAAATAAAAAAGCCCGAAATTGATGCCTCTTTAGTTGCAGACTCAATTGCAAGACAGTTAGAAAAAAGAGTTGCCTTCAGAAAAGCAATGAAAAAATCAGGTTTATCAGCAATTAAACTTGGTGCTAGGGGTATTAAAATTGTATGTGGTGGTAGGCTAGGTGGTGCTGAAATAGCAAGATCAGAGAAGTTTTCTGAGGGAAGTGTACCTTTACATACCCTTAGAGCTGATATAGATTACGCAACTGCTCGAGCCTTAACCACTTATGGAATAATAGGAATTAAGGTTTGGCTTTTTAAAGGCGAGAGTAAAAATACAATAAACAGAACAGATGATAAAAAAGAGAAAACTAATTAATGTTACTGCCTAAGAATACAAAATACAGAAAACAGCATAAAGGAAGAATCCACGGTAGTGCCAAGGGTAATTATGAACTAACATTTGGTTATTACGGACTTAAATCATTAGATGCTGAAAGAGTAACAGCAAGGCAAATTGAGGCATCCAGAAGAGCTATCACTAGATTTTTAAAAAGAGCTGGAAGACTTTGGATTAGAGTTTTTCCAGACGTACCAGTCACAGCAAAACCTGCAGAAGTTAGAATGGGTAAAGGAAAAGGTGCAATAGATAGATGGGTCTGCAGAGTAAAACCGGGAACAATAATGTTTGAGGTCGATGGTGTTGATAAGCATTTAGCAAAAAAAGCTTTCGAACTTGCATCTGCTAAATTACCTGTAAAAACAACATTCGTATCATTGGATCAATTTTAATGGCTGATAAAGATATAAATAGTTTAAAAAAAGAGTTATTTAACCTTAAAATCATGAAGAAAAGTGGCCAGCTCACAGATACCTCTCAATTTAAAAAAGTTAAAAAGCAAATAGCATCACTATTAACAAAAGAAAGACTAAATAAAAATGCCTAAACGTATTTTAACTGGAAAAGTTATAAAAAAATCAGGTGACAAAACCATATCTGTTTTGGTAACAAGACAGACTACCCATCCAGTTTATAAAAAAATAATAAGAGTCTCAAAAAAGTACCTTGCTCACGACAGTGATAATAAAATTATTGTGGGAGACTCCGTAAGAATTCAAGAAACAAGACCTATTTCTAAAAATAAATCATGGGAAGTTATTAAATAATGATACAAGCAGAGTCTAATTTACAAGTAGCAGATAATTCTGGAGCCCGATTAATAAGCTGCATAAAAGTTATCGGTGGATCAAAAAGAAGGTATGCAAGAATAGGGGACATTATTGTTGTTTCAGTCAAAGATGCTATTCCAAGATCTAAGGTTAAAAAAGGTGAAGTACAAAGAGCAATTATTGTAAGAACAAAAAAGCCATTAATTAGGGATGACGGTACATCAATTAAATTTGACTCTAATGCAGCTGTTCTTTTAGACAAACAAAATGAACCAATTGGAACAAGAATTTTTGGACCCGTTACAAGAGAGCTTAGAAAAAGAAATATGATGAAAATAGTTAGCTTAGCTCCTGAGGTATTATAATGATTAAAAAATACAAAAAAGGTGACGAAGTGATTGTGAGAGTCGGTAAAGATAAAGGCAAGATTGGAAAGATTTCAAAAATAATCAATTCTGCTGATAAAGTTGTGATATCTGGTGTCAACGTAAGTAAAAAACATCAAAAGCCATCTCAAGAGTCTAAAGGAGGTATTGTTGATAAAGAAATGCCTATTCATATTTCAAATATTTTGGCTTATGACTCGAAAACTAAAAAATCTTCTAAAGTAGGTTTCAAAATTGATAGTGGAAAAAAAATTAGAATTTTAAAATCATCAGGAGACAAATACTAATGTCAAATTCAGTTCAAGAACTTTTCAATGTCTCTGACCAGTTAGCCAAAAATTTAGATATAAATCATAAACTTGCTGTTCCAAAAATATCAAAAATAGTAATTAACGCAGGTATCGGAGCTATTAAAGAGGATAACAAAGCTATTGAAAAAATAAAAAAAGATTTATCTCTTATAACTGGTCAATCACCAGTTGTTAGAATGTCAAAAAAAGCTATTGCCTCCTTTAAAGTTAGAAAAGGAATGCCAGTAGGACTTTCTGTTACACTCAGAAAAAATATGATGATGGAGTTTTACGATAGACTTGTAAATATCGCAATGCCTCGTATTAAAGACTTCAGAGGTTATAACAAAAAGTCATTTGATGGCCAAGGTAACATTACCATAGGTATTAAAGATCATATTATTTTTCCCGAAATTAGCGTTGAAAACGTTGAAAATATCTTCGGTTTTGATATCACTATTGCCACTTCTGCAAATAATGACAAAGAGGGGTACGAACTTTTAAAATTAATGAACTTTCCGTTTCTGAATTAACCATGGCAAAACAAAGCGCAATACAAAAAAATATAAATAGGAAAGTACTGATAGATAGACTCAGTGAAAAAAGAAAAAAATTAAAAAGCCTTTTATCCAATAAAGATTTGCCATTTGAAGAAAGAGTAAAGATACAGATGAAACTTGAGTCCTTACCTAGAAATTCATCAAGAATAAGATATCGAAACAGATGTTTCCTATCCGGAAGACCTCGTGGTGTTTATAGTAAATTTAATTTATCTAGAATAGCTATTAGAGATATGGCTGGTAAGGGCCAAATACCAGGTTTAACGAAAGCGAGTTGGTAGTATGAGTGACACACTAGCAGATATGATTACAAGAATAAGAAACGGCCAAAAAGCCAATAAAGTTTCTGTTAAAGCGATATTTTCAAAATTAAATGTTAATGTTTGTGATGTTCTTAAAAAAGAGGGATACATTGATAATTTTGAAATTTTAGGTGATACAAAGAAAGATATTTCAATTACACTTAAATATTACAAAGGGTCACCGTTAATTAACAAAATCGAAAAGATTACAAAACAAGGATGTAGAGTTTATAGTTCTGTAAATGAAATTCCTAAGACTATCGGAGGCTTAGGTACCACAATTTTATCAACCTCAAAGGGTGTAATGTCTGACTCCGATGCAAGGGAAAAAAAAGTAGGAGGGGAAGTGCTAATAAGCGTTTTCTAAAATATGTCAAGATTAGCAAGAAACCCTATTAATATCCCTGAAGATATAAAAGTTTCTATGAAAGATAATGAAATTAATTTTGAGGGTAAGTTAGGAAAATCATCAACTGTTCTTCCTGTTGGAATTAAAGTTGACCACAAAGATAATCTTTTACATTTCTCTGGAGAAAATAAATCACTTCTTGGAACTGTTTATGCAAATGTTAAAAATGAAATTATTGGTAACTCTAAAGGATTTGAAAAGAGACTTGAACTAATTGGAACTGGATACAAAGCTAGTGTTTCTGGAAAAAAGCTCGTCTTATCACTTGGCTTTAGTCACGACATAAACTTTGAAATCCCTGAGGGTATATCAATAAAAGTTGAAAAAAATATTGTTGTAGTTACTGGAACAAGTAAACAATTAGTTGGTCAAGTAGCAGCTGAAATCAAGTCTTTTAGAAAGCCAGAGCCGTATAAAGGTAAGGGTGTTCGGTATGAAGGTGAGAGAATTTATAGAAAAGAAGGTAAGAAAAAATAATGAATAAAGATAAAACTAGAGCTGCTCGAAGAAAATTAAGAGTTAGAAAAAAATTGAGTAGTATAAAAAAACACAAACTCTTAGTTTTTAGATCTTCTAAACACATTTATGCTTCAGTATTATCTGAGACTAATGATAAAACATTATGCTCATTTTCTTCAGTTAAATTAGAGAAAGCTGAGGGGCAAAAAAAAATTGACGTAGCTAAAATCGTTGGTTCAAAAATTGCCGAACTAGCTATAGAAAAAGGTATTAAAGAGGTAAAATTTGATAAAGGGTCATATAAGTATCATGGAAGACTTAAAGTATTAGCTGATGCGGCAAGAGAAAAGGGTTTATCGTTTTAATGTTAGAAAACAATACAAATAAAGAATTAATAGAAAAGCTTATTTCAGTTAGAAGAGTTTCTAAAGTTGTCAAAGGTGGAAGAAGATTTGGATTTGCCGCTCTTGTTGTAAGTGGAGATGGACAAGGTAGAGTTGGTTTTGGATCAGGAAAAGCTAAAGAAGTACCTGAAGCAATCAGAAAAGCATCTGAAGAAGCTAAGAAAACTATGGTTAGAATTCCTTTAAGAGAGGGTAGAACTATTCATCATGATGTAAAAGCCAAATTTTCCTCAAGCACAGTAATTTTAAGATCTGCTCCAAAAGGAACGGGTATAATATCTGGTGGTCCATCTAGGGCTATCTTTGAGGCATTGGGCATTTCGGATGTTGTGTCTAAAGCTATTGGAACAAAAAATCCACACAATATTGTTCGATCAACAATTAAAGCTCTAAAAAGTATCAATACACCAAAATCAGTATCTGCCAGAAGAAGTATAGAGATAAATTCTGTAATTAGTAAAAGAGAAAACTAAGAATGATAAATCAAATTTTAAAACAACGCCAAAAAAATAGAAAAAGAAAAGGAAAAGGAATTGGTTCTGGATTAGGAAAAACAGCTGGTAGGGGCCACAAAGGGCAAAAATCTAGATCAGGCGTTGCTGTTAGAAATTTTGAGGGTGGTCAAATGCCTATTTATAGAAAAACCCCAAAAAGAGGTTTTAATTCACTAAAAAAAATAAATCCTAAATCTTTAACTTTGTCTTTAGTAAGTTTTAATAAGTTTAAAGAAAATTCTTTAATTGATAATAATTTTTTAATACAAGAAGGTTTCTTAAAAAAGAAAGATTATAAAAAATCAATTAAACTAATCGACTCAATTCAGTTTAAAAAGAAACTCCAATTTAAAAATTTTAAGGTTACTCCCGGTGCTAAAAAAAGGATAGAGGAACTAGGTGGATCTACATCATAATTTTAGATTATGAATATAAAAGTACCAAATATTGACTATAGCGAAGCAATAAAAAGCTCAGGCTTGTTTAAAAAATTAGGTTTTGTTTTATTTGCAATAGCTGTTTATCGTCTTGGAACATATATTCCTGTTCCTGGTATTAACTCAGCTGTTTTAGAACAAATATTCGAACAACATCGTGGGGGAATTTTAGGAATATTTGACATGTTTTCTGGTGGAGCTTTAATGCGTATGTCTATATTTACGTTAGGGGTTATGCCATATATTTCAGCATCTATTATAATGACACTAATGCAGT
The DNA here is from genome assembly GCA_902610255.1 of uncultured Alphaproteobacteria bacterium. GTDB lineage: Bacteria > Pseudomonadota > Alphaproteobacteria > HIMB59 > HIMB59 > HIMB59. Next base: position 91,058 of record CACLUX010000002.1, on the reverse strand, counting down.
CATCCTTTGATAGTTTAAAAGCTCTTAAAGAACAGGGCACTCAAGGTAGAAAAAAAATTCAACAATACACTAGATATTTAACAATAGTTTTAGGACTTTTCCAAAGTTATGGTATTTCAAATGGTATACTAAATTTATCAGATACAGTAGATCCAACTTTAGGAAGTGTAGCTTTCTTCCAAATTTCTGCAGTTATAACAATGACATCTGGAACTATATTTCTAATGTGGCTGGGTGAACAGATAACTGAAAATGGATTTGGAAGTGGAATTTCAATTATAATTTTCTCAGGTATTGTAGCTAATCTTCCCTTTGCTATTTTCAATACATTTGAACTTGGAAGAACTGGAGCTCTATCAGCTATTGCAATTATATCAATAATTTTTTTACTTCTCATACTAATAGTAATAATTGTATTTATAGAAAGAGCTCAAAGAAGGTTATTAGTTCAATATCCAAAACGTCAAGTAGGAAATAAAGTATTTGGTGGTCAATCTTCTTATTTACCAATAAAAATAAATATATCTGGTGTTATCCCTGCTATATTTGCATCATCATTGTTACTTTTTCCTAACACTATTTCTAATTTTTCACCTGAAAGTTCTGGTTTCTTATCTAGTTTAGGATTTTACTTGTCACATGGAAAACCACTTTATATGGCGTTTTTCTTTGGTCTGATTGTTTTCTTTGCATTTTTTTATACCAGTATTGTTTTCAACCCTAAAGAACAGGCAGAAAATTTAAGAAATAATGGAGGTTTTGTTTTAGGTTATAGACCAGGTGAGCAAACAGCCACTTACTTAGAACATGTTATATATCGGCTAACTTTTGTAGGTGCTATTTATTTAGGATTAATTGCTTTAATTCCAGAATTTTTAATAGCTAGACTATCAGTTCCTTTTTATTTAGGAGGAACAAGTCTTTTGATAGTAGTTATTGTGGCAATGGATTTCTTTTCACAAATTCAAACACAATTATTTTCATCCCAATATGAAAAATTATTAAGCAAAAATAAAATTTATAAAAGTAAATGGTTATAATATTTATTGGCCCTCCTGGATGTGGTAAGGGCACGCAAGCAAACATTTTAAAAGAAAGTATTTTACCTGATTTGAACATTTTAACTGTTAGCTCTCTTTTGAAAGAGAAATCTCAAGATGAGAGTATTTTAGGAAAAGATATTAAAAATAAAATGGATAATGGTGACTTAATTGAGGATACAATTGTTATTTCAGTGCTAAAAGAAAAAGTAAACACTTTGTCAAATGAGCAGATTTTGATTGATGGTTTTCCTAGAAGTTCAATTCAAGCAGACTCACTTCTCGAAATATTTGAGACCAAAGATTTAAGTATTATCAATTTTGAAGTTGATGATGAGCAACTTCTTGAGAGAATTAAAAAAAGGTCAATGGAAGAGTCTAGGGCTGATGATAGTTTTTTTGAAAAAAGACTACAAATTTATAAAAAATCTCATCTAGAAATATTAAATTCTTTAAAAAAAAATTATTTAGTTAATGACATACAAGCGAATGATGAAATCAGTACTGTAACTGCTAAAATCGTTGATAAACTTGGATTAAATTAAGGTAATTTATATTGACTTTTAAATGCTTTTTTAATAATTTCACCAATTCAGGAGATCTCAATTGGCAAGAATAGCAGGCGTAAACCTACCAGTAAATAAAAGAGCTTTAGTTTCTCTGACTTATATTCATGGAATAGGCCCTAAATATGCACTTGATATTTTAAAAGCAAATAGTTTAGATCCAACTAAGAGAATTAAAGATTTTTCTGAAGATGAAATATCAAAAATTAGAAAATCAATTGATGAAAGTTATACCGTTGAAGGTGATTTAAGAAGAACAGTTTCTCAGAATATAAAAAGACTTAAAGATTTAGGATGCTATCGTGGTTTAAGACATAGGAAGCAACTCCCAACAAGAGGTCAAAGAACTCATACAAATGCAAGGACTAGAAAAGGTAAAGCTGTAGCAATTGCTGGAAAGAAAAAAGTAACTAAATAAAATGGTTAAAAACGAAAAAAAAACTTCTGATAAAAAAAAATCAAAAAAAAGTTTTGGACAGAACGGTGTTGTTCACATCAAGAGCTCTTTTAATAATACTATTGTAACTATTTCTGATGTAAGTGGTAATGCGGTATCGTGGTCATCAAGCGGCTCTATGGGTTTTAGAGGTTCAAAAAAATCTACCCCATACGCTGCGCAAATTGCAACAGATGCTGCAGGAAAAAAAGCATATGATATTGGACTAAGAAAACTTGATGTGCTCATGAAAGGTCCAGGTTCAGGTAGAGAGTCTGCTTTAAGAGCTCTACAAAATATAGGATTTATCATTAACAATATTAAAGATGTTACACCGCTTCCACATAATGGATGTCGGCCTAAAAAGAAACGAAGAGTGTAAACTAAATTTATAGGAGTTAAAAATTGATTGAAAATAATTGGATAACCTTGGTCAAACCAAACAAAGTTGATTACAAAATAAGTGATAATAAAAAATTTGGAACTGTTGTTATCGAACCCTTAGAAAAGGGTTTTGGTACTACATTAGGTAATGCCTTAAGAAGAGTACTTTTATCTTCACTGCAAGGAACTGCAATTTCTTCCATCAAAATTAATGGTGTGCTTCATGAATTTTCTACAATTGAAGGAGTCAGAGAGGATGTTACAGATATTATTATGAATCTAAAGAATGTAACTTTTAATTCAAAAAGTGATCACTCTCAAAAATTAAGTTTAAACATTAAAGGCCCAAAAGAAGTAGTTTCATCTGATTTTGAAGATAATCCAGAAGTTGAAATTGTTGATAAAGATGCAATTATTATGAATGTAGACTCCAACAGAGAAGTGAATTTAGAGATATTCTTAGATGTTAATAAGGGTTATATATCTGCTGAAAAAAATAAAGATAATGAAAATAAAAGTGTTGGACAAATTATTCTTGATGCAACATACAGCCCAGTGAAAAGAGTTTCATTTAATGTAGAAAATTCCAGAATTGGACAAGATACTGAATTTGATAAACTTATCTTAGATATTGAAACAAATGGGACAGTGTCTCCAGATGATGCTGCAGCTTTAGCGGCAAGAATTCTTCAAGACCAACTTAAGCCATTTATCAATTTTGAAGAACCTACTGAAGATGAAAGAAAAAAATTACAATCTTCAAACGAACCTCAGTTTAATAAGAACTTACTTAAGAAAGTTGATGAACTTGAACTTTCAGTTAGATCAGCTAACTGTTTAAAAAACGACAATATATTTTATATAGGTGATTTAGTTCAAAAAACTGAAGGGGAAATGCTAAGAACGCCTAATTTTGGAAGAAAATCACTAGATGAGATCAAAGAAGTGTTATCCTCAATGAGTCTCTCTATGGGAATGGACTTACCTGGCTGGCCACCAGAAAATATAGAAGAGTTATCAAAAAAGTACGAAGACCCCTTTAAGGTATAATGAAACACGGTCTTAAACAAAGAAAGTTAAATAGAACTTCCTCCCACAGACTGGCTTTGTTAAAAAACTTATCTATTAGTCTAATTAAGCATGAGACTATAACTACTACAACTGAAAAAGCTAAAGAGCTTAGACCTTTTATTGAGAAATTAGTTACAAAAGCTAAAAATGATAACTTAAGTAATAGAAAATATATATTAAGCAAGCTTTTTAATAATAAGGAAGCTTGTCAAAAATTATTTTCTGAAATTTCTAAAGAGCAAAAAAATAGAAATGGTGGGTACACTCGCATTATTAAAAAAGGCAACAGATTTGGTGATTTTGCTCACACAAGTATTATTCAGTTCGTAAAATAAAAAACTATGTCATCTTATTTAGCACTCGTTATAGGTGCTATATTAGGATCAAGCCTTCGTTACTTCTTCAGTATTTTAAATTTCACTTTTTTAGGGCTACCCACAGCAACTATATTAGTAAATATCACTGGATCTGCTATGGCAGGTTATTTTTTAAATAAATTTAATGGTGCACTATATATTTTTTTTTATGTCGGATTATTTGGTAGTTTTACCACTCTATCTTCCTTCAATATTGAACTATTTTCATTAGTTTCTGATAAATCTTTTATCAAAGCATTAATATATTTTTCTTTTAATATTTTTATATCTTTTATTTTCTTTTATTTATTTCATATGATTAGTCTTAGATTTGCAAATTAAGATAGATCAAAGTTATAAAAGATTAGATAAGTTTTTATTTCAATATTTTGAGTCTATACCTTTATCTTTGTTACAAAGATTAATAAGAAAATACAAAATAAAAATTAATAACAAAAAATCTAAAGCTAATTCGCCATTAATTAAAGGTGATGTTGTATATATATATTATAAATTTGAGATCAATAATGAGTTATCAAATACTATTAAACTAAATAAAGATAAAAAAAAGATTTTTAAAGATCATATAATATTTCAAAACGATGATTTTATAGTTATTAACAAAATTGATGGATATTCTGTTCAAAGAGGATCTAAAGTATTTATTTCATTAAAAGATATATATGAAAATGTAATCAAACATAAATTATATATAGTTCACAGATTAGACAAAGACACCTCAGGGGTCATGCTTTTTGCAAAAAATAGAATTACTGCTAGTAAAATCTCATCTTTATTTTTAAATAATCAAATCAAAAAATTCTATATTTCAGTAACTAATAATAAATTTAATAAAAATACTGATACTTTGACTAATTATAATTCTGATAAGAAGGAATTAAAACTAGCTTATAGAAAAATTCAATTAGGTAATCATGAAAATTGTTATTTGATTAAATTATTTACAGGAAAAAAACATCAAATCAGACTTCAATTCTATCTTAATAAAAATCCTATAATTGGTGATAAAAAGTTTTCTGGCAATAAATTTAATAAACTTCTTCTTTGTTCTTATAAAATTATTTTTAAACTAGATGGGAAATTTTATAAATTTAAAATAAACCCTAATAAAATACTTTCATAAATTCTTCTTTAAGATCTTGATATATTTTTCCTTTATTATAATTTATTTTTAGTTCTTTTAAGCTACTTATATCTTTGGAATTAAGACCACAAGGATCGATTTTTTGAAAATTATCTAAATCAAGATCAAAATTAATTGATAACCCATGATGAATGATGCCTTTAGAGTATCTAAGACCAATAAATATTATTTTTTTTAATTCATTATTATTTTCAACCCACAAACCTCTATTTTTTTCTTTTTTTCGAAAAAGTTTAATATCATTTCTCTTGAATGCTTTTATACATATATTTTCTAATGAATTTATGTAATCTATAATATTCTTTTTTCTCTTTTTTAAATTAATTAAAGGATAAATTACTAATTGGCCGGGGCCATGAAAAGTGATTTTACCACCTCTATTAACTTTAATTACTGGGATCTTATTTATTTTATCTATTTTAAATTCTTTGGGAGTAGAGCTTCCTGCAGTAAAGACATTTTGATGTTCTAAGAACCATATTTCCTCTTCTTTTATATTTTCAGACATTTTTTGAATATGTTTATTCATTAATTTTGTAACTTCTTGATATTTTTTTTGCCCTTTTAGTTGTTTTATTTCAATCATTCTTTATTAATTAATCTATTAATTGCGGACGTGGCGGAACTGGTAGACGCGCAGCGTTGAGGTCGCTGTGGGATCAAATCCTGTGGAAGTTCGAGTCTTCTCGTCCGCACCATATTTATAATATAAATGCAAAAATTTAATAAAAAAGAATATATTGAGTCAATAAAATCTCTTCATTCTGCAGATCAAGCAGATAGTATTGAAAGTCTCCCATACGAAATACAGTCTTCTATACTAAAAACTAATACTAAAAACTTTCACCCAGATTTTATTGCTTACTTACGAGAAGAAACGCGTGACGATATTTTGCATATGATTCCAAATAAACAATTAATTAATTTAATTAAATACTTAGATTTAGATGATGCGGTTGAAATCCTTGGCGACTTTGAAACTAAAGAATTAGTTCAAATACTTTCCAAGCTTGGATCTCAGCAAAGAGAAAGAATAGAGCAAAGTTTACAGTATGACGAAAATTCTGCTGGTAGGCTTATGAATAGAGACTATCTTTCGATAAAATCTAATTTAACGGTTGGTGAACTAATTGATCAATTAAGAAATACCCGAAGAGGACCTAAAGATTTTTATAATATATTTATTGTTGATGACCAAAATATTCCTATAGGCTATATCCCTTCAGGAAGAGTACTAAGATCAAAAAGATCAAAAAAATTAAAAGATATTATTTATAAAGACATACATGTTATCAAATCTGATGAAAAAATTGAAGATATCGCCTACACCTTTCGACAGTATGGCTTGGTTTCTGCACCTGTAGTAAATTTAGATAATAAAATGATAGGTATCATGACAGTTGATGACGTTGTTGAAATTGATCACGAAGAGTCAGAGGATGATATGAGAAAGTTGGGAGGTTTGTTTGTAAATGACTTTTATAAAGGTGCTTTTACATCTGCCACCTCAAGATTTATATGGTTAGGATTAAATTTATTGACAGCTATATTAGCATCTCTTGTTATAGATATATATTCAGACCAATTACAGCAAATGATAGCGATTGCAGTCTTGATGCCTATAGTAGCTTCAATGGGTGGTAATGCAGGCACGCAAGCTATGACCATATACGTAAGAGCTATTGCCACAAAAGATATTAACAATTCAAACTATATTAAATTGGTTGTAAAAGAATTTTTAATAGGAAGTATCAATGGTTTTGCACTTTCTTTAATAATGGGATTAATAGCTTATTATTGGTTTGATAGTCTTGTATTAGCATTTGCGATATCTTTTGCCATTTTAATAAATTTAGGTTTCGCTTGTTTGGTAGGCATAATTATCCCAATAACAATTAATAAAATGAAAATAGATCCAGCTTTAGCCTCTGGTATTGTACTTACAACATTTACAGATGTATTTGGATTTCTGTCATTTTTATCAATTGCAACTTACATATTAAATTTATAATTTATTTCGATGATCAACGCTGAAATACTTAGAGAATATGATATTAGGGGTATTTACCAAAAATCATTAAAATTAGAGGATGTACAAAATATTGCAAAAAAAATCGCAAATATAATTTCTAATAATAATACTCCTAAAATTATCATAGGTCATGATGGAAGGTTATCTTCCTTAGAAATTAAAAATAAACTTATTGATACTTTTAGAGAATATGGTGTTGATGTAGTAGATATTTCATTAATACCAACTCCAGTGAGCTATTATGCTACAAAAAAACTGGATATTCCTAACTTAATTATGATTACAGGTTCTCATAATCCAAAAGAATATAATGGTTTAAAAATAATTATTAATAACAAACCCTTTTTTGGAAAAAAGATAAAATCTTTAAACGATTTAGATGATGCCTCTTTATCCTCAACATTGGGTCAATTAACATTTAAAGATGTGATTACTCCTTATACAGAGGAAATTATTTCACAATTTAATAATTTAGATAAGTTAAGAATAGTTTGGGATCCAGGAAATGGAGCTATAGCACCAATAATTCACAAAATTATTAATTCTATTAAAGGAACTAATATTATTTTGAATAGAAGCATTGATGGTAATTTTCCTAATCATCATCCCGACCCAACAATAAGGAAAAATATTACTCAGATATCAAACTATATTAAAGAAAAACGATTTGACTTAGGTATTGCTTTTGATGGGGATGGTGATCGAATTGGAATATTGGATAATAAAGGAGAATTAATTTACTCAGATATTATTTTTTTACTTTTGTCTCTTGATCTTTTAAAAGAAAAAAAAAACTTAGTCGCTATAGCTGATGTAAAATGTAGTAAAATACTCTTTGATACACTTAAAAATAATGGTGTCGACATTCATATGTCAAAAACTGGACACTCTTTAATTAAAGAGATGATATCTTCAAAAAATGCAGATATAGCAGGTGAAATGAGTGGACATATTTTTTATAATTATAAATATTATGGATATGATGATGCCATATACGCTTGTTTGAAACTAATTAAGATACTCAATAATACGAAAAAAACATTAAATGAATTAACAAAAATTTATAAGAAATCATCATCAACACCTGAGATAAAATTATACTGTGATGAAAAAATAAAATTCAGTCTTTTAGATAAAATATTAGAGGATATTCCTAAACACTACGAAAGTGGGGCCAATTTAATTACAATTGATGGTCTAAGGTTGGAAACTGAAAATTTTTGGTTTCTTCTAAGGGCCTCGAATACTCAAAATTGTATAGTATTAAGACTAGAACACTTTGTTAAGGATAAATTTAAAGAAGAATTAATTAAATTAATATCAATACTTGAGTCATATTCATTAGATATAAATGAGTTAACTAGTTTTAATCAAACAGTCTAATTTATATAATTTGATTTCATCACATAAGTTTTTTGCTGTTTGATAGTCATCAACATAAATATTACTTATAAAATATCTACCCTTTTTTTTAATTTGATGCTCAAAACTTCTAAGTATTTTTATTTTATTTTTCAGTAAATTAATATGCTTCTTTGTTTTACTAATCTTTTTGAAAGAGGATGTCTGAACTGTATAATTACTAATACTTTTCTTTTCATTCTTAACAGTTAATTTTTTAATCTCTTTATTTTTGGATGTATTTTTATTTCTATATTTATTCATAAGAAAATTAATTTTATTATTTCTTTCTTTTGCGGAATTCCCTCCAAAATATATACCTAATAGATAATTTCCTTCATTTATTGATAATAGTGATATCTGAAACCCAGATTTTCTTATATAACCAGTTTTTAAACCAATGTAATGATTATATTTTTTTAATAATGTATTATGAGTCGTATAATTTTTACCTTTAATTTTAACTTCTGTTTTTTTAAATCGATGTAAGTGCTCAGGAAAATCTATAATTATTCTAGAGCTCAATTTAAACATGTCATAAGCAGTAGATAAATTAGCTCTATCGGGAAGACCGTGAGGATTTGCAAAATTTGTATTATCTAAATGTAATTTCTTTGCATACTCATTCATTTTAACAACAAATTTTTTTTCAGAACCTGATATTTTTTCAGCTATTGCTACTGCAGCATCATTTGCAGATTTGATTATTAAGGAGTCAATCAATTCATCTACAGTGATGTAATCTTTCTCTTCTATCCCCAATTTAGAAGGTTTTTGATAAGTTGCATGTTTGGAAAAGTAAATACGATCATTTATGTTAATATTTTTTAATCTTAGTTCATCAAATAAAATATAAAGTGTCATAATTTTAGTTAGTGATGCAGGGTAATTTTTAGTATCTTTATTAACCTCAAAATATATTTCTTGTGATATTGGATTACCAATTACACTTGCAATTTTTGCAAAGAGGGGATGTGATAAATTGACTGTTAAAATAAGTGTGATAAGTATTATTCTCATGATCTTAATAATTTGTTATACTTAATTATGTCCCTAGGTTTTAAATTATATTCCTTTTTCAATGGTAATCTTGTTCATAAGGATTCGCTAGGTAATAAATATTATCATGACAAAAATAATATCTTTAAAAGATGGGTAGTTTATGCACCTGGTTTCGGACCTGACTCATTGCCAACACAATTTCATAATTGGTTACATAATACTTCTGACGAAATTTTTAATTTTAAAGCTGAGGAAAGTAATCAAGAAAGTTTAGTCAAAAGAAGAATTCAAAAACACTCAGTAAAACATAAAGAGAAAAATGATAAGGGTTACAAAAGTTGGCAGCCAAAATAATCACCGAGATTGACTCCTACGACTCTAGACTCCATTTCAAAATCGGTATTATTTTCATTACTGTTTTATTAATAATTTTTATTATATTAAAAAATATTAGTAAAAATGATGCTATCCCATTTGTTGCTACTTTTAATTATGTTGAAGGTATTGACAATGATACTGAAGTTAAAATAGCTGGTATTAAAATAGGAGATGTAAGCAACATAACTATTTCTTCTGATCAAATTACTGTCAATGGCTATATAGATAGAAATTATGACATTCCTGGGGACTCAATTATAAAAATTAAAAGTGAAGGTATTTTTGGAAAAAAAGTTTTATCTATTGAGCCTGGATTTGCTGATTATACGGATAGATCTGATCAAAAATACATATTTGATCAAACTCAAGACTCTTATTCCATTGATATGTTCCTTAGATATTTAAATGAGCTAAATGAATAAAAAAATAAATATAGAATTAATACTCGGACTATTAATATTAATTATTTCAGCAGTGAGTATTTTTTATTTTTCATCTAAAATTAATATATTTAATAAAATTGAGACTTTTCAGATTAATTCTAACTTTTTTGATATTGGTAACATGAGCATAGGCAATGACGTGAAAATTAGTGGAGTTAAAGTAGGGGAGGTTTCAAATATTGAATTAGATAAAGAGAATTTTATGGCGGTGGTTACATCATCTATCGAAAAAAATATCAAAATTCCTAATGACTCAACATTTAAAATATCAAATAATGGATTTATAGGATCATCTTATATTGAAATTCTATTAGGAAATAGTGAGGAACCCATAAAAAATAATGATTACTCAGTTAATAATATCGATGCAGTGTCTTTGGAAGAGATTATCAATAATTTTATTTTTAAGTAGTTTCTTTTTTAATCAAACACTAGCTGAAGAAATAAATGATACTAAATTGCTTATTCTAGATAAATCTTCTTCATCAAAGTATGAACTAGAATTTTTAAACAAATATCTATTTAGAAATTTATCTTTTGAATTGGTTTCTTGTAAAAATATAGAATTTGATAAGTATATCGATACTGCTGCTCTAATAAAAATTTCTCAGAATGATAATATTTTTATTGGATGGTTTTTTAAATATACTGACGAGCTAAACTTGTATTCAAATAAAATATACGAAATTTCACTGATTGACTGCTAATTAAATTTTGAAATATTTTTTTCTAGCCAGTTTGTAGTATACTTTCCATTCTTAAAATCTTTTTGATTTAAAATCCATTTATGTAATTCAACATTTGTATTTATTCCATCTATAATAATTTCATCTAAAGCTCTTCTCATAACTGATATAGCTTCATTTCTATCTTTACCTTTTGATATGATTTTTAATACTAAACTATCATAGTGAGGGTTAACTTTGTAATTTGTATATAAGGCTGTATCAACTCTAACTCCTCTTCCACCTGGAACATTTATGAAGTTTACTGTCCCTGGACTTGGTGAGAAATCTTTTGCATTTTCTGCATTTATTCTACATTCAATAGTGTGATTCTGTTTAGTAAAATTTGCTAGATCTATTTTATAACCAGCAGCAACCATTATTTGATATTTTACTAAATCAATATCATATGCTTCTTCGGTTACAGGATGTTCTACTTGTAATCTTGTATTCATTTCAATAAAGTAAATTTCATTATCTTGATATAAAAATTCTAAGGTCCCTAATCCTTCATACTCATTTTTTATAAGTAAATCTTTTATATTTCGCTCAATACTTTCCAAATTATTAATATTCACAAAATCAGATGGTATTTCCTCTATAATCTTTTGATTTTTACGTTGAATAGAGCAATCTCTTTGTCCAATTATTTTTGCATAATTATTTTTTGGATCTGAGATTATTTGAAATTCAATATGTTTTGCATTTGTTAAAAATTTCTCAGCATACATAGTATCATCACCAAAATAATTTTTAGCTTCTGCTTTTAATTGAGAATAAAACTTAGTAATTTCATTTTTGTTATTAAAGACTCTCATCCCTTTGCCACCACCACCATATGCAGCTTTGATTACAATTGGCATCCCAATATCATTTGCTATATTTAAAGCATCACTTGTATTTTTAATATTTTTTGAATTATTATTTCCTAGTATTGGCAATTTAAAATCATTTGCTAAATTTAAAGCATTACTTTTATTACCTAATTCTAGGATAGACTTTGAACTAGGACCTATGAATTTGACTTTATGTGAACTCAATATTTTTGAAAATTTATCATTTTCACTTAAAAACCCATAACCAGGATGAACTGCATCAGCTCCAGTTATATCAATAGCACTAATAATACTGGGTATATTTAAATAACTTCCGTTTGGTAGAGCGCTACCTACACAAACACTTTCATCTGCGAGTTTTACATGCATAGCTTCTGTATCTACATTAGAATGGATTGCAACTGTTTTAATATTGAGTTCTTTACATGCTCGAATAATACGAACAGCTATTTCTCCTCTATTAGCTATTAATATTTTCCTAAACAATTACATTATTTCAAAGAGAGGTTGGCCAAATTCAACAGCCTCTCCATTTTTAATAATTACTGACTTAATTGTACAATCTCTATCAGATTTAATTTCATTAAAAGTTTTCATAGCTTCAATTAAACAAATTGTATCACCCTTATTTATTTTCTGACCTTTTTTTGCGAAAGGCGGTGAACTAGGTTTAGGAGTTAAATATACAATTCCTACCATAGGACTATCGATAGTTATAACCTCCTCATTTATATTTTTCTTAATATTCTGATTTCCACTATGTAAGGTATTTTGACTGCTCTGATCAGATCTCTGGTTTGAAGAATTATTAGATATTTCAATAAAATTATTTTTATATGACAATTTAATAGATCCAAGATTATTATCTTTTAACTTTTTAATTAAAGTATCAATAGTTTGATTAATTTTTTTATCTAACATTACAGAGAATATACCTGATAGATTTAAAAATAAAACTCTTATATAAGCTTACTATTTAAATTGTTTTGCCAACTTTAAATTTTGATTGAAGTAATTAGATTTAATATTTTTTCCATAACTTTGTTTCTTAATCTCATCTATAATATAATAATTTAGTTGACCAACTAGCTGACCATCTCTTATTATGAATGGTGTATCGTACGCACGCAATTCAAGCACAGCGGGTGTGCCTGATTTATTATTACCAAATCCAGGATCAAAAAATCCAGCATAATGAACTCTAAAATTACCAAAACTATCTTTAAAAGGCTCTAGTTCTGCTGCTTGATTATTTTTAATTATAATAGCCTCTTTGGATCGAAGAATATAAAACTCATCTCTCTCAATTATAAAATAATTATCTTCAGGTATAATTTTATCCCAATATTTGTCTGATTTATAAAAATTAATTTTATTTAAATCAACAGCAGATGTAATTTTTTTTGCTTTGTAAGCTGTGATTTGATTTTTTTTGATAGAAACTGATATGTTTATTTGTTTAATTTTATTTTCAATATTTGAGCCTTGAAAAAATCTTATTTGGTTTAAAGATGTATTTTTCTTTAAAATTATACTAAAAGATTGAGGTATAATTTCTAAATATAATTTACCATTGTAATTATAATTTACATAATCATACTCTTTTCCATTTTCAGTGATTACACGAGTAAAAATATCTAATCGACCTGTTGTACTTTTGGGATTTGATTTTCCCATTACATCATGAGGTAATTTTAACCTTTCGTTTAATTCACACAAATAAATACAATTTTTTTCTAATAGCCTATTTTGATTTAGATCAATTTTTGTAAGAGATAATTCTTTAATAACTTTTGATATCTTTATGTTATTTGGGATAAAAGAGGCTTTAATTCTATAACATCTATGAGATAAAGTTAAATCAAGTGAAGCAGGCTGTATCTGACTATTTATTATAGATATATCCGAATAAATTTGTTTTTTCTTAACAAGGTCTAATATTTGTTTTCTATTTAAATATGGCATATGACTTATCTAGTGTGGGAATATTTTTAATATCATATCTTTTACAAAAAAAATCAGCCTTAATTTTAGATTTAATAGTCTTATAAAATTGACAAAAATAGAAATTTGAAAGATTTTTATTATCTACTTTATCGTAGTACTTACCATATATGTAATAATAAAAATATTCATTCATTAAATGTTTATCAAATTTAAATTTATCAATAATGTGATATTTTTCATATAAATTATTTTCTAAAAGAAAATTTATATATTCAATTTTTAGGAAAGAGTTGTCATTAATATTTATAAATTTTTTAAATTCGTTTTCCCAATTTTTTACAAAAATCCCTTTTTTAAAAGCTTCATATTTCATTAGCTCTTTATTAACTATATTTAAATCTAGACTTTCATAATATATTCCTTTTTCTAAATTTTTAAAAAAAATATTAAATGACTCAATTTTTGATTTATTAGAATACTTTGATTTTATCCACTCAAATTTTAAAGAATTTTCTAATTTTTTAAAATTTATTTGTTTTAAATTATTAATTCTATCTTGATTCTTTGGATGTGTGCTAAAGTAATAATTATTAGTTTCAGATATATTATTAAAAAAAGAAACTAACTCAGATGTATTTATTTTATTTTTGTTTATCTGATTTATCATAAAATTATCTGCCTCTATCTCAAAACTTATAGAGTGTTTAGATATCTCTTTTACAAGATTAGTATTTAAAGTTAATGATGAGCCAATCCCAATGTTTGCATTCCCAGTTAGGACAGCCAATCCTACAGAAAATAAATTATAGAACTCTGATTTATTATTTGATTGTTGAATATAAATTTTTTTACTTTGGAAATGATTAAATATAATATGTCCATATTCATGTAAATAAATAGCTTTAAGAGTTTCTTCATTTTTTATTAATTCTAGTAATCCAGTTGTAAAATAAATGTTTTTTTCAATAACAAAGGCATTTGGTGATATATTTTTAACTAAATAAGTATTTATTTCATCATGATTATAACTTTTACTTAGATCACTAAAATACTCTTCAAAAACCGGATCTCTGATAATCTCATAGCTATATAAATTATTAAAAATATTTATAAAAAAAATAATCCAAATGAGTTTAAATCTGATTATCAATTATTTTTTTTTTTATTTTTCTTCTATACGATTTTTCATTATTTGAGTCATTGGTCTTATTCTTATCTATAATCTCTCTTGCATTATTTTTAACTTTATTGATTAGATCATTATCTAATTGATAAATATTTATTGGTAAGGTTTGTTTTATAAAGTTGATTTTAAATGATAATTCAATCAATTTTATTTTCTTATTAATTTCTTTATAGTTATCACTATAGAAATTTTCATCTATTTGAATATCAATATCATCTTTATTCCCAATCGAATTGATACTTTTAATGTCAGAAATCATTTTATAAATTAGTATTGAATTTGTTTTTTTAAACCCACTTCCACCGCAACAGTTACACTTATTATAAAAAGTTTCATAAATACTCTGCCCTATTCTTTGTCTTGATATTTCCATTAATCCAAATTGTGAAATTTTATTAAATTGTATTCTTGATCTATCTTTATAAAAAAGTTCTTTAATTTTTCTCTCAACTTTTAAATTATTTGAGTTGATATTCATGTCAATGAAATCGATAACAATTAATCCTGCAATATTCCTCAATTGTATTTGTTTAAAAATTTCTTCACTAGCTTCTAAATTTGTATTTAATGCAGTAATTTCGATATTCTTTTCTGAGGTAGATCGACCAGAATTTATATCTATACTTGTAAGTGCTTCAGTGGGATTAATTACCAAATAACCGCCAGACTTTAAGTAAATATTTTCCTCAGTTAGACTATTTATTGGATTTTTAATACCATAACTTTCAAAGAGAGGAAGTTTTTCATTATGATGTGTTATCTTTTTATCTGATTTAACACTAAAATCTTTTTCCAGTTTTTTATATAACTTCATTGTTTTTAAATCTGAAAAGACTATTTCTTCTATTGCTCTTTGATTAAAATCTCTTGCGACTTTAATTATGGGAGTATCTAATTCAGTTATCAGCACAGGTGCTTTTGATTTTAGTGTATCTTCTCTGATTTTAGTCCACAATTTTCTTAAATAATTAAAATCTGCAATAATATCATTGTCTTCTGCTGATATCGCATTAGTTCTAATTATTAAAGACATACCTTCTGGTAAATTAAAATTATCATGTAATTTTTTTAGTCTTTTTCTATCAAGAGGATTGGAAATTTTTTTCGAAACCCCACCTGTAGAAGAATTATTTGGCAATAGGACACTATATCTACCTGGTAAAGATATAAATGTTGTTATAGCTGCTCCTTTTGTTCCTCTTTCTTCCTTCACAATTTGTATTAATAAAACTTGATCTTTTTTTATAACATCTTGAATTTTGTATTTTCTGTAAAATAAAAGAAATCGTTTTTTATTTTCCTTCTCATCGTCAATTTCGCTATTTTTATTTTTATTTAAATTAATCTTCTCATTATGAGGAATTTTAAAGTAACTTGGGTGTATTTCATCAAAAGGTAAAAAAGCTTTCTTATCTGATCCAAAATCTATAAAAGCTGCTTGTAAAGAGGGTTCTACTCTTGAAACAGTTCCAAGATAGATATTATTTTTTTTGGTTGTAGCTAAATCATTTGAGTAGTCAAAATAGTTGATTTCTTGCCCATCTGTTGCGATGATACATAGTTCACTATTAATGTTGCCATCAATAAAAATTCTTTTAGACATGTTTTTAAATCCTTTTGATATGATAAGTTATTATTAATTTGTTTATTAAATAAAATGAAACTTTTAAAATATTTACAGTACATTTTTACACTCTGTATACTAGGCACATCCATATTAATTCTATATTTATGGAATATCCAACAAGATTTACCTGATCATAATATATCTCAATATTTCCCAAATGAAATAACTAAAATTTATGACGAAAAATATGAACTTATGTATCACGTAGGAAATAGAGATAGATTTTATTTAGATTATAAAGACATACCTAGAAATATGATTAATGCGATTATTTCTGCTGAGGATAAAACTTTTTTTCAACATCAAGGATTTGATATAAGAGGTATAGCAAATGCTTTTATTATTAATTTGAAAAATATTTATTCAAAAAATAATAATAATTATGTTGGAGCTTCTACAATTACACAACAATTAGTAAAAAATATTTTATTAAACAGAGATCAAACAATTTCTAGAAAAATTAAAGAATTAATTTTATCACTAAGAATAGAAAAAGAGTACTCAAAAGAATTTATAATAGAACTATATCTAAACGAAATTTATTTTGGTAGACGTTCATATGGGATTGCTTCAGCTTCATTTAATTACTTTAACAAATCAATTTTTGACTTAGATATACACGAATATGCATATCTTGCTGCACTTCCCAAAGGACCAAATAATTACGACCCAAAAAAAAATTATAATAGAGCACTAGATAGGAGAAATTATGTCCTAAAACAAATGGAAATTAATCAATATATAACATTAGAACAATTTGATTACTATTCAAATTTAGATATAGAGCTTTATGAAAAAAATAACAAAAAATACAAAACTGATTACAAGACAGATTTTATTCTAGATTTCTTGAATTCAAATACTTTTAACAATAAAAATGCATTTTATATACAATCTACAATAGATCAAAGTCTTCAAAAAATATCTGAAAAATCATTAATAGATAATTTAGCATTATTTGAGAGAAAATATAAAAATTGGAAAGGTAGTTTTAAAAATTTAGAGGATATTTTAAAATTTGAAAATGATCATTGGCATATTGCTAAAGTCATTAATAAAAGTCCAAAATTAATTGAATTATCAATTATTAACTCAAATGAAATAATTTACTTGAGCAAAGAAAACAATTTGTATGGACCTAAAAAAATTTCACCAAATAATTATTTAAATGAGAATGACTACATATTTGTTACTAATATAGACAATTCTTTTTATGCA
This sequence comes from uncultured Alphaproteobacteria bacterium, assembly GCA_902610255.1. GTDB lineage: Bacteria > Pseudomonadota > Alphaproteobacteria > HIMB59 > HIMB59 > HIMB59. Next base: position 73,245 of record CACLUX010000002.1, on the reverse strand, counting down.
GTTCAGCTACATGAAATTAATGGATCTGTAATTATAATGGATCCTTTCAATGGAAATATAGTTTCAATGGTAGGTGGTGTTAATTATGATGTTAGTAAGTTTAATAGAGCAACTCAGGCATATAGACAACCTGGATCATCAATAAAACCTTTCATATATGCTCAGGCATTAGAGTCAAAAAAATTCCTACCAAATACTTTAATATTGGACTCTAATATACTCTTAGATCAAGGTAATGATCTTCCAGTGTGGATACCTAAAAACTATTCAAATAAGTCATATGGAGAATTAACTTTTAGAAGAGCATTAGAGACATCAAATAATTTAGTAACATTAAAAATTGGTTTAGATTTAGGTTTAAACTCTGTAAATACTTTTTTGGATAAAATAAATTTTTATAATAAAAACACAAATATTGATGTCTATTCAACCCTTCTCGGTGCTGTTGAAAATAATCTTTTGAACTTAACTAAATCTTACTCAATCTTTTTAAATGGTGGTTACATAGTTGAACCATCAATAATTAAAAAAGTTGTTTCAAATGATGGTGAATTAATTATTAATAATGAATATTTTAGTTGTAATTACTGTTCATTTTCAACTCAAGATAGGTCATATAGAACTCCAATTATTAAACCACAACAAGAAAAAGTAATATCTCCTCAAACTTCATTTCAAATTTTAAATATACTTGAGGGTGCGACTGAAAGAGGAACTGCAAAATCTTTAAATGATATTGATTATCCAATAGCAGGTAAAACAGGTACCACAAATGAAAGTAAGGACTTATGGTTTTTTGGACTTACTCCTAGATATGTAATAGGTGTTTATGTTGGTTACGATGCACCAAAATCAGTAGGGTACAGAGAGACCGGATCCTCAGTTGCTTTACCAATTTTTAAAACTATTATTGAAAATTATCTTTTAAATTATAAAAATATAAATGATAAATTTATAGTGCCCAGTGATTTAATTTTAAAAAAAGTTGACAAAGATAATGGTGAGATTTCTGATGGACAAAATACAATAATTGACTATTTTACAAAAGAACAACTAGGAATATTAGAAAATATAAATAGAATTGAAAGTATTGGCGGAATTAACTAATGGATAAATCTGAGTTATTAAATTTAGTCAATCAAATTGACTCTTTACTAAACTTGACAAGGAGGAGTCTTTGACTACGAAAATACCATTAATGATATAGATAATCTAAATAAAATAATTAATAATCCAGAAAATTGGAATAATATTAATCTAATTAATAAATCCCAAGAAAAAATAAAACAAAATAGCACCCTCATTAGCGATTTTGATTATGTTTTGAGTCAATTCAATGGACTAAAAGAATTTATAGATATTTATGAGTCTCTAAGCGACGAAGACATTAATGAAATAGTTTATAAGATAAAAGATTTAAAAAAAAAATGCGAAAAAATAAAAATCAAGTCTCTTTTAAACAAAGAAACTGATGATTGTAATGCCTTTTTAGAAATACATGCTGGTGCGGGTGGCACTGAAAGTCAAGATTGGGCAGAAATGTTGTCTAGAATGTACAAACGTTTTGCAGAAAAAAATAATTACAAGTATAAAATTATTGACTATCAAAGAGGAGAAGAGGCTGGTCTAAAAAATTTAACAATGATGATATCTGGTTTTAAAAGCTATGGTTATTTAAAGAATGAATCCGGTATTCACAGGTTAGTGAGGATCTCTCCTTTTGACTCAAATAAGAGAAGACATACAAGTTTTTCAAGTGTTTGGGTATATCCTGAAATAGATAAGGAAATTGATATTGAAATTAATAATAAAGATTTGAGGATTGATACATTTAGAGCTTCAGGTGCAGGAGGTCAACATATCAATACCACTGACAGTGCAGTTAGAATAACTCATTTAAAATATAATATTGTTGTGCAAAGCCAAAGTGAACGATCACAACATCGTAACAGAGACACTGCAATGAAAATGTTAAAATCAAGATTATATGAGATAGAATTAGAGAAAAAAAATGAAGAAAAAAAAAAGAAAGAGAGTAATAAAAAGCAGATTGGGTGGGGGAACCAAATAAGATCTTATGTGCTTCATCCCTATAAAATGGTTAAAGATCTTAGAACAAATTATCAGACATCGAATGCTGAAAATGTTCTTGATGGAGAAATATCTGAATTTCTGGAGTCAACATTAATAGATGCATAAATCTTATTTTTTAAAAATTTTAGCTTTATTAATTTTACCATTTAAAACATTTGCTTATGATTTTAGTTTTCAGAAAGGAGATAATTTATTAGAAATTGATTTTGAAGGTAATCAAATAAAAGAAATTAAATTTGATTTAAAAATCAACGATCAAAGAAATTTTGGAATTATAAATTACCATAATAATGAGATTTATATTATTTTAAATACTGACCTAATATCTTTTGATAATTTTAAAAAAGTTTTTCCTAAACCGCAAAAAAATAAAAAATTATCAAAGAAAATTAACTTCAACTGGGAAATATCTGAAATGACAATTTCAGATGAATATTCTCTTTTTTCTAATAAACTTAATTTCATTTATGATAAAGGTTTTGAGTCAATGATGTTCTACGACAGTAAAAAAGAATTTGAATTATCAATTCTTCCTCAATTAGATGGAAATAAACAAATTTATTTATTTTCAAAAAATGCTGGACAATTTTTTTATGCTCAAAAAATATCTAAAAATATGAATGGAGGAGCTCTAATCGGTAAAGGGTCTTTTAGAAAATTCAATGATTACGATATGAATATTAAGGTTAAAGATTTTAGTATTGATAAAAATTCAAAATTTTACAATTTACTTTTTACATCAAGAATGTTGGACATTTTTTCAGTCTTACAAAATTCCCAAGATGAGTTTAATTATTTAGAAGTACCTGTTCAGAAGAAAGGCAAAGTTTTTAGCTTTGATCATGCGATGATGTTGGGTGGAACAGTTGCCTTTTCCTTTAAAGGTGAGGCAAATCCTTCTGAAAAAACTGCAACAGTAAACGGCACTTATGGCCCATTATATTTATTTGAAAAGAATTTTAAAAATGTACCTTTTTTAAGTGAGTTATTTGGAAAAAATGTTGAAGAAAGCCTTCTGGCCGCTGATTTTAAAGTAAAAAAGAATGGTAACAAAACAGACTTTATATTTAATCCTTTATCTATATTAACTCCTGGAAAAACAAGAAACTTTTTCGATATTTGGGAGTAACTATTTTATTATTTTAATTTGATCATTTACTGAAATCTCTCCAGACATCAATATTTTTGCACGTACTCCACTTTTAAATGCTAAAAGTTTAACTAGATTTTTTATTTCTAATTTATTTTGAAGATATTTACACGGTTGACATAACTCATGTATTTTAAACACTACATTATTAATTTGTATTTTTTTATCTAATAATTGGTTCAAGTTAATACCTGATGTAATTATATTTCTTCTAAAATCTTTATAGTCTAACTTTTTTTTTATTTTCTTATTAAAATCATCAATTTTTTCAGACTCTATAAATGTTACTTGTTCGTAATTATTCTTAAAATTTCCGTAATATCTGTCATTAACAATACCCTTGTTTTTGTTTAAGATTGCTTGATTTATATAAAAAGTATTTTCTCCATCAAGATTACTAATATTGATTGCTTTAATTCTCCCCATTTTTTAATATATTTACTCTATTTTATATTTATGGAAGATAACACAAATTTATACAGCCAAAGGAATATACTAATTCGTAATTTCCTTATTTTTTCAAGATTAGCACCTTTTGTTACTAGTTTTATAGGTTCTGTGCTTATCAATAAGATTTTTTTAAAAACACCTAATTTAATCAATCTTGATTTTATATTGATTTTTATATCTCTTTATTTGGTTTTATACGTGTTTATCTCTCATACTAAGTCTTTGTGTGAGCAACTGGCTATTGTTAACCAAAAAATCAATTCACATAGCGACGAATAATAGGTTTCGCTCTAAATATTTTTTTATTTCTTTCGGGCCTGTGATAGTTTATAAAAGAACAAAATATGAACAAAAATATCTCAGTAAAAACCAACAAAGACAATAATCTCGATTTTGTGCCTTATGTTTTGTCTAAGATTTCAGCTGGATTCCCATCCCCAGCTGATGATTATATAGAAAATAATCTAAGCTTATCAGAACTACTGATCAAAAATCACTTATCAACTTTTCTAATGAGAGCTAGTGGTGACTCCATGGTAGATGCTGGAATTAATGACGGTGACATATTGGTTGTGGATAGGAGTTTAGAAGCTAAAAGTAGGGATGTGGTCATAGCTATATTTGAGGGAAATTTAACTGTCAAAAGACTAGTTATTAAAACAGATGGCTCTGCTGTCCTAAAAGCTGAGAACCCACTATATAAAAATATATTAATATCAGAGTACACAGAATTAGAGATATGGGGAGTTGTTACAAGTGTTATTCATCAATTTATTAAATAATGAATATAGTAGCCTTAGTAGACTGCAATTCATTTTATGCCTCGTGTGAGACTATCTTTAAACCCGATTTAAGTAAAAAACCTATTGTAGTTCTATCAAACAACGATGGGTGCGTCATAGCTAGAAGCTCTGAAGCTAAGAAATTAGGAATTAAAATGGGAGTACCTTTCTTTGAGATAAAGCAAATAATAAAAAAATATTCAGTGCATGTGTTTTCATCAAATTACAGTTTATATGGAAATATCTCATCTAGGGTAATGGGAGTATTAAAAGAGTATTGTGATAGATTGGAAGTTTATTCTATAGATGAAGCTTTTTTAATATTAAATAAATATTCAGAGAGAAGTTTTGTTTCAAGAGCAGAAGGAATAAAAAAAATAATAAGGAAGTGGATAGGCATACCTGTAAGTATAGGAATAGCTAACAATAAAACCTTATCAAAAGTAGCAAACCATCTAGCTAAAAAAGATGAACTAGGATCCCAGGTAGTAGAAATTATAAATCAAAAACAAATAGAAATATCCCTAAAGGTATTAGGGGTGGGTGATATTTGGGGAATAGGAGCTAGGATAGAGAAATTTCTTCAAAAAAATAGTATCTACACCGCATACGATTTATACAAAACAGACCCAAGGTGGGTTAGGCAACACCTAGGAGTAGTGGGAGAGAGAACCTATAGAGAACTACATGGTGAAATATGTATACCCATAGTAGAGAGATCTGAACCAAAAAAACAATGTCGAGTATCAAGATCTTTTGAAAATTATGTAACAAGTTTCCATGATTTAGAGAAAAGAATAATATCTTATGCAACTAGAGCCTCAGAAAAAATTAGATCTGATGGTTTGCAGGCAAAAAAAATTACTACATTTATCCGTTCAAATAAATTTAACAACAGTAATAAACAATACCATGCAGCTAGGACTTTTGATTTTATATCTCCCTCAAATGATTTATTTGAGACGATTAAATTAGCTATAAAGGCACTAAAATCTATTTATCAACCAGAAATTAAATATAAAAAAGCAGGCGTTTTACTCTCAGATTTAACTCCAGAGGGAGAATACAATAGAGATTTATTCTTCCATCAATCAGAAGAGAATATTTTAAAAAAAATTAGGGTAAATAAAGTATTTGATAATCTAAATAACAGATACGGAAGCGGGACTATTTGTGTTGCCAAAGAAAACTACGAAAAGTTTTATATAACTAGACGGCAAAACTTAAGTCCCGCATACACATCAAATTTTGATGATTTACCTAATGTAAATTAATTTACAACAGGTATTGATGCCATAGACTCTTCAAAAGCATCAGTATCGAATTTATCTTCAGCAAGATTGCCTGAAAAATAATCCATGTATGCTTGCATATCAAAATGACCATGCCCACAAAGATTGAACAAAATAGCTTTTGATTTACCCTCGGCTTTACACTTAAGAGCCTCATCAACAGCACCTTTAATCGCGTGAGTAGCTTCAGGTGCAGGCATAATGCCCTCAGTTCTAGCAAATTGTATACCGGCTTCTAAGCACTCCTTTTGGCCATAAGCTCGAGGTTCCATATGACCATTATGAACTAAATGCGATAACATTGGAGACATTCCATGATACCTTAGTCCACCTACATGCGTGGGCGATGGCATAAAATCAGAGCCTAATGTGTGCATCTTCAACAATGGTGCAGATTTTAGAGTATCACCAAAGTCATAGGAATATTTACCTTTAGTTAAAGAAGGGCAAGAAGATGGCTCAACTGCAATAGCATGAACATCTTGTTCTCCTCTAAATTTTTTTCCTAAAAAAGGATTACATAAACCTGAGAAATTACTTCCTCCACCAGTACATCCTATTACAATATCCGGATAATCATTGGCCATTTCCATTTGTAAAAGTGCCTCTTGCCCAATTATAGATTGATGCATTAAAACATGGTTGAGAACACTACCTAATGCATATTTTGTATCATCATTTGTAGCTGCAACTTCAGCTGCTTCAGATATAGCAATACCTAGTGAACCAGAACTATTAGGATCCTTTTCAAGTATGGCTCTACCTGAATTTGTCTCAGTAGACGGGCTGGCTACAACACTACCACCATAACTTTCAATTATAGCTCTTCTGTAAGGTTTTTGATCATAGCTTACTCTTACCATGAATACTTTTATCTCTATTCCAAATACTGCCCCAGCATAACTTAATGCTGTTCCCCATTGACCTGCACCGGTCTCGGTTGCTATTTTTTTTACACCTGCTTCTTTATTATAGAAAGCTTGAGCTAATGCAGTATTCGGTTTGTGGCTACCTGAAGGACTCGCTCCTTCGTATTTGTAATAAATTCTGGCTGGTGTATCTAATGCTTTCTCTAAAGCTCTAGCCCTTACTAGTGGTGTAGATCTCCAACGACTGTAAGCCTCTAAAACTGGCCCCGGTATATCAATATATCTCTCTTGGGTAACTTCTTGCATTATTAATTCCATTGGAAATAAAGGTGCTAAGTCATCTGGACCTATTGGCTGTTTTGTTCCTGGATTTAAGGGTGGGCTCATAGGCTCTTTTAAATCCGCTCCCAGGTTGTACCATTGTTTTGGCACATCACTGTCTTTTAAAAAAAATTTACTATCCTCACTCATAATGGAGAATTTTATTGTATTTGTTAGATAAAAAGTAGAATTATTTATTCACTATAAAACCTATTTAAGGCTGCTTCTTTGTTAATAAAGGGCAAAAGTTGTGCTACGAGCACACCAATAAGTATTAAAAAACACCCAAAAATCTGAACATTTGTCAAAAATTGAGAAAGAATAACCCAAGCTGCTAACGATCCAAATACTCCCTCAAGAGAAAATGTAATTGCTGCTGTAGATGGTTTTACATACCTTTGACCAAAAACTTGTAGAGTATAAGCAATCCCACTTGACATTACACCTACATATAAAAGTTCAAAAATTTCTTTTGATATACCATCAATAGTAGGATTTTCAAAAATGAATATAAATGGCAAACTATAAAAAAAACATAATAGAAATTGAGATGATGCCAAAGTAAAAGGTGCATTTATAATTTCAAAGTATTCATCAATTAAAATGCAATGTATTGCAAAAAATAAGGCACAAACAATTACAAGTATATCAGCAAATTGTGCTTCAAAACTATTTTCAAGAGTTAAGTAATAAGAACCTACAAGACATATTGATACGGATAGCCATATACTCCAGTGTATTTTCTTTTTTAAAAACAATCTCGATATTATTGGAACAAATGGAACATATAATATAGTTAAGAAAGCTGCATTTCCTACTTTAGTGTACTGTAAAGCATATTGTTGAAGGTAAGTTCCTAATAATAAACTTAAACCAGTTAAAAGCACTATGAATATAAATTTTTTTTTATTTTTAAGATTTTTAATTTTATTAATTTCATAAAAAGCAAAAGGTAAAACTATTATTCCACCAATTAAAAAACGCATATTTGTAAAAGTTAGTGGACCGATAAATTCCATTCCTGTAGTTTGAGCCACAAATGCAGTACCCCAAATTATTGATGCTACTATGAGACATAAAGTAGATAAGAGGTGTTTGGAGTTCATAAGAAACTGGCTCCGCAGGTAGGATTCGAACCTACGACCTGTCGGTTAACAGCCGAATGCTCTACCGCTGAGCTACTGCGGAACGTTGCATCAAACTACAATAATTTTTTAATTTTTCAATTAGCATTTTTTTTCAATTAAAAATAATTTTCAATGATATTAGGGTTTATTTGGATATAATAAACATATGGAAAAGATAGTTTCACCTTGTATCTCAATATGCAAAACTGATCCATCTACTGGATATTGTTATGGTTGTGCAAGAACTTCTGAAGAAAAAGCTATATGGAAAGACGAAAATACTACAAATGAATGGAAAATAAATAATATTTCTGAGTTAAAAAATAGACTTTCTGGTTGGCAGTTATCATCATTTGAAGAGTCATACGATTATAAAATAAAAAACGGCATATCTTTAGCAAAGCACAAAATGATGAATAAATGAAAAAAATTAAAGGCTCGTGTCTTTGTAAGAAAATTAGCTTTGAGATTAAAAATGAATGTAGATACTCAGTTTTTTGCCATTGCCAGATGTGCCAGGCTTCAAATGCTGAATTTAGTTCTTATACAAAAGTAAAAAAAGAAAATCTAAATTTTAAAAGTAAAAAAACTTTAAAATGGTTTGTTTCTAGTAAACATTATAAAAGAGGTTTTTGTTCAATTTGTGGAAGTTCATTATTTTTTCAAAAAAAATCTTCAGATGATTATATCTCAATATCAACAGGTACCTTAAATGAAAATATACCATCTATAGGCCATATTTATTACAAATATAAAAAATCAAAAATTAATTTCTCTAAATTAAAAAAATTTCCTCAATCTGCCCATGGATATTTTGATAAGTTTATTTACAGAATTAAATGAATTACTCGTTAACAATTAAGATTATCTTAATATTATTATTAATATACCTTTTAATTATCTTTTATGTTTATACAAAACAAAGATCTCTTCTTTATATCCCTCAAATTGATAATTATGATGATGAATTACTAATCATCCCTGCGGAACAAGTATTTATTGAAAATAGCTCAAATATAAAATTAAGGTCAATTTTTTATAAACATCCATCTAATACTAAAACTACATTACTAATGTTTCACGGTAATGCTGGTCCTATTGAAAATAGATTTTATAAAATTAACAAGTTATCAAAATATGAACAAAACATTTTACTTATCTCTTGGAGATCATATAGCGGTAATGGTGGTGAACCTACTGAGGATGGTTTATACGATGACGCTAGAAGTGCTATAAAATGGCTTGAAGAAAAAAATATTTCTAAAAAGGACATTATTATTTATGGAGAATCTTTAGGAACTGCTGTTAGTATAGAAATAGCTCAGAATAATAATTTTAAGGGTTTAATCTTGGAGGCGCCATTTACTTCAATGATTGATGCAGCTAAATTTCATTATCCATACCTTCCTGTTTCAATCATGCTTAAAGATAAGTATTTAAGTGATAAAAAGATTAAGAACGTTATTTCCCCTGTATTTATTATGCACGCCATAGGGGATGATATTGTTCCATTTAGAATGGGTGAAAAAATGTACAAATTAGCAAATACACCTAAAAGTAGTTATTTTGTTGATGAGAATGAACATTTAGTAACTTATGATGAAAATTTAATGAATAAGATGGATGAATTTTATGAAACTATAATTAATGATGAATAAATTTAATAATCTTCCAGAACTATTTTATTTTCAAGCAGATAAGAACGAAAATAATCAACACTTACTAAAACTCGACTCAAACAATCAAGTTGTCTCAATGAGTTGGTTAGAGACAAAAAATCTAACAAAAAAAATACATAATTTTTTAGCAAACAAATATTTAGGTGAATTAGAGAGAGTTTTATTGGTTTCAGAAAATAGACCTGAATGGATGGCCTCTGATATCGCTATAATGTCCAATAAACTTATTTGTGTTCCTAACTATACTACTTATACATCAAGAGATTTTGAGCATATTTTAAATGACTCTCAGCCTGTTGGTTTAATAGTTTCAAATAAAAATCTACTTCAGACAATTTTAACCGCTAGCGAAAAAGTTAAATATAATTTCAATTTTATCTTATGTTTTGATTATTTTGAAAAAAATTCAATTTCAAATTTAGTATTTTTAAATGACTTAACAGATGACAATAAAGATAATAACAGAGAAAAAATTAAAGAAATTAAGCGCACAGATCCAGCTTGCATTATTTACACCTCAGGTACGCAAGGATTACCGAAAGGTGTTATTTTAAGTCACGGGGGCATATTAAGTAATTGTGAAGGAGCATATGAACTTCTTAAAACTATAAAGAGTCCTGATTTAACCTTTCTAACTTGGTTACCTTTATCTCATTCATATGAACATGCAGTTCAATTTGTTCAGATTATTTTAGAAGCAAAAGTATTTTATAATAAAAGTATTGAAACACTTCTGCCTACAGTAAAAATTGCACAACCTCATATAATGACTGCCGTTCCAAGATTTTATAATAATCTCCATGCAAAAATGAAGATTAATCTGAAAAATCAGTCAAATTTTAAACAAAATTTATTTAATAAGACTATCCAGCTAGGAACAAAAAAATTTAAAAATATTAAATTAAGTTTTAGTGAAAATATAATTAACCTAATGTTAGATAAATTAGTCAGAAAAAAAGTAAAAAATAATTTTGGCGGCAGATTAGAGGCTTTTATATCAGGTGGAGGACCTCTTGATAGTCAAGTAGGGGAGGCTCTTAATGCCCTTGGTTTAAAGACTTTACAAGGTTATGGCTTAACAGAAACCTCACCAGTTGTAAGCTGCAATTTATTAAATAAGGTAAAAGTTGATACAGTCGGTCCTATATTTCCTGGAGTTGAAGTTAAATTAGCAGATGATGGTGAAATATTAGTTAAAGGGGAGAACCTTATGCTGGGTTATTGGAATAATAAAGAAGCTACTGAGCAAACTATAAAAAATGGTTGGCTCTATACGGGCGATATTGGTGAATTTGATGAGGACAATTATCTTAAAATTACAGATCGTAAAAAGGATATAATAGTTTCTCTAGGAGGTGATAATATAGCACCATCTAAGATTGAAAATCTACTAACTTTATCCCCTGAGATAGAACAAGCCTGTGTCTTTGGTGAACAAAAGAATTATATTGCAGCATTATTAGTATTAAACTCAGAGAGTAAATCTAGTGATGAAGATATTCAAAGATATATTGATGAAGTAAATAAAGACTTAACTCAACCAGAAAAAATAAAAAAGTTTATCTTTATTGATGAGCCTTTTAGTATTGAAAATAATCTAATGACTCCCACAATGAAAGTTAGGAGACATGAAGTACAAAAAAAATATCAAAATCAAATTGATCAATTATTTTAATGCAATTATTTGCAGCCATAGATTTTGAAACAGCCACAAGTGAGAGAACATCAGCATGTGCTATTGGATATGTAATATTTAATAAAACTAAAATTATAAAAAAAGTCTCCCATTTAATAAGACCACCTAAACCTGAAGTTCATTTTACAGATATTCATGGTTTAACATGGGATATGTTAAAGAAAGCTAAAACATTTGATAAAGTGTGGCGCCAAATTAAGAGTGAATTATCAGCTGTTGATTACTTTTTTGCACATAATGCTCCTTTTGATCGATCTGTCCTGCACTCATGTTGTTATTTTTATAATATCGACCTACCTAAACAAGAATTTAAAGATACTGTTGCAATCGCAAGAAAATATTGGGAATTTGAAAACAATAAACTAAATACAGTATGTAAAAATTTAAGAATTCCATTAAATCATCACGATGCATTATCAGATGCTAAAGGATCTGCTTTGATAGCTATTGAGGCTTTTAAAAAAGGTTATTTTATCTAATTTTATTACCTATAAAGCTCATAGAAGAAAAAATAATTATTAAGGCAAGGCTCATATAGATCAAGGTGTTTATCGAATTTGTCTCATCCAATATCAATCCATATAAGAAAGGGGAGGCTGCTGAGGCCAAAACACCAAAAAATGTTAAAAGGGCTCTTATTGCACCTAGGTTTTTGACTCCATACATTTCTGCCCACAAAGAATTAGACATATTTTCAGTAAAGCCATTTGATAATCCAAGACCTGCCATGTAAAGATATAATACAAATATATGATTTGAAAATAACATCACAATAAATATTAAAGCCATGGGAATTAAGTGAAATGTGATTACACTCCTACCAGAAAATTTATCGACTAACAAACCAGAAACTAATGAACCACCAATTCCACAGATTGCATAAAAAATAAAACTTTGCGCAATATCTAACATTGTCCAATTATTTAATTGCCCAATAAAAACTTGATGAAATAAAAAACCAGTTACTGTAAATGACATAAATAATGTAAGAGGTAAATAAAGATAAAATTTAAGATCTGTTAAGACATCTCTTCTTCTCCATGAAAATGAATTTTGTATATCTTCATTCTCAAACCCAGTTTCACTTTTAAAATTATTTTTATTTAATAGGTAGTATAAAAATACTCCAAAAAATATTATTATAAATACAGATGAACTAAACCAGGTAATTCTCCAGCCAAAAGTTAATATTAAAATTACTACTACAAATGGATAGATCATCTCACCAAAAGAAAAACCAAATCCAGATATGGCTAATGCTTTTCCTCTATTAGCTTTAAAGTATCTTGCCATGGTTGTTCTTGAAGTGTGTCCCATAAGCCCTTGTCCAAAAAGTCTTAAAAAATAAATTACAAAAAAAAGAAGAATTACATTAAACACAATACTTGCAAAAAAACATGTTATCGAAAGACCTAATACAATTGCTAAAGTATATTTTTTAAGAGAGACCGTATCTATAAGTTTGCCAGCCCATATAATAGTTAACGCACTTAAAATTGTAGCTATTGAATACAGACTGCCAAATTGAGTATTACTTAAGTTAAATGTTTCTCTAAAATCTTCACTAAAAAGAGAGATAAAAAATGTTTGTCCAAATCCTGATGCGAATGCTATTAAAAAGCCAAATATCAATAAATTTGAATTTTTATATATAAAATTAATCAAAACAAAAGGGATATTATGATTAAATAACTATATATCAATTATAATAAAGAAAGGGACTACTGGTGAGCACAATTAAAAGAACTGATGATGATAATCATCCAATTATAAAGGAAGTATATGAGGATATTAAACAATCAAGAAACACAACTTATATAGGTAATTTTTGGAAATATTTGGCATTCGACCCTCAATTACTAAAAAATGTTTGGAGTGATGTTAAAGATTTAATGGTTAAACAAACCATAATTCCAAATAAAACCAAAGAGATGATTTATATGGCAGTCTCTATAACAAATAATTGTTCGTATTGCACACACTCACACACAGCTGCAGCAAAAAAACTTGGGATGACTGAAGACGAACATTCAGAATTTTTAAATATTATAGCTCTTGCAGCAAAAACAAATCAACTGGTCAATAGTATACAAGTGCCAGTAGATGAAATATTTGATGAAGATATAGAAAAATAATCCAATGGAATTCTTAATATGGTTTTGGAATGCAGGTGAACTTCTGATGATTATAGGTATTGGGATTATTATAATTGGATTATTATTTTATAGAAAAAAAAAATAAATTATTAAGTTATTTATTTTATTATTTTATTTATGATCTCCAAAATTATTATAATATTAACTAATGTATTACGATGATGATAATGATGACGATAATACGTTGTTAGGCAGGCTTACTGAGCTAAATAGAGCCCTAAGTCAAATGATGAGAAACACCAGCGAAAGAAATATTGTTGAAAAGTTACATACTTACCAACTTGCTATAAAAAAAACTCTAAAAATTATGACTAAAAAACAGCTTAGTACTATTTCCGAGTCCTCCAATGAATACGAAGATAGATTAGAACGAGGTGACTTTGACTAAATTTTTAGTCTAAATTTTTAAAACCGTAGCCTGTTTTTTTCACTCTTGTTTTAAAATAATTCTTATTAAATTTGTTAATTGTTGGTTTTGTATTAATTTGTTTGGCAATTCTAATGCCAGCTTTTTTAAGGGAAGAAACTTTTGTAAAATTATTTGTGATAATATTGACTTTATTTACTTTTAATAACTTAAGTATCTTAGCAGCAATATTAAAATCTCTTTCATCATCTAAAAAACCTATGTTGTGATCAGCATCAATAGTATCCAAGCCTTTTGACTGAAGAGAATATGCCCTCATTTTATTGGCTAGTCCTATACCTCTCCCTTCTTGATCTAAATAAAGGATAATACCTCCTTTATTTTTAACCATATAGTTTAAAGAGTTATTTAATTGCTCTCCGCAATCGCATTTTCTAGAGTGAAATATATCCCCAGTAAAACAAGCTGAGTGAATTCTAAGGTTTGTTGGTTGTTTTAAATTTTTTGGTTTAATTATGATTGCGATATGCCTTCTAGCACCAATATATGACTTAAAAATATTAAAAGTAGTAGATGCAACATTTGGTAAGGGCACATTTGCACTTGAAACTAATCTAATACTATTAGTTATAAATTTATTCTGATTTTTTAACTCTTTGTGGTTAAATCTTAATAGACCAAGTTGTAATATTAGATTATCAATATTTTTATAGTATTTAGAATTAATTTTTTTAAATATAAGTGATGGTATTACCTTCGCATTTTTGGCTATATCTAAGCAGACATTGTGGAAGTCTTTACTTTTGATATAAGGCTCATCTTTAAATAATATTTTATTTTGATCAGATAAAGGGTTAATGAATAAACTTAATAAAGATTTGTTTGATATTTTTTCATTTATTTTTAAATAAATATTTGTTGATACTTTATTTTCAAATATTGATTTTGCTTTTTGTTTTGTGATTAAAAGATATTTGTCTTTTTGTAGGTATTGATTGAATTGATTTAGAATTTTATTGTCCGAATGTTCAATATTAAAGAACATCCAATAATTTTTATTTTCTTTGATAACTATTGGTCTTCCGGTTCTAAGCTCATTGATAGCTCTATCAATAAATGTCCCATAATTTGATTTTAAACTCATAGACTATATATATACTCAATAGTACTTGATACAGATGAAAAATGATAACAAAGCATAATATTTCTTCACTATTTGAATTTGTAAAAAAACAAAAAAAATCAAATATCTTAAGAATTGATTTAATTAACAAATCGTTTGTACTTAGTCAACATTCTAAAACCAATCATATTTTAATTGATAAAAATGGCGTTAATTTTAATTGTAAGATTGAAAAAAAAATAAAGGAAATAGCACAAATTTTGTTACCAATATTGATGATAAAAAAAAAATTCTATATCGGTCAAATTGGGCAAAGCTTAGACGGTAAAATTGCACTTTTAAACGGCAATTCTCATTACATTAATGACAAAAATAGTATTTCATACCTTCATAGTCTTCGTTCAGTTTGTGATGCAGTTATAGTTGGTGTAAATACAATAATAAAAGATAATCCCTTGCTCACTACAAGAGCAATTAAGGGCTCAAATCCTCAGAGGATAATTATTGATCCATCTTTAAAATTAACAAACAACTATCAAATATTTAAAGATGGTTTTTCAAATATCATATTTACACACTCTAATATTAAAAAGAGTTTAAATAATACCCAAATATATAAATTACCTGAAAGAAATTTCACATATCTTATATACAAACATATAAATAATTTAGGTTTTAAGTTCGTATTAGTAGAAGGTGGTTCTAAAACTATATCTAAATTTCTTGAGAATAAATTATTAGATATTATGCAATTTATAATAGCACCTACAATTATTGGTTCTGGTATTAATTCTATAAATATAAAACCTATAACAAATTTAAAAAAAGTTATTAGAACAAAAAATAAAATTTATAAATTTGGCGAAGAAATGATAGTAAGTTTAGAGTTTTAAAGCTAAAAAATCTTTATTTCTTAGAAATAATTTTGATTTATTTTTTTTAATATTTTCCCTTCTAAAATCTAACCATCTATCTAATGATATCTTATTTTTTTCAAGTACATTTTCACAAAAATCTAAAAACATATTTTGAAATTTTTTATTCTTTGATACATCCCAACTCGAGTCAAAAACAAATGTTTTGTGTGTTTTATAAAACAATTTATTAATTATTTGACTACAGTTTTTACCAACTGCTTTTTGCCCAATACCTTTATCTGACTCCTGATCTTTATTAAATAGATTTAAAACGTATTGATCATCTTTATGTTTTGGGTGAAATTTAAAAAATCCATCATAATTAATCGAAAAATATATAACTTTTGTATTTAGATTTTGTTTTTTAAATTCTAAATACCAATTTTTTGGCATTATATCTAAATATGCAGATCCTGTAATAATATCGTATTTTTCAAATTTAAAACTTTTTATATTTTTGATTAAATCAAATTTTTTATAATTTATATTTATAATTTTATTCTTATTATTTGTCTTTTTCTTAAATTCTTTAATTGAATCAAATGATATGTCTATCATATCCCATGATTGCCTTTTTTTAAGTTTAGGGTAAAGATACCTATAGTTGGAACCTGTTCCACATCCCAAATCAGCGATAGACAATATTTTGTAGTCTTGAAAATATTTATTAATTCTTTCTATAATTTTTTTATTTCTTGAAACTTTATCAATTTTCTCTCGAAGAAATAGCCAATCATTATTAAATTTATGCATTTTTTATTATCTTGATAAAAAGATTCCCAGATTGTATTGGTGTTAAAAATTTTCTTTTATTTTGTGATAATTTTTTTGATAAATCTGAATTAAATGCATTTTTAGTAATTAATTTTGATAAATTTTTTTCTTTGAAATTATTTAAGTAGATAATTCCATCCTTTTTTAGAGTACTCATAATTGTTTTAGTTTTATATGTAATAATCATTTTTTTGAGTTGAAGGGCATTAGCAAGTGACATACCAAAACCCTCATATTTACTTACTGAGACATAGAAGTCACACTTAGAATATAGTTTTGATAATAAATTTGTCGATACATTACTATGAAACTTAACTTTTTTACTTAATCTATAATTACTTATAATTTTTAGTAATCTATTATAGTATTTACTTTCTCTAGTTATATCTCCTACAATATTTAATTTTACTTTATCCATGTATCTTAATTCGTTTAACAGATAATGATAATTTTTTCTCTCAATAATACTTCCCACAGATAGTAAATTTATATTTTTATCCCTTTTTAATTTATATTTTTTTAATTTTTCTATTCCAGGCTCTACAACTTGAATTTTTCGCTTATTAATTTTAAATTTTTCAAAAATTAGTTGTTTTGTATCATTTGAAGTGACAATTATTTTTTTCGTTTTCTTATATAATTTTTTTGCGTTCTTAAGAAAAAATTGACTTTGATTACCATTAAATTCTAGATAAAGAGGGTGGTGTATAAGAGCTATTACTACAAATCTATCTAAATAGTTTATTATACTATCAATACACTCAAAAACTAATCCATCAAAAATTAGTACTGCATTATCTGGTAATTTTTCTAAAGTTTTTTTTAGATTTTTTAAGTCATTTTCTTTAGGAAAGGGAAAGCTATTAGCAAGTTTGATAGCATTTAAATTAAATTTAATTTTTTTTGCTCTTTTTAATATATTTTTTTCATAAATGTAACCTCCTGTTTTTGTATTAATATCACCCGGATAAATAAAATAATAAGATTTATTGTGTATTGCTGATCTCTTGTTCATAAGAAGCCCAAGCTACATTTGACTCAGTTAAAATAATTTTAATTTTATGCAACTTGTTAAAATCTTCTATGTAATCTTTTTGTAATTTATCACATATTCTATCAAAAATATCTTTAGCAAGAAATTCCGTAGAGGTAATTATATTTTTAAATTCTTCAACTTCGTCTAAATTTTTATAACTATAAAATTTTAATACTTCGGAGAGAATTTCTGTTACAACCCCGAGATCCATAATAATGTTATATTTGTTAATCTTTTTTGCATAAAACTCAGCATCAACTATGTAGGTCGCTCCATGCATATTCTGTGCAGGTCCAAAAACCTCACCCGGGAGAGAATGTGCAATTAAAATATTATTTCGAACTGTAATTGAATACATTTTAATACTTTATAGCATGCATTATGCTTTCTGGATTATTTAATATTGAAATATAATCTTTCTCTAGATCCTTAAAGTCACTTTCAGTGTTTATTAATTTAAGAAGTTGGTTATTAGATAAAGCATTAATTGCTAAATTTAATCTCTTTTTATAATCATATTTTTTTGATAAATATTCTGGAATATTTGAAACTTGAGAACCAATAATTTTTAATCTCTTTGAGTGAAAATTACCTCCTAAATTTATATGACCTTTTCTATTCCCATACCAACTAGCCTCAATAAATTTTCCCTCTAAATTTAATTTTTTTAGTGATTGGTTCAATACATCATAATTAGATGTTGTATTAATAATAACATCTAAATCTTTAATTTTTTTAAAATTAATAAATTTTAGTCCTAAAATATTAGCAAATTTCTTCTTTTTAATATTTATGTCAGTAATAAAGACATTTTTAAATTTTAGTAATTTATAATAGTAGGCAGTTAAAATACCAACAGAGCCCATCCCTATTATCAATATTTTGTTATTTAATTTTGCTTGAGTATCCCAAAAGATATTAATAGCTGTTTCCATATTTGCTGTTAGTAAATATTTTCGAATATCACCATTACCTTTTAAAATATTCACATTATTTATATTAATCTTAAATAGTGACTGATGAGGGTAAAGGCAGAATGTATTTTTATTTAAATATTTTTTTGGGCCTTCAACTATTTTACCAACATTTATGTAACCGTATTTGATTGGAAAAGAAAAAGATCCCTCTTGAAAAGGAGATTTCATTATATCGAACTGATCTTTGCTAATATTACCAGATGCTACTAATCTCTCAGTACCCTTACTAATTCCTGAATAAAGAGTTTTTACAAGAACAGTTTTAGAATTTTTTTTATAGCTTAGTATTTTTTTCTTAATAATTGGTTTATTTTCATTCTTAAGCCATAGAGAATAAGTTTCCATAATAATTATATAAATGTTAAATATCATTTATGCTATCAAAGTTTTGGTCAGATTTAACATCAGCAGATATTAGTAAATTAGGTAAAAATAAAATACTTATTCTCCCATTTTCATCTGTAGAACAACATGGAGAACACCTTCCATCAGGTACTGATAAATTGATATTAGATGGAATTTTAAATACATTTGTTAAGAAATATCCCAAACTTAATAAATATTTAATTCTACCAAATATCTCTATAGGCTCAGCGAGTGAGCATAATAGCTTCGAGGGCACTCTATCTTCGAACTCTACAAATTATATTGATTATATTATCAGCATAGTTGGTGAGTTATGTATTCGTAGATATAAAAAATTTATCTTTTTTAATAGTCATGGCGGACAAATTAGTCACTTAGATATAGCTGCTAAAGAAATTAAAAGTAGATATAAAGCTGTCGATATTGTTAAGGCACATTATTTTTTATTTAAAGGTTTTGAGAAAATAATTCCAAAAAAGGAATTACTTTATGGATATCATGGAGGTGAATTTGAAACATCAATAATGCTCCACCTTTATCCAGAATTGATAAAATTAAATAAAATTAAAAGAAACAAACTCTCATCTGACTTTAAATCTAAAAAAATAATTTCTTATGAAAGAACAATTAAAAGAGCTTGGAATACAAAAGATTTGTCCAAGACAGGTATAATTGGTAATCCTACAAAATCCTCTGCTGATAAAGGAAAAAGAATTCTAGATCTTACATCAAGAACCTTAAAAAAAATAATTGATGAAATGAAGTAGTGGAGGCCCACCCCGGAATCGAACCGAGCTACAAGGATTTGCAGTCCTCTGCATAACCAATCTGCCAGCGGGCCATAATACTTAGCATAACACTTTTATTGATATTTGTAATCGGGATTAGTGCCAGATGTGTATTCTATACCATCAATTACTACTTTTGGCCAAGTACCAATTCCAATAAGTTTGGGTCTTGACTCCAGATAATCTAAAATACCTTGAATCTTTTCAAAATCGCTCGTAAATTTTTTTAACTTTGGAAAGTTATCTAAAATTTTATCATCTAATAGCAATGCTAGTGAAACATGATGATAAACATTAAAATCACAATAAAATGCTCTTTCTCCTAAAAAAAAATTACCTTCATATTTACTTAGTAACTTTTCAAAATTTGTAAAAGCTTTGGGTAAAATTTCATCTAAAAGATTTTTTTTATTCTTTAAGTGCATTTCACCAACCCAAACATTTATTGTTGGATTTAAAGGAAAAAATAAATCATGGGCTGACTCAAATATAGAGTCAGCATATGCCACCATTTCCTCATTATTGGGGATATTGTTTGTAAGTTTAGCTATATATCTTGAGATAGTATTACTTTGCCATATTTCAATTTTCTCATCTATAACAAGCAGAGGTAATTTATGAAAAATCACCTCTTTTTTGACATCACCCCATGGTTTTTTAAAATAATCCCATGCCATTTCATATGAATATTCGATACCCGCAGTATGTAGCATCATCCTTGGAGCCTCACACAAAGCTCTAAGATTGAAATAGATTAACTGTAGTTTAGACATAAAGTTTATATTAATATTTTTATATTATAAATATTTGTCATGAAATCTAAAAATTATTTATCTGAAGCACAAAATTTTCTGAAGAGAAATACACAAGTAAAATCATTCGATATTGTAATGCATGATTGTAATGGTGTAGGTCGTGGAAAAATAATTAGAAGAAATGAGTTATTAAATTTGTATAAGTCAGGTAGGCAATTTCCTCTTTCATTACTTGGAATGGATATTACTGGTGAGGATACACCTGAAACAGGATTGATTTTAGAGCAAGGTGATGGTGACATAAAAGCTTGGCCTATACCATCATCACTTAAGTTATTGCATAACAGCAAACCACCAAGAGGTGAGTTATTCATGAACATGTATGATATTGATGGAAAAAAACTGTTAACAGATCCAAGAAATGTTTTGGAAAATAAAATTCAAGTTTTTAAAAAAAAAGGAATTAATTTCTATGCAGCATTTGAGCTAGAATTTTTTCTTGTTTCAAATGAATTGGATGAGTATGGAAAACTCAAACCAGCAAAATCTATACTTGGAAAAAGAACATCAATTAAAAAGACAGATGTATATTCAGTAGATCATCTACATGGTATGTTACCTTTAATTGATGATATTTATGAAGCTACAAAACTTGCAAAAATAGATGCTGAAACTATTATTTCAGAGTACGCACCTGGTCAATACGAATTAACATTAAAACATCAAAAATCGTTACTAAAAGCTGCTGATGATATTTTAAGGCTAAAAAGAATTATAAGAGCACAAGCGAGAAATCATGGAGTCACTGCTTGCTTTATGGCAAAACCTATGGAAAATATTTCTGGTTCTGGAATGCATTTTCATATTTCACTTTATGATCAAAAAGAAAAAAATATTTTTTCCGAAAGAAATAATGAAAAAATAAATAAAAATCTTAATTATGCACTCGGGGGTCTTTCAAAAACCATGGGTGAAAGTATGTTGATATTCGCACCAAATGCTAATAGTTGGAGGAGGTTTGTTTCAGGGTCTTATGCACCAACAAAGCCTAATTGGGGAATAGATAACAGATCAGTTGCTTTTCGAATACCAAGTAGTAATAAAAATAATAGAAGGATAGAACATAGAGTCTCAGGAGTTGATGCAAACCCATATTTAGTAGCCTTAACTATAATTTCAGCAATTGAATTAGGAATTCAAAATAAAATTATTCCAGATAAACAAACAACTGGAAATGCTTATTTAAAGAAAAATAATCAAAAATACAAAATTCCATCTGACTGGAATTCATCAATTATGCTATCTAAGAAATCCTCTTTTTTAAAACAAACTTTAGGCCCAGAATTACATAAGGCGTTTATAGCCATTAAGGAAATGGAATATCATAAATTTGCTAGTACTATATCAGAATTAGATATTGATTTATATTTAGATGCTATTTAACTTTATCTAGAAAATCATTAAGCTCTTTTTCTTCCATTTTAATAAGATGTTTATCTTCAGGGTATACACCACTATTAAATTCATCAACAAACATCTTAAAACCTTTTATTCTTAATTCTTGTAATTCTCTCTCTTTAATTTCTAAATCTACATATTTTTTTGCATGTCGAGGATAATGACCAACGTTTGTACCAAGTATATCATTACAAAATAAATATTGTGTATCACACACATCACCACAACCCATACCCATAGTTATCATTTTAGTATTCTTTGTTATAAATTCTGCAAGCTCAACTGGTACCACCTCAACTTCCACGCAAGCCGCTCCAGCATTTTCGAGATCTTTTACTTTTTGATATACTTTAAAAGCTTCGTTTGATGTTTTTCCTACAGCTCTGTAATTAGTCCATGTTGCAATATTTGGGACTAATCCAACGTGCGCAGTTACAGGTATTCCCTCTTTTGCCATAGCTTCAATAAAGTTAATTGAGTGTGAACAATAAATAGCATCTGCTCCCATTTCCATTATTTCAAAACCTTTTTTTATTGCCTCTTGAGGAGAACTCACCAACCCATGTTTAAGACCAACAGATAAAAATGCTGTTGGAGCAACTTTTCTTACATCCTTGAAATGATGATCGGGTTCACAGGAAATTATTTCAATTCCTGCTTTATAGGCAGCTTCTGCCTCTTTTGCTGTATCTATATGAGTTTGAGGCCACTTCTTTTTCCCTTTTTGACTCCATAAATCAAAAACGGTAGTTCTTTTAGCCATTATTATTAGATGGAACGGCTACTTGTAATTCATATGAAGGGTTTTTTGCTTGTTTTAAAATAGTAGGGATGATTTCAGAGTATGCTCCCCATAAACCTTTTTTTGCAGGAGGCATCTGATCTTTAACTAATTGATGCAGTTTAGGCAAATTATGCGATGGCACAGTAGGGAACATATGATGTTCAATATGATATTCCATCTGCCAATATAAAAAACTGAAGATCGGGTTTAAATGCATTGTCCTAGTACTATATCTATGATCTTTGATATTATCTTTAAGCCCAGTATGTTGAGTTAATCCAAAAAGTCTTTTGAGTGTTATCCCATAAAAGTTTGGAAGTAAAAAATATAAAACCGGCAACCAAGACTGAAAAGCAATTGACATTAAAATTAATAAGATCCAAATACCAACATGTAATCTTGAAGAGTTTATGCATTTTTGATGTTCTCTTTCAGGAATTACTTGTTTCATTACTTCTGTTTTTTTGCCTAGAGCATGAAGAATAGTCTCGTATTGAGTTGTTTTTTTAAAATTAATTATGTCAAAGAAAGGTATGAATAAACTGAAAAAGTAAAAAACATCAGTTGGTCTTCTAATTGCTATTTCAAAATCAAGTGGATCATCAAAGTAAGTATAACCATGATGACGAAAGTGTGACCATCTCCATCTTACTGGTTCAAATCCATTCATATAACTTCCAATTTGATAAAAAAAGTTATTCCAATAGTTCGTTTTAAAAGCTGTTTTATGTCCTGTTTCGTGCCAAATAGGATCTGCGCAATTCCATATATTTCCATAAATTAAAAAAAATAATAAAGACCACCAAGTCCCCCATGTCATATAAGCTAAAACACCGAATACAATTAAAGACCCAAAGAAAATAAACATGTGTTTAAAACCTTGATAATCAGACTTCTTAAGAAGCTTTACAAATTCTTCTTTATCAACGTCACAATGATGCCATTTGTCTAAGTCAACTTTCATTTCCAAAAAAATACCATAAACTAAAAAAAAATAAATAAGGTTAGACAAATGATCCTATTGCACCAGCTATGGCAAGAATCAAGCCTAATCTAGACAAAGACCCAGAATTTTTAATATATTTTTGATTGGGGGATAGGCTTTTTCTAGCTGATAAATATAAATGCATATTTATAAATATAGCTGTTATTAAAATTAAGCTAGCTCCAAATAATTTCATATGAAAAGCCCAACCTAAATTAAATGAGCCGTATATTACCAATAGCAAAATAATTCCAGTAACCCACATTGTGATAATAGCTAATAAAGATAAAAATGCTAAAACCTTAAAACCTTTAGCCAAATGAGGCTCAGGAACTTTACCTTCTTTTTTATATATAGATTGTATAACAGCACTACCAATACCTCCTCCTCCAGCAATAAACAGAGATATAAGATGAAGAAACTTACAAATGTATATAATCATACAAAAAAAATATCATAATTTAATATTTATGAGTTAATATATTTTTAAAAGTTGATTAAAAAAAAAATTGTCACGATAGTCGGTGCTGGCGTCATTGGTGCTGGATGGGCTGCTAGAATGCTAGCATGTGGTCTAATAGTTAATGCTTATGACCCAAGTGTTAAGGCAAGAAAGCAACTATTATCAAATACCAAAACAGCTTTAAAGAGCCTTCAAAGATTAGGTTTAAATAAAAATGCAAAACTTAGTAATTTGAAAATTTATTCTGATCTCAGAGAGTCTCTTCATTCAACCACCTTTGTCCAAGAAAATGCTCCAGAGAATGAAAAATTAAAAAAGAAACTTCTTAAAGATATAGATAAATTATTGCCAAAAAATATAATCATTGCGTCTAGTTCATCAGGACTTTTGCCTACAAGAATTCAATCTTTATGTAATTATCCAGAAAGAGTTTGTATAGGACATCCATTTAACCCTGTATATTTACTACCTCTTGTCGAGTTGGTATCAGGAAAGCAAACAAAGAAAAACACAATTACCGGAGCTAAGAAGTTTTACGAGGGAATAGGTATGAAGCCTTTGATTGTAAAAAAAGAAATTGAGGGTTATATATCTGATCGCTTACAGGAGGCTCTTTGGAGAGAGGCACTTCACATAATTAAAGATGGAATTGCTTCGACTCAAGATGTTGACGATGCGATTGTTTATGGACCTGGATTACGATGGTCTTTTATGGGTGTTTGTCTAACTTTTCATCTTGCAGGAGGGCAAACTGGTATGAAACACATGTTAGAGCAGTTTGGACCTGCTCTTAAATTACCTTGGACTAAATTAAAGGCGCCAAAACTTGATGCAAAACTAAAAAAATTAATGATTTCAGGCACAAAAAAACAGGCAGGAAAATACACTATTAAAGATCTAGAGGTGCAAAGAGATATTTTTTTGATTGAAATCATGAAAACTTTGAATAAATATCAAAGAAATAATTTTCCTAATTGGAATAAAACATTTAATAAATTTTAATATGAGCGAAAATCTTTTAATTAAAACAATCGATAAAAATAACAAGTCTATTTTGGTCAATTGGAGTGATGGTTTTAAAAGTAAATATAATTTCTTATGGTTGAGAGATAATTGTCCCTCTGAAGTGCATCCAACAGCTCGTGAACGAACTTTTAATTTGCTTGATGTATCTGAAGATATTCACCCTAAAAATTACTCTCTAAATAGTGAAGGTAATCTTGAGATTGAGTGGAGTGAGGGAGGGCATAAAAGTGTTTATGAGAGAGATTGGTTGAGACATAATTGTTATTCTTTAAAACACAGTCGAGAGTACGTTTCACCATACAGGATTTGGGATAAATCCATGCAAGATACATTTACTGATATTCAAATAGATTACAGCGAAATAATTAGTAGTGATGATGGTTTAAAAAAGTGGTTACAGCAACTACATTTTTTTGGTATTTCAATTGTTAAAAATGCTCCAACAGATGTAAATTCTGGTTTTGATATCCTGAAAAATATAAGTCACACTCGAGAAACTTTTTTTAAAACACCATTCGAGGTCATTGATATACCTAACCCTAATAATTCAGCTTATACTGCTGCAGGTCTAAGAAATCATATTGATTTACCATATTATGAGATAGCTCCAGGATATCAGTTTCTTCACTGCTTAATAAATAATGCTACTGGGGGTGAGTCAGTTGCTGTAGATGGTTTTAAGGTAATTGATTATTTAAAAAATAATCATCCAAATGATTATGACGTACTACTTAATACGTCTGTAAAATTTGTAAATAGAGACTACACAACTAATACAATTAGAGTAATGCATAAACCTATAATAACTCTCGATCACAATAATGATTATAATGATATTAGGTTCAGCGTTGCTTACATGGGAGTTATGGACTGCCATCCTGATCAAATGGATCATTTTTACTCTGCATACAGAAAGCTTTTAAGCTTACTTCATGACCAGAGGTTTGAAATTAACTTTCGTATGCAAGCCGGAGATATTTTTAGTTTTAATAATCGAAGAGTGTTACACGGTAGAAAAGAATATGATGCCAATTCTGGAGAAAGGCACCTTCAAGGTTATTATATGGACAGAGATGAAATCTTGGGTCGCTTAAACTATATTGAAAATTTTAATCCTTAAATTTAATAAAAATTAAAATAAATAATTCAAGAGTTGTTCAAAGATTACAGCAATATAAATAAAAAAATTTATTAGGAATAGTTATGTTAAAAGGTAAAAGAAGCAATAGATAATGAGAAAATTTTCTTAAGTAATGTCTTAAATTACTTACTTTGGTGGCTTCATCTTTTTAACCTCCATCCTTAAACCTATCCTCTAGGTGATTCTATCTTATCAAATAAATTGGATTTTGTATTTTTTAATTTGTGAATATTTTGAAAAATTTATTTTACACAATGTTCATTGTCCCAAAATTTATTTACCTTTGGCATTATTAATGGCAGTTTAGCAATAACAGTAGGTCCAAATTTTTCTATATCTCCAGTTGCAAGAACGTAATTACCCATATTAATTTCATTGAAAACTTTAATGTAGTATGAACCTGGTTCGTAAGTTACTATGCTTTTAAAATCTTCACCTATTTGTGGTCCTATCCAATACCATTTTTTACCATAGGGCTCATACCATTCCCACCACTCAAAATTTTGACCATCAACTACCTCTATGACACTTAACTCAAGGTTTTTACCTTCTAAAATACTAAATGAGAACTTTCTAAATGTATTACAATCATCAATTTTTGGAACAGTAATACCAACATAAAAATTAAATTTCTGATCAGAATTTATTAAGTAATAATGTGGATCACCATTTAATTTAGAGTATATTGCTTTTGATATTTCTGGTTTTTCTATTAGATATGCCTCATTAGGTTTATTTGGGTTTGAGTCATTTATTACAGGTTGATGAGCATAGGATAATGAACAAAAGGTAATTAAAATAAAAAAACTAAAAAATTTCATAGTTTAATTTACACTATTATTTTATATGAGGCGAATATGATCTATGAAAAACAATTAATTTTGTTATAAATCAAACTTTATCATGAATTTTGAACAAGCAAGAACAAATATGGTTCTTAATCAACTAAGAGCTAATCGTATAAAAAACTCATCTTTAATTGAAAAAATTGAATTATTTCCAAGAGAAAACTTGTATCCAAAATCTTATAAACATTTGGCTTACTCTGATAAGATTATATTTTTAGATGATGGTCGCTTTATTCTACCTCCTTTAACATCATTTCATTTATTACAAGCTTTGGGAGAGATTGATGATGAGAGTATTTTAGAAATTGGTTCTGGATTTGGTACATCAACATCTATTATAAATAAATTTTCCTCTAATATTGACTGTATAGAGTCTTCTATGCAAATGACTGAAGTTTTCAAAAATAGTATGAAAGACGGTTTGTTCAATGCCTCTTTATTAGATTTAACGATAGAGGAATTTTTCAATAACAAAAAGCCAAATATTAAAAAATACCAAAAGATTATTATTAATGGTTCACTTGATGAAGAGCCCATAAATATAATTAAAAATGCATCTGATAATACAGAGATAGTTTGTATAATTGATAACCAAGATTTTAAACATAAGATTGTTAAATATATAAAATTAGCAGGCAAATCGAATAAGTTTGTTATAGATGAAGCTTCTTCGTCTTATATTTATAAATATGTTCAATCCGAACCATTTGTTTTTTAGCAAATGGATGAATTTCAAAATAAAAAAGAATATGAAAATGAAATTTATCAGCTTTGGTTAGACAAAGAATGTTTTAAACCTAAATACAATTTTGATAAAAACTTTTCTATTTGTATACCTCCCCCAAATGTAACAGGGTCGTTGCATATGGGACATGCACTTAATAACACTATTCAGGATATTTTAACAAGATATCACCGAATGAATGGATTTAATACTCTTTGGCAACCTGGAACAGACCATGCAGGCATAGCGACACAAATGGTTGTGGAAAGAAACTTAGCTGAGAAAAATATTTATCGTAAAGACCTCACAAGA
This sequence comes from uncultured Alphaproteobacteria bacterium, assembly GCA_902610255.1. Lineage (GTDB taxonomy): Bacteria > Pseudomonadota > Alphaproteobacteria > HIMB59 > HIMB59 > HIMB59. Next base: position 44,785 of record CACLUX010000002.1, on the reverse strand, counting down.
GAAGAGTTCATTGAAAAAATATGGGAGTGGAAAGAATATTCAGGTTCCACAATTATAAATCAATTAAAAAGGCTTGGTAGTTCATGTGATTGGTCAAGGGAAAGATTTACGATGGATGACGGATTGTCATCTGCAGTTAGAAAGGTTTTTGTTAAATTATATACAGAGGGGTTGATATATAAAGATCAAGCTCTTGTTAATTGGGATACCAAATTTAAAACAGCTATTTCTGATTTAGAAGTTGTTCCTACTGATGTAAGCACCCAAATTTACTATATAAAATATCCAAGCTCTAATTCTGAGAGTATAACTGTTGCAACAGTTAGGCCAGAAACAATTTTTGGTGATGTTGCTATAGCAGTTAACCCCAATGACAGTAGATATACTTCATTAAAAAAAGAAACTTTTACTATTCCTTTAACATCAAGATCTATTCCACTTATATTTGATGAATATTCTGATCCGGAAATGGGAAGTGGTGCAGTTAAAATTACCCCAGCACACGATTTTAACGATTTTGAAATCGGTAAAAGGCACAACTTAGAACTATTAAATATTCTAAACGAGGACGGATCATTGAACGAAAATTGTCCAAAAGAATTTCAGGGTTTAGATCGATTTGAGGCAAGAAAAAAAGTTGTTCAATTGCTAAAAGAAAAAGGTTTTTTAGAAAAAATTGAAGATTATAAAACTACAATACCATATGGTGATCGCTCGAACACTGTTGTCGAACCTTTTTTAACTCATCAGTGGTTTTGTAATGCTGAAGAATTAGCAAAACAGGCAATGAAAGTTGTAAAAGACGGTGATACAAAATTTTTTCCCTCAAATTGGGAGAAAACATATTTTCAATGGATGGAAAATATAAGACCATGGTGTATTTCTCGACAAATATGGTGGGGACATCAAATTCCAGTTTGGTATGGTCCTGATGGAAAAGAATTTTGTGCAGAAACTGAAGAAGAAGCGAAAAATTTAGCTGTAGACTTTTATAAAGCGGATAAAATAATTTTAAAAAGAGATCAAGACGTCTTAGACACCTGGTTCTCCTCAGCTCTTTGGCCTTTCTCTACGTTGGGATGGCCCAACAAAGAACAAACATTAGATACATTTTACCCTAATTCTGTACTAGTTACGGGTTTTGATATCATCTTTTTCTGGGTTGCCCGCATGATGATGATGGGTAATAAATTTATGTCAGAGACACCTTTTAAAACTGTTTATGTTCATGCTCTCGTTCGTGATGAAAAAGGTCAAAAAATGTCAAAATCAAAAGGTAATGTCATAGATCCTTTAGAAATAATTGACAAGTATGGTGCAGATACACTTCGATTTACTCTAACATCATTAAATACACCTGGAAGGGATGTAAGGTTAAGTGAGCAACGCATAGCTGGTTATAGAAACTTCGTTACTAAAATCACCAATGCCTATAAGTTTGCTGAATTTAAAGGAATTTATCCATTTACAAATAATGGCAAAGTTAACCCTAACCATATTTTTAATATTTGGATTATAAATGAGTTTCAAGAGTTATATAAAAAAGTTCAAGAAAATTATGAGAAATACTATTTTCATGAAGTAGCTAATCAACTATATCATTTTACATGGCATACTTTTTGTGACTGGTATATTGAACTTTCTAAAAATCTTTTAGACGACAATCAATTTAGAGATGAAACGAAACAAACTTTTCATTTAGTATTTAATTCTTTATTGCAACTTTTACATCCAGTGATACCTTTTATCACTGAAAAATTGTGGGGCAAAAATAATAAAGATATCTTGATGAGTCATCAGTGGGACTATGTTGATCTAAAAACAGAGAGTGAACATGTATCTAAAACAAAATTATTTATTGATTTTATAGAGGAATACAGGTCAATAGAAAAACTTTTTGAAATCAAAAAAGAAGATACTGTAGAAATTTTTTCTAAAAACCAATTAATTCAAACAATTTTAGAAGATAATAAAAAAACATTTGAATTTTTAACAAGAAAAAAACTTTCATCATCTCATAAAGACAATAGTGTTACTTTACCTTTTAAAGAGTTTGATTTTGAAATTTCCACTAGCCAAATTGATAAATCTAAAATCAAAGAAAAACTTCAAGAAAATAAAAGCTCTTTGGAAAAAGAAAAAAATACGATTGATAAAAATTTATCAAATGAAAATTTTGTATCAAAAGCTCCAAAAGATCTCATTGATCAAAATAAAGAGAGACAAAGTTCAATTAATATGGAATTGTCTAAAATTGATAGTATATTAATTAATATTCAATAATGGTTGATAAAAGCAAATTACCAAGTAGACATGTCTCTGTTGGTCCTAAAAGTGCACCACATAGAGCTTTTTATTATGCTATGGGCATTACCGAAGAACAGATTAAACAACCTTTTGTCGGTGTAGTAACCACATGGAATGAGTCTGCCCCTTGCAATATTTCACTTTCTCGCCAAGCTCAATCAGCCAAAAAAGGTGTGTGGGATGCAAAAGGTACACCAAGAGAATTTACCACCATTACTGTTACTGATGGTATTGCTATGGGTCATGAGGGAATGAAATCCTCTTTAACTAGTAGGGAGATTATAGCTGACTCAACTGAACTTTCTGTAAGAGGGCACTGTTATGATGCCTTAGTTGGTTTAGCTGGGTGTGATAAATCTTTGCCAGGTTTAATGATGGCAATGCTAAGACTTAATGTGCCATCTGTATTTATGTACGGTGGATCTATATTACCAGGTGTTTATAAGGATAAGGACGTAACAATAGTAGATGTTTTTGAAGCTGTTGGAAAACATTCAACAGGAAAGATTTCAGACCAAGAACTTCATGACATTGAGTGTGTTGCCTGTCCATCTGCTGGATCCTGCGGCGGACAGTTTACCGCAAATACCATGGCATGCGTTTCAGAGACTATTGGTTTAGCTCTTCCAGGTTCTGCTATGACACCAGCTCCTTATGAAAGTAGAGATAAATATGCTTATGAAAGTGGAAAAGTAGTTATGGAATTAATTGAAAAAAACTTGAGACCTAGGGATATTGTTACAAAACAATCACTAATAAATGCGGCTGTAGTTGTTTCAGCATCAGGTGGATCAACCAACGCAGGTTTACATCTACCTGCTATGGCTCATGAAGCTGGTATTGAATTTACTTTGGAAGATGTCTGTAATATTTTCCAATCAACACCTTATATAGGTAATTTAGCTCCGGGGGGAAAATATGTAGCTAAAGATTTATATGAAGTTGGTGGCGTTCCTGTTCTAATTAAAGCACTCATTGATGGCGGGTTGATTGATGGATCATGCATGACTGTTACTGGAAAAACGTTAGCTGAAAATGTAAAAGATGTGGAGTTACCAAAAAATCAAGATGTTGTATATCCTGTCAGTAGCCCAATTACTAAAACAGGTGGCGTGGTAGGTTTGAAAGGTTCACTTGCTCCTGATGGTGCGATTGTAAAAATAGCTGGACTTAAAAAATTACAGTTCAAAGGAAAGGCAATTTGCTTTGATAGAGAAGAACATGCTCTTGACGCTGTCTTAAATGGTAAAATTAAACCTGGTCATGTTGTGATTATAAGATACGAGGGCCCAAAAGGAGGGCCAGGTATGAGAGAAATGCTATCTACCACTAGTGCCCTTTATGGACAAGATCTTGGCGAAGAAGTAGCTTTAATTACTGACGGAAGGTTCTCTGGAGGTACACGAGGTTTTTGTATCGGCCATGTAGGTCCAGAGGCTTATGATTGTGGGCCTATAGCGTTAGTTGAAGATGGTGATGAAATAGAAATTGATGCAGAGAAAAATATACTAAATTTGAATGTGGACGAAAAAACATTATCCGATAGAAAAACTAAATGGGTTAATAAAGAACCAGAGTTTATGTCAGGTACTTTATGGAAATATATGAAAACTGTTGGACCTGCAAACCTAGGGGCAGTTACACACCCTGGTGGTAAATTAGAAAAAAAGACTTATTCAGATATTTAAATCTATAAGAATAGGGCAATGATCAGAGGGTCTATCCATATCACGGTATTCTTTTAATACTTTTAGTTTCATTATTTTACTTTTCAAAAATGGAGATAAAAGAAAGAAGTCTATTCTTATTCCTTCCTCTTTTCCAAATTTGTAAGTTTTATAATCAAAAAAAGTATAACTTTGTTTTTTTGGAGTAGTCTTAAACACATCAATTAGATCTAGATTTATTAATTTATAGAATTCTTTTCTAGATTGAGGTTGTGCTAGAGCATCATTTTTATATTTTTTAATATCATGAGCATCTTCATCATCTGGAATAACATTAAAATCTCCCATTAATAAAACTTCATATTCTTTGTTAAGTATTTCTATTTCTTTATAAAGTAATTTCATCCATTCAAGCTTATTTGTAAATTTGTCTGTATCTATAGGATTTCCATTAGGGAAATAACAATTGAGGATTGCTAAATTTTTATCTTTTATAATAACTGTATTGTTTCTTGCTTGTGTCATATTTAACTTCCTTAAGTGATTTTCATTTAATATAATCTCTCTTTTACAAGAAACACTTACCCCATTATAGCTTTTTTGAGTTTCAGCCACTGTTTTCAATGAAAATTGATTAAAAAAATTTTCTACGTATTCTTTATCTAATATCTTCAGTTCTTGTAAGCAAATTATATCTGGAGCTTCTGTTTTTATTATTTTTTCTATAAGTGGTTCTCGAGCTCTTAAAGAATTTACATTCCAACTTATTATTTTCACAATTAAACGCTAAATGATGTGCCACAGCCGCAAGAATTTTTAGCATTAGGATTTGAAATAGTGAAACTAGAGCCTATCAATTCATCTTTATAATCTAATTCAGACTCGTTTATGAAAGTCATAGAATTTTTATCGATCAAAATTTGTAAATCTTTAAAATTAAATACATGATCTTTGGTTTCATTAATTACATTTTCACTTTTAAATACGTACTGGAATCCAGAACATCCACCACCTTTGACTCTGATTCTAAAATATTTCATATTTTGATCTTTTAGAACTTCTTGAATTTTATTTATAGCTTTATCTGTTATATTAATACTTCCCATATGTTCAGTAATTTATCAGCTTTACCAGAAAATTCAAAAGGAAGACTTTACGATGAAATAAATGATCATCGTTCACTTTACGAAAGAGATAGAGACAGAATTTATCATTCAACAGCCTTTAGAAAACTAAAAGATAAAACACAAGTATTTATGTTTGAAAAAGGTGATTATTATAGAAATAGACTAACACATACTCTTGAGGTATCTCAAATAGCAAGATCTATAAGTAGAAAATTATCTTTAAATGAAGATCTCACAGAATGTATAGCGCTATCTCATGATTTAGGTCACAGTCCCTTTGGTCATGTGGGCGAAGAAATAATTACTCAAGAATTAGATGCAAATTTTAACCATAATTATCAATCTTTTAGACAAATTACATTATTAGAAAAGAGATATATAAATTTTGATGGTTTAAATTTAACTTGGGAAACAATAGATGGATTAATAAAGCATAATGGAAAAATACTAGAAACAAATAAAAACTACGACTTATCAAAAAATTTTAAATTTGATCTAAATAAGAATCCCTCATTAGAGGCTCAAATCGCCTCCTTGTCTGATGATATAGCTTACATAGCTCATGATTTCGATGATGCTTTAAGATCAGGTATTCTGACAATATCAAGTTTAGCTGAAAATAGAGAACAATTTAATTTTATAGATTTTTCATACATTGCAAACTTAGACAAAAGTATTGCAAGAAATTACTTTTCAAGGTCCATTATGAACTACTTAATTTTGGATCTTCTAAACGAAACTGAAAATACTCTTTCTAATAACTCACAAATACGATCAATTGAAGATGTTATAATAAACACAAATTTTTTAGTTAAGTTTAGTCCTCCAGTATTAGATAAAGTAAAATTTCTTAAAAATTTTCTATTCGAATTTTTTTACACATCTGATTTTGTATATAAAAATAGAACGCAAGCTGAAAAAATTTTAGTATCTATAATAAAATTATTAAATAATGATACCTCTATGCTTCCATCTAAATGGAAAGAAAAATTACAATATGATACAGATAAGCAACAAATTATAGTCGATTATGTATGTGGTATGACAGATCAGTATGCTATAAATTTCTATAAAAAATATGTTACATAATTTAAAAAAATCTCTTTTTGAAATATTAATTAAAATTGATAAGAACGTTAGTATTTACTTTGAAGATGTTGAAGTTGAAACACTTTTTGACCAAAAAGGCGATTTTACAACCAATGCTGCTCTAAAATTTTCAAAAATATTTGGAAAAAATCCAAATCAATTAGCAGACATTATTTTAAAGGGTATTAATTTAAATAATTTTGAAAAAGTAGAAATTGCTGGACCTGGTTTTATAAATTTTTTTCTTAAGGATGAAAGTTTTAATCCTCAATTATTCAATTATGAAAAAGAATTTACAGAAAATGAAAAGGTAAATATCGAATTTGTATCTGCAAATCCAACAGGCCCATTACACTTAGCACATGGAAGAGGTGCAGTTGTTGGAGATATTTTATCTAATTTATTTGAGTATTTTGGACATCCTGTGACACGTGAATATTATGTAAATAACACAGGTAATCAAATTAATGAATTTCTATCTTCAATACTTTATTCGATTTCACATACTTATAATCTAAATCTTAATGAAAAACAATTTTACAAAGGTGATTACATTAATGATATAGCAAAGAACTGTTACAAAAAATTTAAACCAATATTTGATAATAAGCTAAGTTCTGATGAGAAAAACAATATAGTAAATTATGCTATAGAAAATCTTGTCAATCAGACGCTTCAAACACTTGGCACAGCAGGGATTAAATTCGATCAAATTTCATATGAAACAACCATTATGGATAAGGGTCATCTCCCGTTAATTCTTGAAAAATTTAAGCAAAAAGATCTAACATATGAAGGTCAATTAAATGCCCCTAAAGATTTTACGGGCACTTTAAAGGATAATCAGCTTACAATATTTAAATCAACTCTTTTTGATGATGATGAAGATAGAGCGTTAACTAAAAATGATGGCACTCCCACTTATTTTGCAAATGATATTGCTTATCATGAAGATAAATTTCAAAGAGGATTTAATAAATTAATTAATATATGGGGCGCAGATCATTTAGGATATCTCAAAAGATTGTCATCAGCGATAACTTCTTTACATCCAAAAATTGATTTTTCAGTTGTTTTTTGTCAAATTGTCAATTTAAAACGCGATAATAAAATACAAAAACTCTCAAAAAGAGAGGGTAACATTTTTGAACTAAAAAATTTAATAGATGAAATAGGAATTGATAATTTTAGATATTTTATGTCTTACAGAAAAAATGATACTCACATGGATTTAGACATAGATTTAATTAAGAGAGAGAATAAGGAAAATCCTATTTATTATATTCAGTATTCTTATGCTAGAACACAATCCATTTTAAATAAGGTAAATAAAGTTGTTGATACACCCGTTATAATTACTTCAGAATTAAAAAACTTATATAAAAAATTATTGGAGTGGGATAATGTGGTAAAATCTGCATATTTAAAAAAAGAAGTTCACTTAATAGCACACTACTTAGAGAGTTTGTCTTCATATTTCCATACATTATGGTCCTCTTCAAAAAATAAACCATCAGTAAAATTTTTAGATAATGAGAATAATATTTCCTCTAATCTAATTAAGTTATTACATAATTATCAAAATGTCTTAGACGAAGGGTTAAAAATTTTAGGCATAAAGCCTAAATTACAAATGTGAAAAATCTTAAAATAGTAATAATAATTTTTTTTCTAATACTTACTTTATTATTTTCCTATCTGTTTTTTGATAATTACTTGAAGTATATTTTTTTTGATAATTTTATAACTATTACTGCTGATGAATTTGATTTTATAAAATGAACTTTCCTATAATTATATCCATTAAAAGTATTTCTTTATCTAAACAAGAAAAAAATTTTATTTCGAAGATAAAACCTTTTGGGGTAATAATTTTTGCAAGAAATATCAGTGATATTACTCAAATATCAAAGTTAAATGAGTCAATTAAATTACTAAGTAAAAATACATTAATATTTATTGATCAAGAGGGTGGCATCGTAAATAGATTTAAAAAATTTAAAGAATTTAATTTTTTAGATAATTTTGAGCTTTATAAAATTTATTTAAGATACCCTTCTTTATCAAAGCAGTTAGTTTTTTTAAAATCCTTCATAACATCGTATTATCTAAAAAAACTAAATTTTGATGTTAACACTGTTCCAGTCCTAGATTTACCAATTAAAAATACAATCTTAATGATTAAAAAAAGAACTTTTGGACCCAATATTAATATTAATATAATTTTGCAGAAAATATTACTAGATAACTTGAGTTACTTTGGACTAATTCCAATAATGAAACATATCCCAGGACATGGTGTAACAAATAAAGACTCTCATTTAACGTTGCCAATAACAAAATTAAGTAAATCTTCTCTCCAAGACCACATTAAAATATTTAAATATTTTAATAAAATACCTTTATCAATGACTGCACATATTAAATATTTATCCTGGGATAAAAATAATATTGCTACTTTTTCTAAATATATAATTGATAATATTATTAGAAATAAAATTGGGTTCAAAGGTTTACTAATATCTGATGATCTGGAAATGAAAGCTAATATTTATAATGTTAAGGAAGCTACACAGTTAGCTAACTTTTCTAAATTAGATGTTATTTTAGATTGTAGCTCTGACTTGGATAAATATCGTGAAATTATAAATTCGTTTAATTTTTCGAAAAATTACGTTAATGTTTTTAAATCCAATAAACTTCAGCAATATAAGAAAAAATTAGACTTTAAATCTATTAATATTAATCACTATCATGAATTGTATAATCAATTGTTAAAAATTAATGGATTCTAATCTAAATATAGATATAAAAGACTATAATGGACCTTTAGACGTTCTTTTAGAACTTGTTCATAAGAATAAATTTGATTTAAAAAACCTGCCAATACTTAGTCTTTGTAACCAATATATCGCTTTTATTGTAGATTTAAAAAAGGTTAGCATAGAGATAGCATCTGAATATTTACTAATGGCTGCTATTATGGTCTTTTTAAAATCTAAATACCTTGTAAATAAAGACAAAGAAGAGGATGTTAAAAAAGTAACAAGATTTCTTACAAATCGTTTAACTATACTAGAACTTGTCAATAAAAATAGTATTAAGTTATTCGAGCTTCCTAAATTCAAACAAGAATTTTTTCCAAATACACAAAAACATAAATTAAAAATTGAAAAAAACTTTGTAATTAAAGACAAGCTCATTGATCTTTTAAAGGCTTATGCGAATATTCATAAAAGAAATCAGCAATATACTCTAAAGTTTAGCTCTACTAAATTATTTACTATCAAGGATGGTCAAAATGTTATCTCTAAGGAAATTCTATCTAACCAAGATTGGTTTACATTAAAGAGTTTACTACCTAATAATTTAAAATCTGACATTTTGAATAAATCATTTTTTTCTAGCACATTTAATGCTAGCCTTCACATGGCAAAAGAAGATAAAAATGAAGAAAAAAAAATAGTAATTAAGCAATCTTTACCATTTTCTGATATATATTTAAAAAAAGATGAGTGAAACTTCACAAAAAATAGAAGCTTTAATATTTGCTTCAAGCAAGCCAGTTTCAGAAAATGAAATAAAAAAAAGACTAGATATTCATGAAGATATATCTGAAGTCATGTCCAACTTAGAGACTGCTTATCAACATAGAGGTATAAATTTAAAAAAAATATCCAATAAATGGATTTTCTTAACAAATACAGAAGTCAGTGAGATCTTTCATGAAAAAAAAGAAATACAAAAAAGACTTTCAAAACAAGCAATAGAGACATTAGCAATAGTTGTTTATCATCAACCTATAACAAAATCAGAAATTGAAAGTATTAGAGGCGTTGTTATAGGGCAAGGAATATTTGATCAATTAATGGAGTTTGGATGGATAGCTCCAGGAGGTCGAAAAGAGGTTCCAGGTAGACCTATTCTTTGGGGCACCACTGATGATTTTCTTTTACATTTTGGTTTAGGCACCTTAGATAATCTTCCTGGAATAGAGGAAATGAAAAATTCAGGAATATTGGATGAAAATTTTGCTTCAATGAATATCCAAGAGGTTTCAGATGATTTAAATAAGGATGAAGCATTTATAGATGATGACGATGAAGCAGAAACTCTTGATGAGTTCTCAAAAAGCCAATTGACTCAAAATAATGATACTTGATGTGAGAGATCTTCATCACTCTTTCGGTGAGGTGAATGCTATAAATAAACTTAGTTTTTCAATAGAGCATAATTCGATTGTTTCTATTTTGGGTCCCTCCGGCTGTGGAAAAACTACTTTAATTCGATTAATAGCTGGTTTGGAAGAAATTCAAAAGGGACAAATATCTTTTGAGGGTAAATTAGTTGCAAACGAAAAATTTAATACTCCCCCTGAGCAAAGATCGATCTCTTACGTTTTCCAAGACTTTGCATTATTTCCTCACATGAATGTAAAAGAAAATATTAGTTTTGCAGCAAACTCTAAAGTGAATAAAAAACAGTTGATTGATCAAGTTATACAATTAGCAAAAGTTGAAAATTTTCTTGATAAATATCCGCATGCTCTCAGTGGAGGAGAGCAGCAAAGAGTAGCATTAGCAAGATCAATAGCTGTTCAACCACGACTATTACTTTTAGATGAACCTTTTTCTGACTTAGATACTAATTTAAAAAAGGAAATTATTGATGACACACTTCACTTAATAAATAGCTTAGACTCCTCTGCTATTGTTGTAACACACAATGCCGAAGAAGCTATGTTTCTCAGCAATATTATTGTTGTAATGGAAAATGGAAGAATAGTTCAGATAGGAAAACCTCGTGAAATCTATTTTAATCCCTCTAATGTTTATGTTGCCTCTTTGTTTGGAGAGGTTAATATTTTTCACACGAAAGTTTTAAATAATAAATGCGAAACCCCTTTAGGCTTATTAGTTACAAAAAACTTTAAAGATAACCAACAAGTTAATGTAGTAGTAAGACCTGAGGCTATTAAATTGAATGTTGAAAAATCTCCTTTGACAAGTCCTAACTCTGGAGTTGTAGTTGACTCTAAATTTTTAGGAAATAGTGCTATAATTCACATGACAGTAAATGATAGAAATAATAATAAACATCACATTCATAGCAAATTGATTGGAGAATTTTTGCCTGCTCCTGCAAGTTCAGTTTCTTTTTCTTTAGATCTAAACCACGTATTCATTTTCCCTAGATAAGATATCAATAATATAGTAAAATTTATTCATGGGTGCTTTTAGTATATGGCATTGGATAATTGTTTTAATTATTGTTCTTTTATTGTTTGGTAAAGGAAAAATACCCTCTTTGATGGCAGATATGGCAAAAGGTATTAAGTCATTCAAAAGCAATATGGCCGAGGATGATAAACCAACTAATCCAGATAAAGACGATCAAGACAATCAAAATAAGGACCAGTAATGTTTTCTTTAGGTTGGATGGAGATATCCATCGTCCTAATTATTACAGTAATAGTTGTAGGCCCTAAAGAAATACCAACTGTTATTAAATTTTTAAAAAGTATAACTTCAGGTTTGGGAAAACTCTCCAGAGAATTTAAATCAACTGTAAATGAGATATCACATATAGAGGAAGTAAAAGATATCAAAAAGGAAATTTTAGACACTAAAGAGTCAATAGTAAAAGAGGGAAAAGAATTAGATGAATTTATCAAAAAAAGTAATGATCAAATTATGAAAGATGAAAATAATGACCGAAGCTGATAGTTCTATGAATTTCTTCGATCATATAAAAGAGCTAAGACAAAAACTTTTATATGTCATAATTTTCTTTATAGTTACATTTATTGTTTCTTTTTATTTTTCTCAATCAATATTTGAATTTCTAGCTAAACCTCTCACATCAATTTTGGAAGAGGGTAATGGTTTGATTTATACAGCCTTGCAAGAGGCTTTTTTAACAAATGTTAAAGTAGCCTTTTTTACAGCAGCTTTTATTTCTTTCCCATTTTTATCAATACAGATTTGGTCTTTTGTTTCACCAGGATTGCTTAAAAAAGAAAAACAAATTTCATTACCAACTTTAGTTGCTATCCCTTTTTTGTTTGTCCTAGGCGCTGCTGTTGTTTACTATGTTATATCACCGGTAGCATGGAAGTTTTTTTTAAGTTTTCAAACTTCACAAGCAGACGGTATCAATATTACACTTCAAGCTAAAATGAACGAATATTTGTCCTTGATGATGACTTTTATTTTTGCTTTCGGATTAGCTTTTCAATTACCTGTTATTTTACTATTACTTGTGAAATTTGGTATTCTTACTATCGCTCAATTAGTTTCATTTAGAAAATATGCAATTGTTTTATCATTTGTATTTGCTGCAATTGTAACACCACCTGATCCATTCTCACAAATTTCTCTAGCGTTACCTGTAATAATTTTGTATGAAATATCTATTCTTGTTTCTAAATTTATGGCTAAGCGTCATAATAAAAAAGAATGAAAATATTATTAAAAGATAGTTATGCACGATATTAATTTTATAAGAGATAATCCTGATTTATTTGATGAATTATTAAATAAGAGATTTATTGATCCAAAGTCTAATAAAATTATCTTACTTGATAAAAAAAAAAGAGACATATTAACAAAATCTCAAGAACTACGAGCAGAAAGAAAGAATTTATCCTCTTCTTTTGCAAATCTTAGCGACGGTGACAAAGCTGAATTACAAAAAAAAGTACAACTAATAAAAAATAAGATTGATGAACTAGAAAATGATATTTCAATAATAGATGAGCAATTAAAAAACAATTTATCTAGTTTGCCAAACCTCCCACATAATGATGTACCTGTTGGAAAAGACGAAAATTCAAATAAATTAATAAAACAAGTGGGAAAAATTCCCTCATTTAGTTTTACACCAAAGTCTCATTATGAACTTGGAGAAAACTTGGAAATGATTGATTTTGAACAAGCGGGGAAAGTCTCAGGTACTAGGTTCGTGTATTTAAAGAAAAAAATTGCCCAATTAGAGAGAGCTATAGCTAATTTCATGTTAGATAAACACACAAATGAATTTGACTATACAGAAATTAATCCTCCTAATTTAGTTAGAGACGCTGCTGCTTATGGAACTGGACAATTGCCAAAATTTTCAGAGGATTTATTCAAAACGAACACAAAACATTGGTTAATACCAACAGCAGAGGTTCCTTTGACTAATTTAGTATTAGATACAATCGTATCTGATAAGAATCTGCCCCTGAGGTACACAGCTTGGACACCATGTTATAGATCTGAAGCTGGAGCAGCTGGAAGAGATACAAGGGGAATGATAAGACAACATCAATTTTCTAAAGTCGAATTAGTTAGTATAACTAAAGAGGATGAGTCGGAAAAAGAGTTGGAAAGAATGTTAAGTTGTGCAACTTCTATACTAGATGATTTAAAAATTCCTTATCAAGTTATTTTATTATCTTCAGGTGATATGGGTTTTTCTGCAGAAAAAACTTATGATATTGAAGTGTGGTTACCTGGTGAGGGAAAATATAGAGAAATATCATCTTGTAGTAATTGTAATTCTTTTCAAGCTAGGAGAATGAATGCTCGCTATAAAGACTCAGATCAAAATAAATTTGTTCACACTTTAAATGGATCTGGTCTAGCAGTGGGGAGGACATTAATTGCAATTTTGGAAAACTATCAAAATGAGGATGGTAGTATTAGTATTCCACAGGTCCTTAAACCGTATATGGGGAATTTAGATAAAATCTCTAAATAATTATTTTCTTACTAGAACAATAATATTTAAAAAATTGGTAAGCAGACCTACCTGTTCTATTTCCTCTTGAAAAGATCCATTTGAGTGCACTATTTTCAATCTCATTATCAAATTCTATTTTATAAAATTTGCAATAATTTTTAATTATTAAGATAAAGTCTTTCTTACTTAAGTTATGAAAACTAACCCATAATCCAAATCGATCAGATAAAGATAATTTTTCTTCAATCCCTTCATCTTGAGATATTGCAGATGATCTCTCATTATCTAACATATCTCTCTTCATTAAATGCCTTCTGTTACTTGTGACATATATTAGAAATTCGTAGTTTGAGTTGTAAAAAGACCCTTCAAGAAACGATTTAAATTGAATATATCTTCTATCATTTTGTTCAAATGATAGGTCGTCAATAAATATTATGATTTTTTTATCGAACTTATAATTTAAAAAAATATTTGGTAAATCTGATAAATCTTCACTATTAATTTCTAATGTTTCAAATTTATCATATTTATGTGCATAATTTTTTAGTATACCTCTTATAATACTGCTTTTGCCACTTCCTCGTACGCCCCATAAAAGACCATGATTAAAAGCTAAACCCTCTAAAAAGTTTTTTGTATTTTCCTCTATTTTTTTTATTTGTTGATCAACACCGTACAAAAGCTTTAAATCAAGGACTTTATTGAATGGTATTTTATCTAAACAATTTTTTGATCTATTCCAGCAGAGTAAATATTTATTTTTCAATTTTATGTTGACTTCATTGATGATTGTGAGATTTTAGTGCTTATTTTATTAATTTAAAGGATTTAAATCATGGAACAACTTGCAGGAATTCTACCACTTATATTAATTTTTGTCGTTTTCTACTTTTTACTTATTAGGCCCCAACAAAAGAAATTAAAAGATCACAAAAATATGATCGCAAATTTAAAAAAAGGTGATCGTGTCGTGACCCAAGGCGGAATTATAGGCAACATCCATTATGTAAATGATGATGGTACTCTTTCTGTAGAAATAGCAGATAACGTTCAAGTCAAAGTAGCTAAGGGTATGATAGCTGATATAGCAGCTAAATAGCTTATTAAACTAAATTAACATAATGATTATTTTTAAACAGTGGAGATTATGGGTATCTTTATTACTGTTAATAGGAAGCTATATATTAATTAAACCTAATTTTGAAAGTCAAACATCTGATAGCAAAATAAATTTTGGATTAGATATTCAGGGAGGTTTTTCATATTTACTAGAATTGAATGAGGAAGAATATCTTAACAATCTTTTAGTTAAAACATCTCAATATATTGAAAATACTTATTCTATTTCATCCGATATAGATAATGGTGAAATTGTAATATCTAAAAACCAAAATTTAGATGCTCTTACAAATATTGTTATACAAAATTTAGGTTTAGAAATTAATGAAAAATCAGATAAGGAAAATAGTTATATTTTTTCTAAACAAAGTTTTAATAAATCATTGTCAGATATGACTTTAAATGCAGTCGAAATTGTCAGGTCAAGAGTTGATTTTCTTGGTAATAAAGAATTATCTATACAAAAGGTAGGATTAAATAAAATTTTATTAGAAATACCTGGTGATTTGGATAATAACGTCAAAGAAGTAATCTCCAAAACGGCTAAATTAACATTGCACCTTGAAAAAAATAATATAGTTGGTTCTAAGACTTTTATAAATGAAGAAACTGGTGAACAAGTTAGAGTTCAAGAAATTCCAAATATAACTGGTGACTTTATTCAAGATGCATCACTTCAATATAATCAAAATGAACCAGTCGTTGCTTTTTCTTTTAATAAAGAGGGTTCAGATCTTTTTGCAAAAATGACTTCTGAAAATGTTGGTTCTAGATTTGCAATAGTTCTTGATGGTTCTTTAATCACTGCTCCCGTTATAAGAGAGTCAATTACTGGCGGCAGTGGTCAAATATCTGGTGGTTTTACAAATGAAACTGCCAATAATCTTGCAATCATTTTAAAGTCTGGATCTTTACCTACTAAAATAAAAATAATTCAAGAAAAACAAATAGGCCCAACTCTTGGACAAGAAGGTGTAGAGAAAGGAGTTATAGCATCAATAATAGCTCTTATAGCTATTACTCTTTTTATGATTATTTATTATAGAATTTCAGGATTTTTTACAGTTATCACAATTATTAGTTGTCTGTCTCTACTTTTTGCAATGATGTCCTTATTAAACACAACATTAACACTACCTGGTGTTATTGGAATAGTATTAACAATAGGAATGTGTGTAGACGCAAATGTTTTAATATTTGAAAGAATTCGTGAAAATTTTAAACATAATATTGAAGACCCTAAAAACCATGGTTTCAATTCTGCCTATGTAACAATTCTTGACTCTAATTTAACAACATTATTCGCAGCTATTTTTTTATTTGCTTTTGGTTTTGGGCCTATTAGAGGTTTTTCAATTTCATTAATTATTGGAATTATATCCTCTCTAATAGTTACTTACATAATACTAAAATTATTTATTAATATTACTTCAATAAAATACCTTGGACTGCAAAGATGATTAATTTTTACTCTTTTAAGAATAAATCTTATCTGGTCTCCCTTACTCTTATAATTTTAACAATTATAATTATTTTTATTAAAGGATTAAATTTGGGAATTGATTTCAAAGGTGGATTAAACTTTGAGGTAAAATCAAACTTAACAACTAATCAGCTTAATGAATATTTTGATTTTATAGACTCTGACAGAGAAGTCTTAATTAAAAGAGAGGTTGGCAGTGATGTTTTCAGTATCAGAATAGAGTCAGGTGATAATAATCCTGTTTTTATTGAAGAAATAAAAAATATAATTGATCAAAACCCGGATATTGAAATATTACTCTCTGAGTATATAGAACCAACTTTTAGTGAAGAACTTATAAAAAATTCTATTTATGCTTTAGCATCTTCTTTGTTAGTAATAGCTGTTTATGTTTGGATAAGGTTTGATTGGCAGTTTGCAGCATCAGGTATATTCGCATTATTACATGATGTTTTTGTAGCTATAGGCTTTATGTCATTATTTAATATTGAATTTAATTTAACAATGATAGCAGCATTGCTACTAATTGCAGGTTACAGCATAAACGATACTATAGTTTTATTTGATCGGCTAAGAAGTTTAACTTCAAACGAGGAAAACAAAGATAATTTTGAAACTAATGTTAACAACTCAATCAAATTAAATCTTCGAAGAACTATATTGACAAGTTTCACAACTATATTGGCATTATTATGTCTAGTTTTCCTAGCACCTGTCAATTTAACTGAAATGCCAATAGTTTTTATTTTTGGAGTTTTGATTGGAACTTTTTCTTCTTTATTTCTGGTGCTTGGAATAGTGGGGGATTTGAATTATGAAGCAGTGCTTAAAGCAAGAGACTCTTGATATTTTTTTAAATAAATACCTGTTTGATTATTTTTATTCTTAATGAGATCCTTTGGTTTACCTTCAAATAAAATATTCCCACCTTTTTCTCCACCCTCAGGTCCTAGATCTATAATCCAATCACTCGTGTTAATAACATCTAAGTTGTGTTCTATTACAATTACAGTATTTCCGTAAGAAACTAATTTATGAAGTATCTCTAAAAGTTTCTTTATATCATCAAAGTGAAGTCCAGTTGTAGGTTCATCTAAAATATAAAGTGTTTTGCCAGTTTGACGTTTTGATAATTCTTTAGAGAGTTTAATCCTTTGAGCTTCTCCACCGGAAAGTGTTGTTGCTGATTGACCAATAGAAATATACCCTAAACCAACATCTTTTAGTGTTTTAAGCTTTGAATATACTTGTGGATTATTAATAAAAAATTCTTCAGCATCATCTACTGTCATTGATAAAATATCATTAATATTTTTTTTATTGTATTGAATACTTAATGTTTCCTTATTATACCTTCTTCCGTTACAAACTTCACATTTAACATATACAGGAGCTAAAAAATGCATTTCAATTTTTTTTAATCCATCACCCTCACAACTCTCACACCTACCTCCTTTAACATTAAATGAAAATCTGCCAGGCTTAAAACCTTTAACTTTAGCCTCTGTTAAATTTGCAAACCATTCTCTTATTGGTGTAAAAAGCCCAACATAGGTAGCTGGGTTAGATCTAGGTGTTCTTCCAATCGGTGATTGATCGATATTTATAACTTTATCAATATTTTCTATACCTTTAATGTCCTCATAAGGGAGTGTTTTTATAATTTTTTCATAAATTCTGTTATTAGTAGCTCCATACAAAGTCTCATTAATTAATGTTGACTTTCCACTTCCAGATACACCAGTAACAGTTATAAACTTACTTAAAGGAAATTTTACACTCACATCTTTTAAATTATTCCCATTTGCCTTTTTAATTTCAATAAATTGTTTTGATGGAATTTTATTAAGAGTGGGCGGATACCTACCAATTAAACCTCTTATATAGCTACTAGTTAAACTATCTTTACTATTTAGTATTTTGCTAAATTCTCCGTTAGCTACAATAGATCCACCATTGATACCCGCATGCTTACCGATATCAACTACATAATCTGCCTCTCTTATAATATCCTCATCATGCTCAACGACTATTATTGTGTTTCCTAAATCTCTTAAATTCTTAAGAGTATTTATTAGTTTTTGATTATCTCTTTGATGAAGTCCTATTGATGGTTCATCTAATACATATGTAACTCCAGTTAAACCTGACCCAATTTGACTTGCTAATCGAATTCTTTGAGATTCTCCACCAGATAGAGTAGAACTTTTTCTCGATAAACTTAGGTAATTCAAACCAACTTCATTTAAAAAATTTAATCTAGAATAGATTTCTTTTTTTAATGGAGCTGCTATTAGTTTTTCCTGATCATTTAATTCATTTTCAAATTCATTAATCCATTTCAAAGAATTAGCTATGCTTAAAGAAGTAAAGTCAGAAATGGTTATGTTATTAATCTTAACACATAGTGCTTTTTCATTTAGTCTTTTTCCATCACAGACATGACAAGTTTTTGAGTTTCTAAATTTTTCAAGCTCCCATTGCCTCCACCAACTTGATGAGCCATCATAGATATCGTCCATAATATTTATTAAACCATCAAATTGTCTTCCACCAAAAAGAACCTCATTTTGAAAAGATTTAGGTATTTTAGACCAAATAACATTTTCTAATTTTTTTGCATTAAACATTTTTTTTAGCTTTGGAAATATTCGTGATTTTGATCTTTCTGACCAAAAATTTATTGCTCCATCATTAAATGATAAATTTTTATCTGGTATCAATATATCTTCATCAAATGTATCTATTTCACCAAGACCGTCACATGTTTTACAAGCTCCATATGGATTATTAAAACTAAATAATCTGGGTTCTATTTCATCAATACTAAATCCACTTACGGGACACATAAATTTATCAGACAATGTAATTATTTCATTATCATCAATATTAAATACCTCTACGCTTCCTTCACTTTCTTTTAAACTAATTTCAATACTATTTGCTAATCTATCTCTATTATCTTTTGATGGTACTATTCTATCAATTACAACACTAATAGAATGTTTAAAGTTTTTGCTTAATTCGGGTAATTCTTCTTTTTGATAAAGTTTGTTATTAATCAAAAATCTCTCGTAGCCTTTTTTAAAATATTCCTCAAATAGTTTTTTATACTCTCCTTTTCTCCCTTTAATTAATGGAGACATAATCATTATTTTTTTTGAATTAAATTTATTATTAATTTCATCTATCATTTCTGAGCTAGTTAAGCCTTTGATTGGTTTTCCAGTTGCGGGTGAGTAGGGGACACCAACTCTTGAGAATAAAACTCTTAAATAATCATAAATTTCTGTAACTGTTCCTACTGTTGATCTAGGGTTTTTTGAAGTTGTTTTTTGATCAATTGAAATAGCAGGAGACAAACCTTCTATTTTATCAACCTTAGGTTTATCCATCATATCTAAAAACTGACGAGCATAAGCACTTAGTGATTCGATATACTTTCTCTGTCCTTCTGCATAAATTGTATCGAAGGCTAATGTTGATTTACCAGACCCACTTACACCAGTTATTACAACGAGTTTGTTTTTTGGTAAATTTAAATTTATATTTTTTAAATTATGTTCATGGGCATTATGAACAATAATGTGAGTAAGTGGTGAATGTTTATCCATTAAATTAGATATCAATTAAAGGGCTTTTAATATATATTAATATTACCTTTTAATAAAAATATTCATGGCTGGATCAGTAAATAAAGTAATTCTTCTAGGTAACTTAGGTAAAGATCCTGATATTAGAGCGACCACAGCTGGATCGAGATTGGCGAGTTTTTCAATCGCTACCTCTACGAAATACCGAAACAAAGATACCCAACAGTTAGAGGATAAGACTGAGTGGCACAGAGTTGTTGTTTTTAATGATAAGTTAGCTGATATTTGTGAAAAATATTTAAGGAAAGGTTCAAAGATATACATAGAAGGTCAACTTCAAACAAGGAAATGGACTGATAATAATGGTGTTGATAAATACACCACTGAAGTAGTTATTCCAAATTATTCTGGAGTATTAACGATGTTAGATACTCGTTCTCAATCATCTGTTAGTGATGAAAATAATAGTAATCAATTAGACTCAGCAGCAGATGAAGCAATGGGTGGTTCAGAAACATCTACAGCTGAACAACTCGATGATGACATTCCTTTTTAAAAAAATCATTGGCTAAAAAGAAAAAAACTAAAACAAAACAGTTAGATGTTTTGGATACTAAAATATATCCAAACATAGATATTACAGATGAACTAGAAAAAAGTTATTTAGATTATGCTATGAGTGTCATAGTCTCTAGAGCTTTACCTGACGTTAGGGATGGATTAAAACCAGTTCACAGAAGAATACTTTACTCTATGTATGAGTCTTCGTACCATCACAACAAACCTTATAAAAAATCTGCAAGAATAGTTGGTGATGTTATGGGTAAATATCACCCTCATGGTGACTCTGCAATATATGAGTCTATGGTTAGAATGGCACAAGATTTTACAATGCGTCTCCCCTTAATAGATGGCCAGGGAAATTATGGTTCTATGGACGGAGATCCTGCTGCAGCTATGCGTTACACCGAAGCTAGATTAGATAAAATCTCATCTTTTATGTTAGAAGAATTAGAGTATGAAACAGTTCAACTTAGAGCAAATTACGATGAGACATTAACAGAACCAAAAGTTTTACCATCAAGATTTCCAAATATTTTTGTAAATGGTGCCAGTGGTATTGCAGTAGGAATGGCAACAAATATTCCTCCTCATAATCTTGGTGAAATTATAGACGCTACTTTACTTCTAGTAGATGAACCAGATACAACTTCTAAACAACTTCATAAGATCGTTAAAGGGCCAGATTTTCCAACTGGAGGAATTATATCTGGCACTGCTGGTCTAAGCTCAATGTATGAAACAGGTAGGGGAAGCGTTACAGTATTATCTAAACTTCATGAAGAAAAAATTAAGAATAGAAATGCAATTATAATTACAGAAATTCCTTACTTGCAAAATAAATCTAAACTTTTAGAGCGTATTGCTGACGTAGTTAACAATAAAACGATAGAGGGTATTAACGATATTCGAGATGAGTCGAATAAAGAGGGTGTTAGAATTGTAGTTGAATTAAAATCATCTGCTGTACCTGAAATAATAAAAAATCAGCTATTTCAATATACTCCCTTAAAAACCTCATTCAGCAGTAATATGCTTGCATTGAAAGAGACAAAGCCTTTAACGCTTAATTTAAAAGATGGCCTCACTTACTTTATTAATTTTAGAAAAGATGTTATTACAAAAAGAACTGTTTATAAACTTAACAAAGCAAGAGAAAAAGCTAACATTTTAATTGGATTATCAATTGCTGTTAATAATATTGATGCAGTGATTAACCTTATTAAAAAATCTAAAACCCCATTAGAGGCTAAAGAAAAATTATTATCAACAAAATGGACAGTAAAATCCAATGTTACTCAATATATTAAGTTAATAAACCCTTCTTTTAAGTTATCTGGATCTAAGATTCTGTTAGATGAGGAACAAGCTAAGGCTATTCTAGAATTAAGACTTCAAAAGTTAACAGCTTTAGAAAGAGATGATTTATTTAATAATTTAAAATCACTTGTAGAAGATATTAATACATATCTCAAAATATTAAATTCAGATAAGCAACTATTAAAAGTATTAAAAAGTGAATTGACAGAAATTAAAGATAATTTTTCTACAGTCCGAAAAACTGAAATTCAAAAACATGATATTGAAGACATAGATACAGAAGATCTAATAATAGAAGAAGATGTTGTGGTCACAGTTTCCCATCAAGGTTATATAAAAAGAGTTTTAAAATCCTCTTACAAAGTTCAAAAGAGAGGTGGTAAAGGTAAAAAAGCTATGACTACACGAGATGAAGATTTTCTTGAACAAGTATTTGCTGCCACTACTCGAGACACAATATTATTTTTTACTTCAGTTGGAAAAGTGTATTCTATGAAAGCCTATGAATTACCTGCTGGCACACCT
Source organism: uncultured Alphaproteobacteria bacterium (assembly GCA_902610255.1). GTDB lineage: Bacteria > Pseudomonadota > Alphaproteobacteria > HIMB59 > HIMB59 > HIMB59. The sequence continues at coordinate 22,266 of CACLUX010000002.1, read as the reverse complement.
ACTTCGAGGGGAAAAGCAATTGTTAATCTTATTCCAATAACAAAAAACGAAAAAATCTCTTCTATTCTGACATTGCCAAAAGATATTGATGATTTTGAGAATTATAATTTAGTTTTTGCTACTAGCCTTGGGAACATTAGAAAAAATAAACTAAAAGATGTTGCAATGAGTGGTTCAAGAAAATTATCTAGAACAGGTAAGACTGCCATTAAACTTAAAACAGGAGATAGGTTAATTGGCGTAATTTCTGTTATAGAAAATGATGATGTACAACTTGCAACAACAAATGGTAAATCAATTAGATTTGCCACAAAAGATTTAAGAGAGTTTTCAGGATTAGGCTCTGCTGGTGTCAGGGGGATTAAATTAGCTAAAGATGATAAAGTTGTATCGGTATGTAGTTTACTTCATAATAAAATATCTATAGATGTAAGAGAGTCCTATTTAAAAGCAAAAAATGAGGCAAAAAAAGATATTTCCAAAATAAACAATAAATTTAAAGAACTTGCAAATACAGAAGAGTATCTCTTATCAATTACTGAAAATGGTTATGGCAAGTTAAGTTCTGCTTATGAATACAGAATTACTAATAGAGGTGGATCGGGAGTTACTAATATTACTGTTACTCCAAAAAATGGAAGAGTTATTCAATCATTAAAAGTAAATTTGGATGATAATATAGCTTTAATTTCAGATACTGGTAAATTATTAAGGTGTAATGTTGGAGATAACATCAGAGTAGTTGGAAGAGTTTCCCAAGGTGTCTCTGTATTTAAAGTAGATGCAAATGAAAAAATTGTCTCTGTAGCAAGGTTAGAAGATTAAAATGTCAAAAATTGGTATATATCCAGGTTCATTCGATCCAATTACTTATGGACATCTCGATATTATTCAAAGAAGTTTAAGTGTAGTTGATGAATTAGTTATAGCTGTTTCAAATAATAAGTCTAAAAATCACCTAATATCTATTGATGATAGATTAAATTTAATCAATCAATCAATCTCATCTCTTCCAGAAAAAGATTTATCAAAAATTAAAGTAGAAAAATTTGATAATTTGCTAGTACACTATGTAAAATCAAAAAATGCTTCATTAATTATTCGAGGTTTAAGAGCTGTTTCAGATTTTGAGTATGAATTTTTAATGACTGGAATGAATAGATCGATCGATAAAGATATTGAAACTATTTTTTTAATGTCTTCAGAAAAATATCATTTTATATCATCGAGATTTATAAAAGAGATACACGAGTTGGGTGGGGATATTTCCAAAAGTGTACCAAAACCAGTCCTTGATTTCTTGGCAAAAATTTGAAATGTTCACAATTATTCTACACGGGCCCATAGCTCAGCCGGTAGAGCACCTGACTTTTAATCAGGGTGTCGCAGGTTCGAATCCTGCTGGGCTCACCACTTAAAACTATGATTAAAGTTTATTTAGCTGGAGAAATTCACACTAATTGGCGTGAAGATTTAATTCAATTGTGTAATTCTGCCAAATTGAAGACTCAATTTTTTTCTCCTGTCACCAATCATGAAAATTCTGATAATTGTGGAGTAGAAATATTAGGACCTGAGGATAAAAATTTTTGGAAAGATAATAAAGGTGCCAATATTAATTCTATTCGCACAAAAAAAGCTATAAAGGATAGTGATGTAGTAGTTGTTAAATTTGGCGAAAAATACAAACAATGGAATGCTGCCTTTGACGCTGGATATGCATCGGCTCTAAACAAGTCAATTATTATTATACATAGGGATGATCATCAACATGCTTTAAAAGAGGTAGATGCAGCAGCTTCTGCTGTAGTATCTAATAATGAACAAGTGGTTCGTATTTTAAAATATGTTCAAGATGGATCTCTTGAAAAATAAATATGCAAATATAATAAATCGACCAATAGTTTATTTATGGTTATAATCTGAAATATGCTTGATAAAAGAAAATTTTATATAAACGGTGAATGGGTATCTCCATCAAAAAACTCAGATTTTAATGTAATTAATCCAGCTACAGAAGAACCTTATGTAACTATATCTTTAGGTAATCAAGATGACACTAACAAGGCTGTAGTGGCGGCAAAAAATGCTTTTAATTCATGGAAAAATTCATCTGTACAGGAAAGAATAACTTTACTTGAAAAGCTATTAAAGATTTACAAGAGAAGATTTAATGAGATGACCCAAGCCATTTCAACTGAACTTGGTGCTCCCTTAGATTGGGCTTCATCTGCACAAACAGCCTCTGGAGAGTCACATATTGAAGATTTCATATTGAGATTAAAAAAATTTCAATTTGAAACAAAATTTGATGAAAATTCTGATAATTATATAGTTTATGAACCTATTGGTGTGTGTGGTCTTATCACACCATGGAATTGGCCTATTAACCAAATAGCTCTTAAAGTAATACCAGCATTTGCCACTGGTTGTACCATGATTTTAAAACCATCTGAAATGGCACCGCTGTCTGGTTTGTTGTTTGCTGAAATGATACATGAAGCAGGTTTTCCTGCTGGTGTTTTTAATTTAGTAAATGGAGATGGAGTAGGTGTTGGATCTCAAATATCATGCCATCCTGATATTGACATGGTTTCATTTACTGGCTCTACTAGAGCAGGTAAATTAATTTCAAAAAGTGCAGCTGACACAATTAAAAGAGTTTGTTTAGAGCTTGGTGGTAAGGGAGGTAATATTATTTTTGCTGATGCATATCCCAGTGCTGTTAGAGATGGTGTAAGGAATATAATGAGTAATTCTGGTCAATCATGTGATGCACCTACACGAATGTTAGTTGAAAAATCAATTTATGAAAAAGCTGTTGAGGAAGCTGCAGATGAGGCTAAAAAGATAGGCGTAGATTTACCATCTAAATCAGGAGATCATATTGGACCTGTAATTAATAAATCTCAATTTGAGAAAATACAGTCGTTAATTCAAAGTGGTATTGACGAGGGTGCAACACTTGTAGCTGGTGGAGCGGGTAGACCATCAAATCTTGAAAAAGGTTATTATGTAAAACCAACTGTATTTACAAATGTTAGTAATGATATGAGAATAGCTAAAGAGGAAATATTTGGTCCAGTGCTATCCATTATTCCTTTTGAGTCTGAAGAAGAGGCAATTTCGATAACTAATGATACACCATATGGATTAGGTAATTTTTTACAAACTGAGAATAAAGAAAGAGCCAGAAGAGTTTCAAAACAATTAAGGGCTGGTGTAGTTCAAATCAATGGGAATGCTCCTGACGCTGGAACACCTTTTGGAGGCTACAACCAATCTGGTAATGGACGAGAGGGTGGAACGTGGGGTCTGCATGAATATTTGGAAGTTAAAGCAATTAGTGGTTGGAAATAGATGATAGGATTTGTCATGGTTGGAACAAACGATCTTGATAAAGCTACTGGGTTTTATGATACCCTTCTTGATATTATTGATTTAAAGAGAATTGAAAAAACTGATACTTATGGTTCCTACGCCCCTAAATCAAATCCAGAAGCAGTAGAATTTTATGTTACAACTCCTTTCAATGAAGAAAAAGCAACAGTTGGTAACGGAACTCAAATTTCTTTTTATATAAATAATAAAGAAGCTGTCGATTTATTTCATTCTACTGCAATAAGTTTAGGTGCAAAAGATGAAGGCGCCCCAGGTGAGAGATATGAAGGTGAGTATTATTCTTATATCAGAGATTTAGATGGCAATAAAATTTGTGGTTACACTTACCTTAATAAATAGAGATTTATTTTATCTTTATGTCTTATTCTGATATTGAAAATAAATTAAACTCAGGAAAAATTATTATTCTTGATGGTGGGATGGGTGCTGAACTAGAAAAACTCGGAGCATCTATGGATAGTAATCTTTGGTCTGGCAGATGTTCTGTAGATAATCCTGAAATCGTGTACAAAGCCCATCAAAATTTTATTCAATCAGGCTCAGATATAATTACGACTAATACTTACGCTAGTACTCCAATTTCAATGAAAGAATATGGCTATGAAAACTATATTGAAGAATGGAATAAAGCTAGTGTAAAAATAGCTAAAAATGTTATTGATAATTCTAATTCCAATGTGTGTGTAGCTGGTTCGGTTTCTACATATGGTAGTTGGGATAGAATTGAACCAAAATTCTTAAAACCAGGTTTTTTAAAACAATTAAGTATTTTATCTGAAGCAGGTGTTGATTTAATTATCCTTGAAGCGATGACTTCATCGACAAGAACCATAGAGGCATTATTAGATTGTTCTAATAAATTTGATATATCAATATGGCTTTCAATATCGTGTGCATTGAACAGAGATAGAAATCAACTTATGCTTGGATATCAAGAAAGTATAGGTAATTCTGAAGCATTTTTTTACGATGATTTTGAAAATTCTATTAATGAATTTAAAAAAATTCATGATGGTCCTATATTAATAGCTCATTCCGATATAAAGGTGATAAATCAAGGAATTCAAATAATCAAAAGTAATTATAATGGTGTTATTGGGGCATATCCGAATAATGGTTTTTTTAAAAAACCACATTGGAATGTGGTAGAGAGTATTTCTCCACAAGAGTATTATGAAGAAGCTAAATTATGGGTTGAAAGTGGAGCACAAATTATAGGTGGTTGCTGTGGAGTCAGCCCTAGTCATATTAAAGCATTATCAGTTTTAAAGAATTAATTTTTAAGTTAATTCTGTTTCTCTGTAAGAAGATGTATCTTCCATTAACAATTTAGTATCAATATTTATACCTAAACCTTCATTGTCCTCTATTTTGACAAATCCATCTTTTATTTCATAGTTTTGATTACTAAATTTTAATGAGTATGGAATATATTCAGGAAAAAATTCTGCCATTTCTGTATTTGTAAAACTCATACATACATGTACCATCGCAGATGCTGCAATCGACATAGAATTCCAACAATGAGGAGAAACTGTAACTTTTTTTTCATGAGAAAATTTGATTATTTTTATCATATCAATAATTCCCCCAACACCTGAAATATCTGGATTGAAAATATCAACTGCATCCAAAGCTAAAGTTTCAATAAAATGATTTAATCCACATTGCTTTTCACCTGAAACAATTCTCAAACTTGTTTTCTCTCTAATATCTTTAAGTGCTCTTGTTGCTTCACCATCAACTGGTTCTTCAAACCAATAAGGTTTAAATTCCTCAACAAGTGAAGCTAGTTTTAATGATATATTTGTATCTTTAGGGCACGCTAGATCTAACATAAGAGGTATTTTATAGCCTAAAACATCTCTAATTTTTGAAACACATTTTGCTGCTTGTTCAACATTTCTATTTTGAAGTGGATATATTTTAATTCCTCCATAACCATCGCTTAGTGTTTCTATACATCTTGATGATAAATTTTCATCATTTTTAAAATCCTCACTCCATATTGTTGCATAAACAGGAACTTTTTCTCTATAATCCTTTGATAATATTTTATAAAGAGGTTTTTTTTCTTTCTTCCCCTCTATATCCCAAAGGCTCATTTCTATAGCACTTGTTGCAGCGGAAAAGTCAATTCCACGATGTCCATCAGCTATTAAATTTGACTCTGTATAAAATCTATCTGGTGTTATGTCTTTTACATGAGATAAAGAGCTCATTAAATTATGAATAATTTCAACAATTCCTTTTTCTCTTGCAGGTAATGAAAAAGCCTCACCCCAGCCCTCAAAACCATCAGAGTTAGTTAATTTTAAAAATATAAATGGTTTTATTTGCGACCATCCATCTTCAGTTTGTTTTGAATTAGTTATCCATGTCTCCACTTTTCTTATGAATGTCATTATTTAAAATCTTTCAATTAATTTCTTTAAATGATTGTCACTTACACCACAGCATCCACCAATGATTTGTATTTGATCATCAATAAATTCTAGGCAAGAATTTGCAAATTCATCTTCATTACATGTAGCAATAGCTTCATGTGTGCTTGTATCAAATTTATGAATTTCTGGATAATACATCATAGGGCCACTCCAATGATCTTTTATAATTTTCAATCCACCATAGCTATCTTGAAACCACGTGTGCATAATACCATAAACATCTCCACCAATATTTGTTAGTGTTTTTATAATATCTTCAAATAAAATTATATCATCTTCAGGTAAAAATTTCGGTTGTTCTTGATATATCTTTTCATCATAAATTAGTGATTTTTCTTTTTCAGCTCTAAAATTTCTTCCAACTATCGTATTATCATATTTACTTACACAACAACTTAATCCAACCCATACGGGTAAACCAGTTTGTAAAGCAGCATTCAATAATAATTGTGAATGGTCTATGTCTAATAACATTTCTAATATTAAAATATCTACACCAGAATTTTTTAATGTGTTAGCTGCCTCTATATAATTCTCTTCTTCTTGTTTAAATGACGGAATAAACCTTGGATCAGGTACAAATTCATTTTCCTTTAAAGCAAAAAAATTGGAGAGACTTCCAGCTATAGCAACTTGATTTTCCTTATTACAGTTTTTTAATGCTTTTCTTGCTAATTCGACAGATCCAGTTAAAAATTCTATAGTTTCATTTTCACGATTTAAACTTTGTAAAACGTGTCTACTGGTTGCAAAAGTGTTAGCGGTGATGATATCACATCCAGCATTGATGAAGTTTTCATGAACTTTTACAACAATATCAGGAGATGTAATTGTTGATAATGCTGCAAAAGCAGGGCTCATATCACCACCTAATTTAGCAATCTCAGAACCATTTCCACCATCGAGGAAAATTTTTGAATTGTTATTTAATTTTTCTTTATAAATCATGATTTTTTTGTGTTTGGTGCTAGTACTACTGCTAAAATTCCACCAAGCACAATCATTGAACTTCCTATTATTTCACGCCAGCCAAAAGGCTCATCTGTCAAAATACTAGAACTGGTCACACCAACAAGTATTTCTGATAAAAAAAGAATGGAACACAAACCCGCACCTAATTTGCTAGGAGACCAGAATATTACTACACCTGTGGGTATAAAATAAAAAACAGATATAAAGAAAAGAAATGAAGACATTTCAACGAAAGAGTCCATTGTAGGCATAGGTCCTAAATAATCTTTCAAAAAGATGCCAGCGACAATGTTAAATAAAGTTCCATAAAAAAAGAAAGAAAAAATTGTTGGGAATACACCATCTGTCTTTGCGATTTCTAATTTTATCATCCCGCCAGCAAATAATGCCCCTCCAGCAAAAGCTAACCAATCACCGGCATTCTCTGGTAAAGGGATTATCGTTTGCTTACTAAATACTACCCATAGCCCCCCTAAAGCTAAACCAAGTGTTATAGCTCTTTCTATCCCAGGTCTTTTTTTCAAAAATAAAATTTCAAAAATAGTAGTCCATATTGGTGTCATGTAAAAAAGTATTAATGCTCGAACTACATCAGTTAAAAGAAAACTCAACGCATAACAAATAAAGCCGCCCCCACAAAGTAAGCCTGTTATCGGTAGCTCTAAACCAAAAGTTCTTCCATTAATTTTACGCCACACTGCAATTGGAGATAAAATTAAAACTCCAATAATCATTTGTGCGATGGTTCCCCAACCACCAGTAAGACCACCGTCTTCTAATATTCTTTGTGGTAACCAATATATACCCCATGATCCAGCTGATATAGCAAGGGCAGCTGCTATTTTATAATGATGAGGGTGCCTCATTATTATTAATCTAACAGAGGTTTAAACTTACTAAAGTTAAATATTTCCTCATATTTTTTTGCAAAAGCAAATAATTGTAAATCACTTTTCCTTTTTCCAATTATCTGCATACCCATTGGCATACCAAGTTCATCAAATCCGACAGGGATAGTGAATGTCGGTAATTCAAGAAGACTAGACAATATAAAAATTTCTAACCAACGGTGGTAAGTATCTAACTGAAAAGAATTTATTTTTTCAGGAAACTGTTGATTTTTATCAAACGGAAATAGTTGTGCAGAGGGTAAAGCTAGAAAATCAAAGTTTTTAAAAATATTTTCAATTTGTTCTTCACACCTTTTTTTTTGTTTGTAAGCACTATCTAAGTCTTCATTATTTATATTTTTTCCGTGATTGTACTCCCATATAGCTTGGTAAGTCATTGTATTAATATCTTTTATGTTCATTGCTAAAGTATCTTCGTAAATACTTTTTGATCTAAACGTAATCCAACTATTCCATAGAGCTTCATTATCAAAATCTGGTTTTAATCTTTCAATTTTTACATACAAGTTTTCTAATTTTTTAAGTTGAGACTCACACATATCTAAAATTTTTGTTTCAATTTTATAATTATTATTCATATTAGATAACCAACCTATTTTGATATTGGTTAAATCTTCATCTTTTATTTTTTGATTTTTAAAAAGTTCTTTTAAATCAAAAGAATAGTTATCCCTTGTGTCACTTCCAATCATTTCATCTAATAAAAATGCCATATCACTTGGTGATTTTGCTAAACAACCAGGTGTTGTGAGTATGGGAATTTTTGATAATTGGTTCCCTCTATCAACTGAAATTAAGCCAGGTGTAGGTCTGTATCCATAAATATTTGCATATGCTGCTGGTCCTCTGCATGATCCCATTTGATCAGTGCCGTCTGCAAATGGTATTAGTCCTGCTGCTACAGCAGTACTGGCTCCTCCACTTGATCCTGCTGCAGATTTTGTATTATCAAAATAATTAGAAGTTGGGCCAAACAATCTGTTTATTGTATGTCCACCAACACCTAATTCTGCTGTGTTAGTCTTTCCAATTATAATAGCTCCGCTTTTAATAAGACGTTCAACAAACAATGAATTTTTTTTGGGAAAATAATCTTTTGTTCCAGGATAGCCATATGTTGTTTTAATGCCAACTACATCACTTAAATCTTTAATAGCTATGGGAATTCCATCTAAAGTCTTCTCAGATTGAGTTGAATTATCTTTATATATAGCTTCTTTTATAAGATCCCCTCTATCCTTGAGAAGCACTATTGCATTTAAATCTGGATTAAATTTTTCAATTCTATCCAAATAATATTCCATTACCTCTTTAATAGATATTTGTCGCTGATTTATATTGTGTATTATTTCTTCAACAGATTGATCCTCAAGCATATAGGCTTAGCGAGCTTGTTTTATACTTTGAGTAACAATGTCTTTCATTTGCAACAATGATGCTTCTTTTGGATTTGTTGCATAGGCCTGATCCTGCATAGCTTTTTTTGCAATCCTTTCAGCACAGTCTTCAGGAACATCAATTTCACTTAAACTTTTAGGGATATTTAATCTATCAAGTAACAATTCAATATTTTGAGTAAATTCATTTACTGTATGATTTTCAAATTGCATGGCTTCTGACATTCTTTGAACTTTTTCATCCATACCTGGTAAATTGAAATGAAGAACAGGTGGTAAAACAATAGCATTCGTTAAACCATGATGAGTATTAAATTCTGCTCCAACCATGTGGGATATTGAATGAACATTACCTAATCCCTTTAAAAAGGATATTCCTCCCAAATATGATCCTATGATCATTGCACCTCTTGCCAACAAATTATTTGGTTCTTCTACAGCTAAAACAAGAGATTTTGAAATTAAATTAAGACTTTCCAAAGCAGCTCCATCACAAAGTGGATGAAAACCTGGCACACAGTATCCCTCGATACTATGTACAAGAGCATCGACACCTGTCCACGCTGTTAATTTTGGAGGTAATTCTAATGTTAACTCTGGATCTACTAGTGTGAATATAGGTCTTACATCTGGATGCCAGATGCAAAATTTCATTCCTTTTTCTAAATGTGTAACCATTGCTGTTATTTCTGTTTCAGCCCCGGTTCCTGCAGTTGTTGGGACAGTTATTATTTTTGGAAATGCATTTTCTTTTGTTATTTTTGGTACTGGTTGTTCAAACTCAAAATCCCATAATGGGGTTTCACTATTAACAGTTAAACATATAGACTTACCACCATCCATAGCACTCCCACCACCAATAGCTATGATTGAATCGTGACTTCCATTTTTAAACTGGTCACATCCTTTTGATATCTCATCATCTCGTGGGTTAGGCGATATATTATAAAATAAATCTGATTTAATATTATTTTTTGATAATAATGCTATTAACTTCTTAATAAAAGGAAGATCCTTGCTGCCACTATCTGTTACAATAAGAGGATTTTTAATATCAAATTCCTCACAAAATTTTGCAATTTCATTAAATCTTCCTGGTCCGTAATAAGTGGTTGTCGGAAAAGTCCAGTCTTGGTTAGACAGGATATCTTTTTCGTTTAGTTTAAAGTTTTTCATTTAGAATAATAAAGTTTATAACAAGTTAATAGTGATATGAAATGATTAATTTTATTTATAATCAAAAAAATACATTTCTTGCAATCTCTGCAATGGTTATTGGAGTTATATTCATAGATATACATGGATTGATTGTAAAATATTTAGGAGGTGAGTATTCTACAATTCAACTAGCTCTTTTTAGAAATACTTTTGCGATAATCCCCCTAATACTTTTACTAATTTATAATAAAGAAAGCTCAGACCTTTTTAAAAATTTAAATAAAAAATTTATTTTATTTTGTTTTATCAGAGGTTCTTGTTTTTTGGCTATTAATATCTTGTATTACATTGCAATAAATAATATGGAATTTGCTACAGCATCTACACTAACTTTTTCCTCTACATTTTTTATAGTAATTTTATCAATCTTCTTTTTAGGAGACAGAGTGGGTATATATAGATGGTCAGCTGTTATAATTGGCTTTGTTGGAGTTGTAATGATTATGAAACCTAATAGTAGTATTTTTTCTTATTATTCTATTTTACCAATACTAGTTGCTTTCTTATGGGCTGTCCAAGTGATAGTACTAAAATTTATACCAGATAATTTTTCTACAGGAAAAATTCAATTCTATTCTCTCTTTTCATCTTTTCTTGGTTCATTAATATTTATTTTTTTTACAACTGGTCATACATATATTGAGAGCAATACTGACTTTTTAATTTTATCATTAATTGGTATTTTTGGAGGAACAGCTGCAATTCTATTTATTTACTCTTATAGGTTAATAGCAGCTAGTAAAATCGCAGTTTTTGAATATTTAGCAATACCCTCATCTTTTATTCTAGCATGGATATTTTTTGGTGAAGCACCTTTTGATCAACTTTTCCCTGGAGTTTTATTAATAGTTTTCGCTGGAATGATTATTATTTGGAGAGATAAAAATAAGAAAATTAATAAACCAAACTAAATGTTTATATCATTTAGATTTCATAGACTTCATGACTATGGTTCGATCAATTTCTCCAACTAACTCACCAGATTGTGCATTTATTATAGGGTAGGCTGTATCATCCTCACATATCTGGTCAATTAATGTTTCAATTTTAGCATTTTCATCTATGCATTTAGTTTTATCTGAAAATAATTTCTTTGACTCATCAGAACATTCCTTACGCATAACTTTTCCAGCACTTAATACTTTATATTTTGGAACATCTTCACAAAAATCTTTAACGTATTTGTCAACTGGATTTGCCACAATTTCTTCAGGTGTTCCAACTTGAGAAATCTCTCCATCTTTCATGATAGCAATATGATCGCCCATTTTTATTGCCTCTAAAAAATCATGAGTAATAAATACCATAGTGCGTTGCAATTTTTTTTGAATGTCTAATAGCTCGTCTTGCATTTCTCGTCTAATTAATGGGTCTAAAGCAGAAAATGGCTCATCAAATATTAAGATTTCTGGTTCAACTGCCATCGCTCTTGCTAAACCAACTCTTTGTTGCATTCCTCCCGAGAGTTCTCTTGGATAATTATTATGCCAACCTTTTAAACCAACAAGATTTAAAGACTCTGTAGCCTTGTCTAATCTTTCTTGTTTCTTTTCTCCCCTAATTTCTAAACCATAAGAAATGTTTTCAAGAACTGTCCGATGTGGAAAAAGACCAAAGTGTTGAAATACCATACTCATTTTATTTCTTCTAAGATCAAGGAGGCTATTTCTACTTATTTTTGTAATGTCAGTATCATCAATAATTACCGATCCAGATGTAGGTTCAATTAATCTAGTTAAACATCTTACTAAAGTTGATTTTCCACTACCTGATAATCCCATTACAACAAAGGTTTCACCTTTTTGAATGGAAAAGCTGACATCTTTTACAGCTACTACATGTCCAGTTTTTTCTTGGACTTCGTCTCTACTTAAATTTGGATCTAAATTGTCTAAAATTCTTTTTTCATCATTGCCAAAAATTTTCCATATATTTGAGCAAATAATTTTATCCATATTATTCAGTTTAAAGGCTATTATAATTGTGAATTAATACTATTAAAATAAAATTATTTTTATAAATTCTTATATAGTTGATTAAATATAAATTAATATGTCTTTAGATCAAAATATAGCCATTAAAAATAAATTAAATAAAAATATAATCTTTTACATAAGTATTTTTATTATTGGGGCAGTAGCATACTATCTGTCGATTGTTAATGAAGACCCTACAGTATTTCCTAAATCTATTACCGATGAATTTAAGTTTACAGCATGGATAAATGCCGGAGAGGATTATTTAAAAGATAACTATAGATGGATAACGAGATTATTTGCATCTTTTTTACAAGCTGGTTACATGGCCTTGGAAAATTTCTTTGTTGAGTCTCCATGGATTTTAATAATGTCTTTAATTGCTCTTCCAGCTTTAGCATATGGGGGTATAAAACTAGCCTTATTTTGTATGTTTACAGTTTATTTTTGGGGAGCTGTGGATATGTGGGAAGTCTCAATGCAGACATTAGCATTAATGGGCTTATCAGTAATTTTATCTGTAATTTTTGGAGTTATCCTAGGAATACTCAGTTCTCAAAGTGATAGATTTGAAAATTTTCTAAAACCTATTTTAGACACCATGCAAGTAATGCCAGCCTTTGTATATTTATTTCCCGCTATGTTCTTTTTTGGAATTGGTGGTGCTCCAGCAATACTTGCTACATTAATTTATGCTATGCCTCCAATTATTAGGTTAACAAATTTAGGAATAAGACAAGTATCTAAAGAAACAATAGAGTCAGCTGAGTCTTTTGGATCTAATAAATTTCAGCTTTTATTTAAAATCAAAATTCCAATGGCCTTACCAAGTATTATGATGGGTGTTAATCAAACAATTATGATGGCATTAGCTTTAGTTGTTCTTGCAACTTTTATTGGTGCTGAAGGTTTAGGCGGTCAAGTATGGCAAGCAATTAGAAAATTAGATGTTGGTTGGGCAATGGAAGGGGGCTTGTGTATTTTATTTATGGCAATAATGTTTGACAGAATAAGTAGTGCTATTAGTAAAGAAAAAGAAACCTTACCAGATGATGTAAAAAAATTTTACTTATTACCGCAAAATTTACACAGAAACCCCATCGCAAACTTAATTGAATTACCCATGAGAATATCTGTAAAGCTTATAAATATATTTTTTAGAACAATTATTAATGTTTTTGCTAATATAATTGCTAGCTTAATTTCTCTTTTTAATAAATCTAATAATAATTCAATTAAAAATTTTATAAATCAACGATATTTTTTATTCTCATCATTTTTAATTTTTATATTCATTTTTATTTTTGATGCATACATTTATAGTATAGGAACTTTCCCAGAAACATGGACAATTGATATCCAAAAACCAATAGAAGATACTGTTAAGGCAATGACTCTTGATCCTGGTTTTATATCATTTGCGAAAGGTATGAAGTATTTTGTTTACTTGTATTTACTAAACCCATTAAATTTATTTCTAACTCAGATACCTTGGTGGTATACAATGATTGTTTTCATACTTATTGGATATGTGACTGTAGGAATAAAGTTTGCCACAATTACTGCGATATTATTAGCCTTTATCGGAGCTACAGGTATGTGGGTGCATTCAATGATTACGTTATCTTCAGTATTGGTTTCAGTTTTAATTTGCTTTGTTATAGGTGTACCGCTTGGAGTAATAGCATCCTACAATAAATGGTACAGAGATATCCAAAATGTTGTTTTAGATGCAATGCAAACTTTGCCTTATTTTTGCTATTTAATTCCTGTTTTAATGTTTTTTGGTGGAAATATAGTATCTGCAGTTATTGCAACTGTTATATATTCTGTACCACCGATAATAAGATTAACAGCTCTTGGTTTGTCACAAGTGTCGGGAAGCTATTCAGAGGTATCTAAATCTTTTGGAGGAACAGGAATTCAAACTTTAAATAAAGTAAAATTTCCATTAGCTGTACCAAGTCTCGTTATGGGTTTTAATCAAACTGTAATTATGGCTTTTGCAATGCAAATTGTTACACCATTGATTGGAGGAAAAGGTCTAGGACTCCAAGTATTTAATGCACTTCAAAGATCAGATACAGGTAGAGGTCTATCAGCCGGTTTGGCTATAGTTCTTCTTGCTATTATCATAGATAGGATAACCCACGCTTGGACTAAGAAGCAAAGACAAGCCCTTGGATTAGATAAGTCCTAATGGGTTTTAAGAAAGATCTTCCCTTAACTAGTTCGCATTGGGGAACTTATAGAGCAAAAGTAAATAATGGGAAAGTTACAGAATTAATTGGATGGGAAAATGATAAAGATCCATCACCAATAGGTCCAGGTATTGTAGACATTCACGATAATAAAACGCGAATTGATAAACCTATGATAAGAAAAAGTTGGATTGATAATGGACCAGGAACAAACAATAACTTAAGAGGGATTGATCCTTTTGTAGCTGTAACTTGGGATGAAGCTGAAAATATAGTGGCCAAAGAATTAAATAGAGTAAGAGAAAACTTTGGTAATTCCTCAATATTTGGTGGATCTTATGGCTGGGCTAGTGCTGGAAGATTTCATCATGCTCAAAGTCAACTACATCGTTTTTTAAATTGCATTGGTGGCTACACAAGATCAAAGTTTACTTATAGTTTTGCAGCAGCAGAAGCAATGGTTCCCCATATACTTGGAAGTTATAGAGCCTATCTTGATACTTGCACTAGTTGGGACTCAATCGAAGAAAACACAGAACTATTTGTATGTTTTGGAGGAGTTCCTTTAAAAAATGGTCAAATAGCTCAAGGTGGTACTGGAAGTCATAATCAAAAAGAAAAACTTATTAGTTCCGCTAAAGCTGGCATAAGATTTGTAAATTTGAGTCCATTGAAAAGTGACTTGTTAGATGAGGTTAAAGGAAAGTGGTTACCTTTAAGACCTAATACTGATGTAGCAATTATGCTCGGTCTAGCACACACTCTATACAAAGAAAATTTATATAGTGAAATATTTATTAAAAAATACACAGAAGGTTTTGATATTTTCCTACCATATCTTTTAGGAGATTTAGATGGAGTTGTAAAAGATGCTAATTGGGCTTCAGAAATAAGTGAAATCTCATCAGATGAAATTATTTCTTTGGCAAGAGACATGTCCTCAAAGCGAACTATGATATCTGTTAGTTGGTCTTTAACTCGCCAAGATCATGGTGAACAGCCTTTTTGGACAGCAATTATGTTGGCATCAATGTTGGGTCAAATAGGTTTACCAGGTGGTGGTTTTGGATTTGGTTATAGTGCAACAAATCACATTGGTGGGCAGTTTTCTATTATTCCTGGCGCTGCTTTTCCACAATCTGACAATAAAATTGATAATTTTATCCCAGTTGCAAGGATTAGTGATTTACTTTTAAATCCGGGTGAAACTTTTCATTTTGATGGCAAGGAGTATGAATATCCTGATATTAAATTAATCTATTGGGCAGGTGGAAATCCATTTCATCATCATCAGGATATTAATAGACTTTTGCTAGCTTGGAAAAAACCTGAAACTATTATTTCTAATGAATGGTGCTGGAATTCTTTAGCTAAATATTCAGATATTATATTACCTTGTACCACTCCACTTGAAAGACAAGATATAATGCTTACCCCAAGAGATCCTTATGTAATTTCAATGTCAAAATTAGTTGAACCTTTTAAAGAGGCTAAAAGTGATTTTGATATTTTTAAAGGAATTGCAAAAAAAATGGATGTCGAAAATCTTTTTACTGAAGGAAGAGATGAAGAAGATTGGCAAAAATGGATTTATCAAGAAACATCAGTCAAATCAAAGTCATTAAAAAATATTGATTTTCCTAGCTATCAGGAGTTTAGAAAAAAAGGGTGGTTTAAAGTTCCACCACCAAAAGAAAATACAATAATGTTAAAAGATTTCAGAGAAGATCCTACTAAATTCCCGCTCTCAACTCCAAGTGGAAAAATAGAAATATATTCTAAAACAGTAGATAGTTTTAATTATGATGATTGTCCTGGTCATCCAACCTGGTTAGAACCCTGTGAATGGCTTGGAAGTAAAAATAAAAACTATCCTTTACATTTAATATCTAATCAACCAAAAAATAAATTACATAGTCAAATGGATCACGGAGGCTATAGTAAATCTTTTAAAATTAAAGATCGTGAACCAATTAAAATGAATAGTGTTGATGCGAGCAGTCGAGGAATAAATGAGGGAGATATAGTAAAACTCTTTAATGACAGAGGTGCCTGTTTAGCTGGTGTAAACATTAATGATAATATTCGCCCTGGAGTTGTTCAAATTAGTACAGGTGCATGGTACGACCCTGAGGACTCTAAAAATTTAAAAACTATCTGTAAACATGGTAACCCTAATGTCCTTACAAAAGACAAAGGTACTTCAAAATTAGGTCAAGGTCCTATAGCACACTCATGTCTCATCGAAGTAGAATTAGTTAAAGATAAAATTTCACCTGTGACTGCATTTGACCCTCCTGTTATTATTCGTGATTATAAATCTAATAGAGTCATTGATAAATAAATGGGAAATTTACAAGAAGAAGCTGATCTAAACCAAACAATTCAAATTAGTGCACGTAGATTTGAAGAGTCTCCATTCATTCAGCGCACTAATACTTCGAACATGGTCAGAGGTGTTTATGCAGGAAGATACTTTCCTATGAAAATTGATGAAGATCCCTCAGAAAAATATTGGCTTTTAAGACAAAAAGCTCTTTTGTTTGATGTTCCAGAAAAACCGATAGAAATATCAGGAAAAGACTCAGTTTCTTTTTTGAATAAAGTGCTGACAAGAGATATTTCAAAAACAAAAATTGGCAGAGGTTATTATGCACTTGCTTGTACACCAAAAGGTGGAATTTTCATGGATGGAGTTTTATTTAGATTTGATGAAGAAAAGTTTTGGTACGTTCAAGCAGATGGCCCATTTGAAGATTGGCTTATTGCTCATAGTTCAAATTATGATGTTCAAATAAAAGACCCTAAATCTAGAGTTCTTCAAATTCAAGGTCCGGCATCAATCGATATCATGAAGTTAGCTTCCAATGGAAAGATTGATGAAAATATGCCTTATTTTACATCCAATTTTTTTGATCTAGGAGGGCAAACTTTATATGTTTCAAGAACAGGTTTTACAAATGAATTAGGATTTGAAATTTTTTGTGATGGTTTTAAAACAGACCATTTGGCTCTATGGGACTATCTTATTGAATGTGGTAAACCATATGGTATGCAATTTTCTGCCTCTAGAGCCATGACAATTAGAAGAATTGAGGGCGGTATTTTTGGAAATTTAACTGATATAGATACAACAATTACTCCTTTCGAAGCTGGCCTTGGGTATTTTGTTAATATGGATAAAGATTTTATCGGTAAAGATGCTTTAATTAAAAAAGATAAAAGGACTTGTTTATTTGGAATAACTTGTAAAACAGTAGTTCCTAAAGCTGGAAGTAAAATAAAAATTAATGATAAACAAGTCGGTTACATAACAGCTGGTGTACCGTCTCCAACTCTCCAACAAGGAATTGGTTATGTAAGATTTTATGAACCAAATGATTATATGAATAAAGAGATAGAAATAATTCTCCCAGATAATTCTTCACACACCGGAGTTGTTGTGGATTTACCTTTTTACGATAAAGAAAAAAAAATTGTAAAGGGTATAGATAGATCTATTCCCATTAAACCTGATAATAATTCTTTTGATGCAAAATAATTTCCTTAAAAATAAAAAAATTATTTTATCTGCTGGTGCTTTTGGAATAGGTCTAGCTACTGTAAAATTATTACTATCACAAGGTGCTTTTGTATATACTTGTGATATTGATAAAAAAAACATTAATAAATTAAAAAAAAATTCATATTTTAATAAGAAACTCTTTATATCAGAATGCGATGCTTCAAAAGAAGATGAGGTAAAGAAATTTTATAAAGAAATATCATATAAAACTAAAAAAATAGATGGACTTATAAATAATATTGGAATAGCTGGACCCACATCTCCTTTAGAGAAAATTAAATCTGATGATTGGGAAAAAACTATACATGTAAATATAAATAGTCACTTTTATTTTACCAAATATGCGATACCCATGATTAAGAAATCTAAAAATGGGTCAATAATCAATATTTCCTCCACAGCTGGTATTGATGGTTTTCCTAATAGATCTCCTTATGCGGCAAGTAAATGGGCCTTAGTTGGTATTACTAAAACTTTAGCAATGGAATTAGGAAAATTTAATATACGAGTAAATGCTATATGCCCTGGTTCTGTTAAAGGTGCGAGAATGATGAGAGTCATAAAAGCGAAAGCAAAAATGCTAAAGCGATCTGTAAGATCCATTGAAAAAGATTTTGTTTCTATGAGTTCTTTAAAACAATGGGTTTATGAAGATGATATAGCAAAAATGTGTTCCTTTTTAATTTCTCAAGACTCCCTTAGAGTCTCAGGTCAAGTAATTTCTATTGATGGAAATACTGAGAGAATGGATTAGGTTTTTTTTAGCTTTAAATAATCTCTTGTCTCTTGGGGACTCATAATAGAGGAGCCCAACTCATGAACTATTTTTATTGCCTTCTCAACTAATTGTGGATTAGTTGCAAGTTTTCCCTTTGATAAATATAAATTATCTTCAAGCCCAACTCTGGGATTACCACCAAGTAAAACTGTTTGTGCAACAAAGGGCATTTCATTTCTTGAAATTGCAAAGCCAGACCAAATAGCATTTTTAGGCATGACATCTAACATTGCAATCATAGCTGTAGTTTTTGCTGGAGCTCCCCAAGGAATTCCTAAACACATTTGATATAAGGGTGGGTCGCTTAGTAGTCCTTCTTCATAAAGCTGAGCTCCAAACCACATGTTACCTAAATCAAATGCTTCAACTTCAGGTTTAACTCCAATTTCTTTTAATCGTTTTGCTGCTTTTCTTAAATCATTTGGTGTATTGACCGCCAACACAGAACTATCACCAAAATTTAAAGTTCCAGCATCAAGTGTACATATTTCTGGTAGTAATTCCTCTACATGAGATATTCTTTCCATAATATTAGCCATATCAGTATATGGACCAAAATCCATTGGGTTATCTCCTTCACCTATATCTAAATCACCTCCCATACCGGTTGTTAAATTAATAATTACATCAGTGTCACTCGATCTAATTATTTCAACTACTTCCTTATAAAATTCAAATTTTCGACTAGGTGTTCCATCTTCCTCTCTGACATGAATATGAACTATAGATGCACCTGCTTGAGCAGACTCTATTGCGGATTTTGCTATTTGTTTTGGAGTCTTTGGAAGATCAGGATGTTTTGATGCAGTGTCACCGGATCCATTAACAGCACATGTAAGAAATACTTTAGTTTTCATCATTTTGGATAGTATTACACTTAATTAACTATAAAAAAACATATTTCATAGGGTTTTGTTACCTATTGATGAATAAATTGCATATGTACTTTGACTATTTTTTGCTAATATAAACTTTTAATGGGAGGGATAATCTATGAGAATATCTAAAACAATTATTACTTTTATTCTATCCTCTATTCTTTTTACCGCAACATTCAGTAAAGCTAATGCCGAAAAATTATTAGCAGCCATCGCTGACTGGACAGGTGGAGAGATTTCATGTCAAGTAGCTGTAAGCATACTTGAAGATGAGTTAGGATACGAAATTGATAGAATCGTATTTGCCTCAGGAACTGGCTTGTGGGAAGCTATTGCTGCAGGTGATATTGATTTTGCATGTGAGTCATGGCCTAGTTACGCTGAAGCTGATGAGGTTATGTTAAATGGCGACTTAATTCATGGTGGGGAAGTTAAAATGACTTACTCTGGTGATGGAAGTGTAAAATTACTTGGTACTGTTGGTATTACTGGTATGTCAGATTATTATGTTCCAAAATATTGGGCTGATGCAAATCCAGATTTTTCTAGCTATGCTGATTTAAATAAATTCAAAGAAGATTTTGCGACTATGGAGTCTGGTGGTAAAGGTCGATTAATTGGTTGTCCAGTTGCTGGTTGGAACTGTCATGATCAAAAAAGATTAGACCTACTTGGTTTAGACTTTGTTGCTGATGAATTAGGAACTGAAACAGCTGCTCTTGCTGAAGCGCAAGGTATGTACGATAGAGGTGAACCTTTCTTAATGTATCTTTGGGAGCCTCATTGGTTCTTTGGTGTTAACGAATTAGTAGGTGTAAAATTAGCTCCAAATAAAACTTGTGATACCTTTACCGAGGCAAACAACTGGGAAACTTGTGGAGCTGACTCTTGGCCAGCAACAGGTTGGGCTGTTGACTATCCAATGAACTACGGTAATCCTGATACATTTGCTAAACCAGAAAACCAAAAAGCACTTGAATTCTTTGGTAAAATGGCATTATCAAATGCAGATCAAGCAGCGATGCTCGTTAAAGTTCGTGAAGGTGGTGAACTTAATGATGTTGTTGCTGAATGGAAAGCAAACAATAAATCTACTTGGGAGAAATGGTTACCATAATCCTAGGATAATCTAGATTTTTTATTTTATTTATTAGGCCCTGTATATATTGCAGGGCCAACCTAATTACACCGTTGATATACTTTGACAGACTCACTCTATTCAAATCTTGTTGAAACTAATTTAGACAATAATAAAACTTTTTTAATATTAGATGATGGATCCGAGATTACTTATAAAAATTTCATAATTCTTGCATCAAAAATTTCTCACAAATTATCAAAGTTAGGGTTAAAATCAGGAAGTCACATTCTTGTAAAGTCCGCCAAATGTAAAGAGACTTTAGCTCTTTATTTATCATCTATTCTTACTGGGTCAGTTTTTTTTCCACTTAATACAAGCTATACAGCTAATGAAACAATTTATTTTATAAAGGACTCAAAACCATCTTTTCTTATCTGTGATAAATCAGAAATAGATAGTTTAAAACCATTTTGCGATGAAATTGGCTGTAGAATTTTATCTTTAAATGCAAACGGAGTTGGAGAGATTACTGATGGTTTAGAAAACCTTGATAGTTTTTTTGAACCATCAAAAAGAACGTATAATGATTTAGCAGCACTTTTATATACCTCTGGGACTACAGGAAAACCTAAAGGTGCTATGTTAACTGAACAAAATTTAGTTTCAAATGCTCAAGAACTAATAAATTTATGGAATATAAATCGCAATGATACTTTAATCCATTCACTTCCAATTTATCATACTCATGGATTGTTTGTTGCTATTAATACCTCCATGATAAGAGGGGCTACTATTAGATTTATAAAAAATTTTAATACAGACTCAATTATTGAAGCATTTAATTATTCAACTCTGATGATGGGTGTTCCAACTTTTTATACGAGATTGTTGAATGACAAAAGACTAGATAAGAAATTAACACAAAATATGAGATTATTTATATCTGGAAGTGCTCCATTGTTAAATCAAACATTTAAAAATTTTTATAGAGTAACCGGTCATCAAATATTAGAGAGATATGGTATGACTGAAACTAATATGAATGCCTCTAATCCTTGTGATGGGGAAAGAAAGGCAGGATCAGTTGGTAAACCTTTAAAAGATATTAAAATAAGAATAAATAATATTCAAAGTGATAATAATAAATCAGAAAATGATATTGGAACAATAGAAATAAATGGTCCTAATGTATTTAAAGGTTATCTAAATAATCCAAAAAAGACACAAGAGGCATTTACTAAAGATGGTTTTTTTATAACCGGTGATATTGGATATTTTGATAATGATGGATATCTATTCATATCAGGAAGAAATAAAGATTTAATCATAAGTGGTGGATATAATGTTTATCCTAAAGAAATTGAAGATATTATTAATCAACACGAATTAGTTTTAGAGTCTGCTGTTTTTGGCATCCCTAATGACGATTTAGGTGAAGTA
>CACLUX010000001.1 GCA_902610255.1 uncultured Alphaproteobacteria bacterium | reverse complement strand
CAATGGTTATCATTGAAATTAAAATTGCGCCACTTAACATCACTGCTGTAAGAGGCATTAAATAGTTGAGGTCATAAAATTTTAATTTAATAATTTTATATGTAACCAAAATTAGTAATCCTAAGTATATAAAATTTGGTAGTCTAAATAGAAAGTAATTATTTAAGTCAAAAAAATTTGTAAGCTTTGAGGTAATTTTAAGAAATATCAAATGTGGATTTGCAAAATCTGAAAAATTTGAAACAAATTCATTATCTTGAATTGTGGTTAATAGCTTTATGTCCTCAATAAAAATATAAGGTGCCCCTAATGTAATTGCACCCAGTAATCCAATCCAAATAATTGAAAAAAAAACAGTCGGAATATTATCTAGGAATCTAAAGATACTCATTTTCTGATTTAACTAAGTTTAGTAGCATATAGATCTAATTTATTCTATATATTGTGGTTATTTCAATTTTCTTGATGTTATTTTTACCCCTTATTATAATCGAAAATAAAAGATTAATCTCTTTTTACAGCCTTATAGAAGCGGTTTTTTTCTTAGTGGGCCACTTCTTTCTTAAAGGGTTAGGACAAATTGTTCTAACCCTTTTTTTTCATTTCTATATTATCTTTTTTTAGAGATGTTGAAGTTAATTTTCATGATACTCTTCTTTTTTATTGGATATTTTCTTGCTGATACAGGATTAGTGGATATTCCATTTAGAAATATTCCAATTTTAGAAAGTTTATATGAGGTTGTAGATTAAATGATTAACACAGATAAAGTTTTGCATGGTTTTACCGATCTTAAAAATTTAAATGTACTTGGTCCTATTGTTTTAAACCAAGCGAAGGGGATATATGTTTATGATCAAGATGGAAAAAAATATTTAGATGCCAATTCAGGATTATGGAATTCTGTGGTTGGTTTCGATCATCCTAGAATGGTTGAAACAGCAAAAAAACAATATGAAAAATTTTCTGGTTACCACGCTTTTTTTGGAAGAATATCTGAACCAGCTGTAGAACTTGCAGATAAATTAATTGAAATATCTCCTTTCACAGATGGTAAAGTTTTTTTTACAAACTCTGGATCTGAAGCTAATGACACTACTGTAAAATTATTATGGTTTATTAATAAAAGAAAAGGGCATCCCAATCGAAGGAAAATAATTACTCGAATAAATTCTTATCATGGTGTAACGGCTGTTTCTGCTTCGATGACAGGAAAACCATATAATAGTGAATTTGGATTACCCCTAGATGGTTTTATACATTCAGCTTGTCCTCATTATTGGAAATATGGCTTAGAAAAAGAGAGTGAGGAAATGTTTACCAAAAGAATGGGTGAAGATTTAGAAAATTTGATTTTAAAAGAGGGACCTGACACCATTGCAGGTTTTTTTGCAGAACCTGTTATGGGGGCAGGTGGTGTGATCCCTCCCTCAAAAGGATATTTTGAGATAGTTCAAAAAATTTTAAAAAAATACAATATTCCATTTATTGCTGATGAGGTAATTTGTGGTTTTGGTAGAACTGGTAACTTATGGGGATCTCAAACATACAATATTGATCCCGATATTATTATTGCCTCTAAATGTATCACATCAGGTTTCTTTCCACTTGGTGCGGTTATTTTAGGAGAAAAAATGACAAAAGAAATGATGGAGGCTTCTTATGAGGCAGAGGAATTTTTTCATGGCTTCACAGCCGGTGGACACCCTGTAGGTTGTGCCCTAGCGCTAGAAGCAATTGATATTATTATTAATGAGAAAATGATTGAAAATGTTAGACACCTTGAGCCAATTTTTATGGGAGGTTTAAAGAACTTTGAAGATTTAGAGTTTATAGGTGAGTCTCGCGGCATTGGACTTATGGGTGCTTTAGAGATGGTTCAAGATAAAAAAAATAAACTACCCTTCGATGGTTCGATATCCATTGGTGAGCGAGTTGCTAATAAGTGTATTGAAAATGGTTTGATATGTAGACCTCTTGGCCCATCAATTGTGTTATGTCCCCCTTTTATTACATCAGAGGAGGAGATGGGTATAATATTTGATACTCTAGAGAAAACTCTTAAAGAAGTATTTAGTGAAGTTAAATCTTTAGGACAATAGATCCCGAAGTCTTTCTATTTTCCATATCTGTATGAGCGTCAGCAACATTATCAAGGTCATATTTTGTAATTTTATCCAATTTAATTTTATCTTTTGCAATCATCTCAAATAATTTATGACTTGCAATTTCAAGCCACTCTCTATTAGCGTAAAAATGGAATAGTGTAGGTCGAGTTAAATAAAAAGAACCAAATGCAAGATCTGTCATTTGAATGTCTTTATATGGTCCTGATGATTGACCAAAGCTAACTAACATCCCATGTTTTTTTAAACATTTAAATGATTGAAACATTGTATCTTTGCCAACGCTGTCATAAACCACGTCAAGACCTTTATTATTTGTGATTTTTAATACTTCATCTAAAAAATTTTTTTCAGAGTAGTTTATAACCTCGTCAAAGCCTCTTTGCTTTGCTAGCTCGCATTTTTCTGAATTACCAGCTGTTCCTATTAATTTTGCACCAATGTCTTTTATCCATTGGCCTGCGATCAATCCTACGCCTCCAGCCGCAGCATGAAATAAAATCTCATGATTACTTTTTAACTTATAACTGTCACAAACAAGATACTTTACTGTTAGTCCTTTTAGAATTGATGCGGCTGCTTGATCGAAAGATATGCTATCTGGGATAGAAACTACGAGATCCTCTGATATCATTCTATGTGTTGCGTATGCATTATTAGGTTGGGCATATGCTACGCGATCCCCTATTTTAAACTTTGTAACATTAGAGCCTATAGCTTCAACCTCGCCTGCACCTTCAGAGCCTAAAACAAGATCTTTGTCAACAGGCCAAGGATATAACCCTGCTCTAAAATAAATATCGATGAAATTTACTCCAATTGCTCTATTTTTAATCAAAATTTCATTCGATTTAAGGTCAGTGAGATCAATACTTTTCCTTTGAAGAACGCTTGTACCACCTGGCTTATTTGCAACAATTGAATACATTAAAGGAGCCTATCTTCTAAAAAAATGATCCAACAGTCAATTTGAAAGTCTTGAAATTCAAAATTGAAATCCCAAATTAATAATAAGAGAAATTGCCATTTGGAATTTCTTTATTAACGCAGGTTTAAAAACTGCAATTAACAATTAACGCTTAAGGAGGTTAATTATGACTACATTTGACTTATCTCCTCTATGGAGATCATCAGTTGGTTTCGATGAGTTTGATAAACTTTTTGATACCGTCTTTTCTACGAACAATAAAGGTGCTTCTTATCCACCTTATAATATAGTCAAACATGACAAAAATATTTACCAAATTACCATGGCTATCGCCGGTTTTGGTGAGGACCAAATAGATATATCCCAAGAGGGTAATCTTTTGACTGTTAAAGGTGAAATGGGTGAAGATAAAACTATGAATAAATCAGAGTATCTTTATCGAGGAATTGCCAACAGAAATTTTGAGAGAAAGTTTGAGTTAGCTGATACTGTAAAAGTTATAGAGGCTGATTTAAATAATGGTCTGTTAAGTATAAATCTTGAAAGAGAAATACCTGAACACCAAAAACCTAGAAAAATAAAAGTTAATACGAATTCTAAACTTTTATCAGCTTAAATAAAAAAATAGGGCTGCTTTTTTATAAGCAGCCCTAATATTTAATCTAATTGCGAAGCAACAAATTCCCAGTTTACTAGACTATCTAAAAAAGCTTTTAAATAATCAGGTCGTTTGTTTCTATAATCTATATAATAAGAGTGTTCCCATACGTCACATCCCAGTATTGGCTTCATTCCATCAACTAGAGGATTAGAAGCATTAGGTGACTTAGTGACCACTAATTTACCATTATCGATGGCAAGCCAAGCCCATCCAGAACCAAATTGAGTTGTTCCTGCCTGAATAAAAGCTTCTTTGAATTGATCAATCCCTCCTAGGTCTGATATAATTCTACTCTCCAATTCGGACGGCATAGAGCCTCCCCCATTGGGTTTCATACATTGCCAAAATAAAATATGGTTCCAATGTTGACCTGCATTATTAAAAATTCCTGCCATCGATGAGTCTTTACTTGATTTTACAACTATTTCCTCAAGAGAAGAGTCTTTCATATCAGTGTCTTTAACAAGATTATTTAAATTTGTTACATATGTTTGATGATGTTTGCCATGATGGAAATCAAGAGTTTCTGATGACATATATGGAGCTAAAGCATCATTTGCATAAGGTAAGCTTGGTAATTCAAAAGTCATATTTATTTCCTTTAATTAAAATTCTTAATGCGTATTTTTTATATTATTGTGGAAACAATGACAACCTTTGAAGAAATAGGTACTAAAATATGAGGAATATAGTTAGTATTCAGTCTACTGTCTTAAATGATAAAGTTGGAAATCATGCCGCTCGATCAATCTTAAGTGACAAGGGTTATAACATTTATGAGATACCGACTGTAATTTTAACATCTCATAAAGCTGTAAAAGGCACCCTTCAAATCAATAACAACAGTTTAAATCCATGGGTAATTTTTAATAAAGTTAGGAAAACATATAAATTAAGCTTAAATGATTTAACAATTATTGGCTACACACCCAACTCAAAGATTTCAAAATCGATTGGTAAAATTATTAATGTGCAAAATAGAATTGTTTTAGACCCTGTAATGGGAGATATAGGAATAGGTCTATATGTAGAAAAAGACGTTGCAAATTTTTTTAAAAAAGTAATAACAAAAGTTAAATATGTATCAGCAAATTTTTTTGAGTGGTCATACTTAAATAATAAAGATGTAAAAAACTATAGTATTAGCGAGATCATAACTGACCTCAAATCGTTTACGAGGAAGTTTAATAGTCAAGTATTAATAAGAAGCATTCCAAAAAATAAAAAAATATTAAATATTATTTGTAATAAAAGAGAGATTTTTTTCATAGAAACACCTTACATAAATTTTAAAGAAAGATTTCATGGAGCTGGCGACCAATCTACAGCTTTATATGCTCACTATATCTATAAAAAAAATACAACAAGAGAAATACTAGAAAATGTTACGAATGATATTTATGATATTTTGCTAAAAAATAAAATACGATCTAAAAAAAGAAAAAAAAGATTTAAAGCTAAGAGCTTAAATAATCTTTGATCAAGATTTCTGCTATTTGTACAGTGTTTAAAGCAGCTCCCTTTCTTAAATTGTCAGACACGCACCAGAAATTAAGACCATTTGGAATAGTAGAGTCTCTTCTAATTCTGCTTACGTAAACAGGGTCTAAACCTGCAGATTCGATCGGAGTTACGTACCCCTCATCAGCACGGTAATCAATCATTTTCAGACCAGGGGATTTCTTAAAAATTTCTCTTATTTGGTCTTCATCATAAGGCTTTTCAAACTCGATGTTTACAGCTAGTGAATGAGATATAAATACTGGTACTCGAACACAAGTTGCAGTTAGTTCAATGTTTTGATCAAGAATTTTTTTTGTTTCATTGTACATTTTCCACTCTTCTTTGGTTTGACCGTCCTCTAAGAAAACATCTATATGCGGGATAACATTAAAAGCAATTTGTTTAGTAAATTTTTCTTTCACTACTGCTTCATTTGCATAGATTGATTTAGTTTGATTGAATAATTCATCTGCAGCTTCTTTACCTGCACCAGATACTGATTGATAAGTTGAAACAACAATTCTTTTAACTTTGAAATGATCATGCAAAGGTTTAACCGCAACTAGCATCCCCATAGTTGAACAATTAGGATTAGAAATGATATTTTTTTTTCTAAAGTCTTTTAACGCCTCAGGATTGACCTCAGCGACTACTAATGGGACATCTGGATCTGTTCGAAAATGAGAGGTATTGTCAATTACTATACAACCTTGCTTAGCAGCTTTAGGAGCAAACTCACTTGAAACTTTCGCACCTGGTGAAAAAATAGCTATGTCAGTATCAGAAAAATCATATTCAGCTAAGTCTCCTACTACAACAGACTTGTTTTCTCCGTAATCAATTGTGTTTCCTTTAGAACGAGAAGAAGCTAAAGCGATTAAATCAGAATATTGAATTTCTTTTTCATCAATAATATCTAAAACCTCTCTACCGACATTTCCAGTTGCTCCGACAACAGCAATTTTAGGTTTTTTAGAAGAAGCCAACTTAAATTCTCTCAATTATTAAATCGCCCATTTTAGAACAGGAAACAAGAGTTTGGTCTTCATTTGTATAAATGTCTCCAGTTCTGTAACCCTCAGAGAGAATTTGTTGGACAGCACTTTCTACTTTATTTGATAACTCTTGTTTATTGAGATTATATTTTAGCATCATAGACAAACTTAAAATAGTGGCGATTGGATTTGCTTTATCTTGACCTGCAATATCAGGGGCACTTCCATGAACAGGCTCAAAAAGTCCATGTCTTTTGCCATTTTTTTCTTCACCCAATGATGCCGATGGTAACATTCCAAGCGAACCAGTCAGCATAGCAGCACAATCACTCAGCAGATCTCCAAAAAGGTTATCTGTAACTATTACATCAAATTGTTTTGGGTTTCTAACAAGTTGCATGGCACAATTATCTGCTAACATATTTTCTAGTGTAATATCTGAAAAATCTTTATGAGTTTCTTTCACAATCTCCCTCCAGAGTACGCCTGTTTCCATAACGTTAGCTTTCTCAACAGATGTCACTTTATTATTTCTTTTCCTGGCTAAATCAAAAGCAACTCTAGCAATTCTATCTATTTCGTAATCGTGATATATTTGTGTGTCGATCGCTTTCTTACCATTTGGTGTGTCCTCTATTCCTCGAGGTTGACCAAAATATACTCCACCAGTCAATTCTCTTACAATCATAATATCTAAATTGTTTACCACTTCATTTTTTAAAGTTGAAGCTGAAACAAGAGCATCAAAAACTAAAGCAGGTCTCAGATTTGCAAAAAGTTCTAATTCTTTCCTCAAACCTAAAAGTCCAGCCTCTGGTCTTTTTGATCTTTCTACGTCATCCCACTTTGATCCACCAACTGCTCCCAATAATATAGCATCTGAATTTTTTGCTTTCTCTAAAACAGAGTTAGTTAAAGGTTCGCCATTAACATCATATGAAGCACCTCCAACTAAATCTTTTTCATAGCTAGCATTAAGGCCTTGCTCATTTAATTTTTCAATTACTCTAATTGCTTGATCAGCAACTTCCACACCTATGCCATCTCCTGGCAAAACTAGAATTTTAGAACTCATTTAAGTATCTTTAAATAACCAGGGTTTTTTATTTTTTTTATCCTCTTCGTAAGCATTTATTTTGTCTTGGTAACCAAGGGTAATGCCTATATCGTCTAATCCCTGCAAAAGTCTTTCTTTTCTGAATTCTTCAATTTCAAAATTGATTGAATGATTGCCAGCTTTAATGATTTGCTCCGGAAGGTCAATATTGAACTCAATTTGATTTTTAGCTGCTGTCATTAACTGATCAAGGTTTTCAGGACTGACAACAATCGGTAAAATTCCATTTTGAAAGCAATTATTATAAAAAATATCTGCAAAACTTGTTGAAATTACGACCCTTATTCCAAAATCTTTAAGAGACCAAGGGGCGTGCTCTCTACTTGACCCACAACCAAAATTATCACCAGCAACCAAAATTTTTGACTGATCAAAAGGAGATGTATTCAAAACAAAATCTTTAATGAGGTTTCCATCGTTATCATATCTCATCTCATAAAACAAACTTACACCAAGACCAGTTCTTTTAATTGTCTTGAGAAATTGCTTTGGGATGATCATATCAGTATCGATATTAACAATTGGTAAAGGAGCTGCGATACCTTTTAAGGAATGAAACTTATCCATTTTATGTAAAATCTCTTATATCTGAAATGTTTCCAGTAATAGCAGATGCCGCAGCGAGCTCAGGACTCATTAAATGAGTTCTACCACCTCGGCCTTGTCTACCTTCAAAATTTCTATTAGAAGTTGATGCGCACCTTTCACCTGGTTTTAATTGATCGGGATTCATACCAAGGCACATTGAACATCCAGCCTCTCTCCATTCAAAGCCAGCATCTTTTAAAATTATATCTATTCCTTCTTCTTCTGCTTGTTTTTTAACTAAGCCTGATCCTGGTACTATCATTGCTTGAACGTGTGAAGCAATCTTTTTGTCCTTAACAATAGATGCAACTTTTCTTAAATCCTCAATTCGACCATTTGTGCAAGAGCCAATAAATATTTTATCTAATTTTATGTCTGTAATTTTTGTTCCGGGCTTAAGACCCATATACTCAAGTGATCTTTCAATACTTTTCTTTTTATTTTCTGTTTTAGCACTACTTGGATTTGGCACCGTGCCTTTCACTGACACAACGTCCTCAGGGCTAGTTCCCCATGTCACCATTGGGTCAATTTCTGAACTATCTATAACTATTTCATGATCGTAATTTGCATCATTATCTGAGGGAAGAGATGACCAGTATTCTACTGCTTGATCCCAGTGTTCAGTTCCAGGGGCATAAGGTCTGCCTTTTATGTAATTAAAAGTTGTTTGATCTGGGCTAATTAATCCAGCGCGAGCACCAGCTTCAATGCTCATATTACAAATAGTCATTCTGCCTTCCATAGAAAGGCCCATGATAGATGAACCAGCATACTCAATTACATGACCAGTTCCCCCAGCTGTTCCAATTTTTCCAATTATGTACAAGATTAAATCTTTAGAATTTACTCCGAAAGGAAGTTCACCATTGACCGAAATTCTCATATTTTTTGCAGGATTTTGAACAATTGTTTGCGTAGCCAGAACATGCTCAACTTCACTTGTTCCGATACCAAAAGCGAGAGCTCCGAAAGCTCCATGGGTAGACGTGTGACTGTCGCCACAGACAATTGTCATGCCCGGTTGGGTAATTCCCTGCTCAGGACCAATTATGTGAACAATACCTTGTCTTTGGTCCATTAAATCAAAATATTGAATTCCATGCTCTTTAGTGTTTTTTGCTAAAGTTTCGACTTGAATTTTACTTTGTGGGTCCTCAATATTTTGTCTATTTATAGTAGGAACATTATGGTCTGCGACAGCTATCGTAGCCTCTGGTCTATGAACAGTACGATTGGATAGTTTTAATCCTTCGAAAGCTTGAGGGCTAGTTACTTCATGAACTAAATGACGATCAATATATAAAAGATTAGTACCATCTTCTCTTTGACCGACAAGATGCTCAGACCAGATTTTATCAAAAAGTGTTTTTGGGCTTTGGTTGCTCAAGATAATACTTTTAGCTTTTAGTTTCTGCCTCTTCTATTTTTTTCTCTACAGGCTTTTCCTCTTTTGGCTCATCTTCAACTTTGGGTTCTTCTTGTGGTGATGATTCCTCTGATTTAGTTTCTTTAATTTCTTCTTTAGAGTTGTCTTCAGACTTAGGGGCTTCTTGAGATGAAGTTTCCTCTGTTTTAGTCTCTTTAGCTTCTTCCTTAGGTGTTTCGTCAGTTACAGTTGTATCTGATTTATTTTCTTCAGTGCTAACCTCTGAAATTTCTTCAGCATCTTCGATTGTGGATACAAATTGGTTATCATCATATGATCGACCGTCAGTTCTTTCTGCAATTCTTGCTTTTTTACCAGACAAACCTCTTAGGTAATATAATTTAGCTCTTCTTACATCACCAACTTTTACACGTTCGATTGAGTCAATAACATTACTATATAGTGGAAAAACCCTTTCAACACCTTCACCACTAGAAATTTTTCTAACAGTAAATGAAGAATTAAGACCGTTATTTTTTTTACCAATACAGACACCTTGAAATGCTTGCACTCTCTCTTTATTTCCTTCTTTAATTTTAACGTTAACTTTGACAGTGTCACCTGGCGCGAAGTCTGAAACCTTTGAACTTTTTAAAATCTGCTGAATTTGTGATTGTTCGTAATTTTTAATAATTTCATTCATTGTGTGCTCCATCCAATATTAACATATGGGTGGTATCAGAGCGGCATATTCTACTCATTTTTGTTTTTTTTTAAATAGTTTTTAAATAAATCTGGTCTATTTTTTTCAGTATTTTCCAACGAATTTTGGTGTTTCCAAAGATCTATATCAGCATGTTTACCACTCACGAGTATGGAAGGTACTTCTATTTCTGAATGATCAGGGGTTATCCATGGGTTTGGTCTAGTGAATTGATCATGTTCAACTAGTCCATTTTGAAATGACTCAATAGTGTGGGTATCATTATTTCCAAGAACACCAGGTTGGAGTCTCATTAACGCCTCAATAAATAATAATGATGCTATCTCTCCTCCGTTTAAGATGACATCGCTCACAGAAATTTCTTGAAATTCATAATAATCAATTACTCTTTGGTCAATGCCCTCATATCTACCATTTAGTAAAATAAAATCTTTATTTAAATTATAATTAGTTAATTTTTTTTGAGTGAGTTTTTTACCTTTGGCAGAAAAACATATTTTAATACAGCTATCTAATTCACTTTTATTAAAGTTTGCTTCGATAGATTTTGAAATTATATCAGGCCTTAATACCATACCAGCACCACCACTAAATGGTTTATCATCAACAGAGTTCGCAGATAAATCACTGTAGTCTCTTATGTTGATAGTATTGATTTCGAAATGATTTTTTGACAGAGCTTTGCCCAACAAGCCATGTTGTAAAATTCCAGGAAAAACTTCTGGAAATAAAGTAAGGATATTGAATTTTAACATTAATTTTTAATTATAATTTTTTTTTCTTTAATATTTACAAATGGAAAGTTTTGTTCAGTAAATCTGAAAAATTCCTTTTTTTTACTTTTAATAAAATATATTTCCAATAAATCCCCTGCACCAAAATTTACAACTGAAGCAACTTCTCCAACTCTCTGGTCTTTATTATCAAATACCTCAAGGCCCTCTAAATCGTGGAAATAATATTCATTTCCTTTTACTGGTGATAGTTGTTCTTTTTTTAAAAAAATTTTTTTATTAACAAACTTTTCAATTTCTGTCCTATTATTTATTTCGTCGATTGTTATAAGTGGGCTTTTTTTATCAAAAGATACTAGTTTTAAGTTAACAGTTTTTTCATTATCTAAATAAAATCTTTTAAATTGATTTACATCACGATCATCATTTAAATAACTGTGAAACCTTAGCAGACCCTTTGTTCCTTTAGGTCTGCCAATTACACCAACTTGTATGAAACGCTTCTCAAAGGGAGTCACAAGTAATTACTCTTTAGTTTCGGGTTTATCCTCTGAAACCTCGGTTGAACCCTCTTCCTCTTTAGGCTCTTCTTTTGCAGGAGCTTCTTCTTTCTTTTCCTCCGGCTCAGAAGTCTCCTCTGTCTTTACCTCTTCAGCTGCTGCTTCTTCCACAGGCAGTTGCTCTTCTGTAGTAGCTACCTCCTCAGTAGGTTTTTCATCCTCTGCTTTAGCTGCTTCTTCAGTAGCTTTTGCATCTTCAGCAGCTTTTGATGCTGCTTCTTCTTTCGCTTTAACTCTTTCTTGAGCCTTTGCCTTTGGTAAATGCTTTTTTGTTTTCTCAGTTATTTTTGGAGCTTCCATCATTCCTAATTCAGAGAAAATTTTTTGAACTCTTTCTGTTGGCAGCGCTCCAACCTTAAGCCAATGTTCAGCTCTTTCTTTGCTAAGCATTACTCTTTCCTTGTGATCCTTGGGAACCATTGGATTGAAGTTGCCAATTTTTTCAATGAAGTTACCGTCTCTTGGTGCTCTCTCATCTGCAACCACAATTCTATAGAAAGGTCTTTTTTTTGAACCTCCTCTTGCTAGTCTTATTTTTGTCGCCATGATTTCTCCCTTCTGTATTTATTCAATCGTTGGCATTTGGTTTCCGCCTAATAAACTTTTTATTTTATTTGCAAAACCTGGTTTTTGAGCTTGTTTCATAAGTTTTTTAGTTTGCTCAAATTGTTTTAAAAGTCTGTTGACCTCGTGTACCTGTCTACCAGACCCTGTTGCTATTCTTCTTTTTCTTGAAGCTTTTAGTAAATCAGGATCAACTCTTTCTTCTCTTGTCATTGAGCAAATGATTGCTATTTGATGATCAATAACTTTTTCGTCAAAATCTCCACTCTCCATCATATTTTTAATTTTGCTGACACCTGGCATGTGTGACATTAGTCCAGACATTCCGCCCATTTTTTTCATTTGAGTAAACTGTTTTAAAAGATCATTCATATTGAATTTCCCACTCATCATCTGAGATTGGAGATTTTCCATTTCTTTTTGATCAAAATCTTTTTGTGCTTTTTCAACTAATGAAACAACATCTCCCATACCAAGAATTCTAGAAGCTATTCTCTCTGGGTGAAAAACTTCAAAATCTTCAATATTTTCTCCTGATCCGAAGAAACGAATTGGCAAACCTGTTTGATATTTTGCTGAAAGTGCAACTCCTCCTCTTGGGTCTGCGTCTAATCTTGTTAATATAAATCCAGTAAGTGGTGCTGTGGAGTTAAAAGACTCTACAACGCTTAGGGCTTGTTGACCCATCATTGAGTCTAAAACAAGTAAATTCTCTTGTGGTTTTGCCAGATCATGAATTGTTTTAAGTTCTAAAAGTAATTCCTCATCTGTACTAATTCGACCTGAGGTATCTATAATTAAAACATCCGATAAGAGTTTTTTACTTTGTTCAAGTGCATTATTGACAATATCTTTTATATTTTCATTTATTGGCTCGATAAACTGAATATTATTTTTTTGAGATAAAATACGAAGTTGTTCTATA
The DNA here is from genome assembly GCA_902610255.1 of uncultured Alphaproteobacteria bacterium. GTDB lineage: Bacteria > Pseudomonadota > Alphaproteobacteria > HIMB59 > HIMB59 > HIMB59. The sequence continues at coordinate 229,717 of CACLUX010000001.1, read as the reverse complement.
GCGGCTGGTCTTCTTAAATCTGTTGACACAAGTGCTACAGATTTATTAAGAGAATTTTGACAGTAGTAAGCAAGTTTTGCAATTGATGTTGTTTTACCTGCGCCCTGCAGACCGCACATTAAAAAAGTTGAGGGTTTATTTTTAAAGTTTAGCTCGCTACTTTGAATACCAAGTATTTCTGTTAGTTCATCACTTACTATTTTAATTATTTGTTGTCCTGGCTGGACGTTTTCAATTACTTTTTGACCAAGTGCTTTTTCTTGGATTTTTTTAATAAGATCTTTAGATACTTTAAGAGAGACATCAGCCTCTAACAAAGCAACTCTGACCTCTCGCAGGGTTGTCTCTAAATCTTTTTCAGTGATAGCACCTTTATTTGAGAGACCTTGAAAAATTCCGGTTATCTTACTTGTTATATTATCTAACATTTAAAAAATAAAAAAAATCGGCGAATGATACTCATCGGCCGACTAATTTTTCCTTTATTTAGTGAGGAATTTATATCACTATAGCTGGTCTATGAAAATACCTTTTATGAAAGCTCAAGGAGCAGGAAATGACTTTATTATTGTGGATAAAAACGTTGATTTCATTAGAAAGTCAAAAAGGGTTATTAAAAAACTTTGCGACAGGCGTTTTGGGGTAGGTTGCGATCAATTAATTTTATTAAAAAAAATCAATTCATATTATCAAGTTACATTTTATAACTCAGATGGCTCACTTGGGAAAAATTGTGGGAATGGATTGCGATGTACCTACAAATTTTTAGTTGAAGTAAAAAAAGTTAAAAATGCAGTCATAAAAACTCATAAATTTTTACATTTTGGTAAAAAAACTCAAAAAGAATACAAAATCAATGTTGGGGAAGTAACTTTAGATTGGAAAAAAATTCCTTTATCAAAAAAAATGGACTCTCAAAGTATTCAAATTAAAACAATAAAGATACCTGGGTTAATAAAAATAATGGGGGCAAATATTGGAAACCCTCATTGTGTAGTATTAGTAAAGAATTTAAAGCTAATTAAATTAAATATGTTAGGGCCTTCACTTGTAAAAAATAAAATATTTCCTGATCAAGCTAATATTACTTTTGTAGAGGTATTAAAAAAATCTAAAGTAAAAGTATTATTTTGGGAGAGAGGTGGCGGACATACACTAGCATGTGGTTCAGGAACCTGTGCTACTGCTTTTGTTTTAAATCATAATGACTTTGTATCCTCTAAAATCGAAGTGGTTACTGAACGATCAGTATTAAAAACAGAAATCAAGGACAAGATGGTATTCCTTCAAGGCCCTGCAGAGTTAGTTTATCAATCATCGATTAATATTTAAATGTCTAAAGTTGTTAATTTTGGATGTCGACTAAATAACTTTGAAGGAAAAAAAATTGAAGAATTATTAGCAAATAATAATGAAAATATGGTTGTTATAAACTCTTGTGCTGTCACAAATGAGACTGAGAGGCAGGTAAGACAAACTATTAGAAAAATTAAAAAAGAATATCCCGATAAAAAAATTGTAATGACAGGTTGTGCTGCACAAATATCTCCAGATAAGTATTCTTCAATGACTGATGTCGACAAAGTTATTGATAATATAAGTAAACTGAAATCAGAAACTTGGACATCTTTACTTGATGAAGAACTCGAAGTAGATTTTAAAAAAGACATATTTGACTCTCCTCAAGATATCCGCCCATCTTTAGATAATAAAAACCTTAACATCAGAGAAAGCCTCGTAATTCAACAAGGGTGCAATCATAGGTGCACATTTTGTATTATTCCTTTTGGTAGAGGTAATAATAGGAGTTTTGATCCTTTTTACTTAATTGATGAGGTGGAAAGAGTTGTAGAAAATGGTGTTAAAGAAATTGTTTTAACAGGTGTTGACATATCAGATTATGGGAGCGATTTTGATCACAAATATAACATGAGTAATTTAATTTTAGATATTTTAGATAAAACTAAATTGCAACGTCTTCGACTCTCCTCAATAGACTGTGTTGAAGTAGAAGAAAATTTTAATGAAGTGCTAAAAGATCAAAGAGTAATGCCTCATCTTCACCTTAGTATACAGTCTGGTGATGACATGATACTGAAAAGAATGAAAAGAAGACATAATTCAAAAGATGTATTTCAATTTGTTGATCGTTGTAAAAAAATTAGAAAAGATATTTCATTTGGTGCGGATATAATTGCAGGATTTCCTACAGAAACAGATACGATGTTTGAAAATACATACAAACTATTAAGAGACAACGAAATTTCTCACCTCCACATATTTCCTTTTTCTCCAAAAAACAATACTCCTGCATCAAGGATGCCACAGGTTTCTAAATTAATTATTAAAAAGAGAGCAAAAATTTTAAGAGATCTTGGTGAATTAATTTTAAAAAAAGTAAAATCCAAACTTTCATTTCCAAGGGAGATACTTATTGAAGAATTAAATTCAGGATTAGCTATTGGATATGATCAAAATTATATCAAACATAAAGTACCCTTAGTAGGTGTACCCGTTGGAGAAGTTATCAGGGTTTAATGTTTTTTTTAAAAAAAATCTTTCAAAAGAATTTAAATATAGATGAGATTGAGGATCTTTTGTTTGATAATGGTGTAGAACCAAAGTTTGCTGATTTAATAATTTCAAAAATAAAAGAAAATAAATCACAAGAAGAGGATATTAAAAAAGTTATTAAAGATGAACTGCTTACAAAATTCAAAGAAAAACAATTTGGTGGTTTTTATCCTCAAAATAAAAGTTTATATATTATTGCTGGAAATAACGGCTCGGGAAAAACAACATTCATAGGTAAATTTATAAATCTAATTCAAAAAAATGGCTTAAAGCCTGCTGTAATTGCAGCAGATACATTTAGGGCTGCCGCAATCGATCAACTTGAACATTTCACAAATCAATTTGAAGTGCCCATTCATAAGGGTAATAATATGGAAGATCCATCAGCTGTTATTTTTCAAGGTATTGATAATCTGAGAGAAAGTGATGTTATTATTGTCGATACATCTGGTAGACAGCATAACAACAAAAACTTAATGGCTGAGCTAAAAAAAATCTCAGATATAGTTTCAAAAAAATCTAGTCAATTTAATTTAATAAGGGCTTTTTTGACATTAGATGCTAATACTGGACTTGCTTCAAAACATATAATTGAAGGTTTTCAAGAATATATCACTTTAGATGGTATTATTTTAAATAAGGTCGACTCTAATGCCAAGTATGGAGCTCTTCTAACAATAATAAATGATTTTGATATTCCTGTAGTGTTTGAAGGATATGGCGAAGACATGAATGACTTAAGAGAGTTTCAATTTGAAGGATATTTAGATAGACTATTATAAAATGAAACAACTTTTTGAATTTTTTCCCTTAATTGTTTTTTTCGCAGTCTATTATAAATCAGACAAAGATCTCTATTTAAGTATTGCTGCTGTAATAGTTGCAACATTTATTTCTCTTATAGCCATCTATTTCAAAGAAAGAAAAATTTCAACAATGATGTTAGTGAGTACAATTATCTTAGTTGTTTTTGGTGGTTTAAGTATTTTTCTAAAAAATGAGATATTTTTTAAAATGAAACCAACAATTATAAATGCTCTTTTTGCTGCAGTTCTGATTGGAAGCACGTTAATTAATAAACCAGTTTTAAAGTTATTATTAAACTCATCATTAAAATTAACTGATGAGGGTTGGGGATTAATGAATAAAATGTGGTCAAGCTTTTTTATTCTTTTAGCTATTTTAAATGAAATAGTTTGGCGGACTCAAACAACTGATGTTTGGGTAAATTTTAAAGTATTTGGAATAATGGGAATTACTATTGTGTTTACAATAATTCAAATTCCATTGCTAAAAAAACATTTTATTAATCAGCCATAAGGGCTTGAATTCCGGGAAGATCTTTGTTCTCGAGCGCCTCAAGAAAAGCACCGCCAGCTGTTGAAACAAAATAAAAATTTTCAAATTTTTCCTCAGCCATGTTGATTGCTAAAATTGTGTCTCCACCACCAATGACAACATCTGCTTGAGATTTTGCAAGGAGATGTGCTAAATTTACTGATCCCTTTGAAAATTTATTGTCTTCAATCATTCCCATTGGTCCATTCCACAAAACGATATCACTGTTACCTATCAGTTTTTCTAAAACTGCGTGTGAAGAAACTGATATATCTAGTATTTTAAAATCGTGACTTGCGGGAAGCTCATCTATTAATTTATTTTCATTTGAGTCAAGTATAACATCTGATGGAAGATGAATTTTACAATTTGTTGATTTTGCAGAATTGTAAATCATTTCAATCATACTCTCAGTGCCCTCTTCAATTAAAGAATTGCTTACATTTATACTATTATATTTAAAGAAATTATTAGCCATTGCCCCTCCAATAAAAATATCTGAGCAAGAGGATGTTAAAGATATAAGTGTTTTTATTTTAGTTGAAACTTTTGATCCGCCAATAATCGCTAATTTTTTCTTTGAAGATTTTTTTATATTATCTACTGCTAAAATTTCTCTTTCAAAATTAAATCCAGGTGCAGACAATATATTTTTAGCCATTTGATTAACAGATGAGTGAATTCGGTGAGAAGCAGAAAAAGCCTCATTAACATATAAATCTAATTTATCTGTAATAGACTTGCTAAAATTTATATCATTTTTTATTTCTCCCTCAAAAAATCTTATATTCTCTAAAAGGCTTACAGTTGGCTTATCAACATCTATTTCATTAAGGCCACTATCTAAAAAACTATCATAACTAATAAAATTTAATTTTAACTCCAATATATCCTCAAACTGATCAATTAATTTTGAGAAAGAATACTTCTCATCAAAATTTTCTTTTGGTCTTCCAAAATGTGAAATAAGAAAAATATTACATTGTTTATTTTTAATAAAATCGATCGTCTCCTTAGATCTATCTAATCTTGTTATGTCTGTAATTCTAAAATTTTTGTCAATAGGAACATTGAAATCGACTCTAATCCCTACATTTCGGATTTTTTCAAAGTTCAATTTTTTAAGAGATTTCATATTTATTCACATTTTTTTAATCATTTTAGGGTAGATTACTACTACTATATATAGTATAAAACTACCCATATAAGGAACTAAATAGAGTAGGTATATAAAAAATGTCTTGGAATAACCAAAAAGTAGAGGATCTTAAAAAACTTTGGAATGAAGGGGTTGCTACTAGCCAGATTGGCGTGCAGCTTGGATTTACTAAAAATGCCGTTATTGGTAAGGCTTTTAGACTGGGTCTTGAAAGACGTCAAAACTCCAGAAAAAAATCAACTCAAAATCAACAGTTTTCTTCTGTCACCATGTACAGAGAAACCAGTAATTCATCTTCTAAAAATACAATAAGAAAAGAACCTGTTCGAAGAAGAGAAAAATTCAGTTTTAAAAAGAGTATTGTTGGCACCGGTAACTTTAAATCCTGTCAATGGCCAATTGGCGATCCACTTGAAGAGGGATTTCACTATTGCGGTGGTCAAAATATTCCAACAAAACCATATTGTATTGAACATTATAAAAAAGCTTATAATGTTGATGAGAAATATTTAGACAGACTTTTAGACTTCTTACACGAGAAAAATTAATATCAATTCTTTGGCGCGCTTGGCAGGAATCGAACCTGCGGCCCCCAGATTAGGAATCTGGTGCTCTATCCTACTGAGCTACAAGCGCCTTTGTTTGTATACTTCATAATAATAATTCATAAAATAATATAAACTATGAAAAAAAAAGCTGATGAATACCTATATAATGAAGCACTAAAATACTTAGGTAAATATCCAGCTACTAAAAAAAAAATTTCTGAAATACTAGAAAAAAAACTCAAAAATAAAAAAACATATCAAAAGGTCATTTTTCCAGAAAATATCTCTAAGCAAGAACTTATTGAGAGTATTATTCAGAAATTAGATGAATTGAAGATAATCAACGAGAGTCACTTCATTGAAACAGTATTTCATTATTATGAGCAATCCTTATTTTCTATCAAAAAAATTAAAAATAAGCTGTTTCAAAAAGGTTTTGAACAAAGCTTAATTGAGGAATATATCTCTAAAAAGTTATCTGAAAATCCAGATTTAGAGCTTGATATTTTAAAACGATTTATTTTAAGAAAAAAACTATCAAAGTTAGAAACTACTGAGCTTAAAAAAAAGCTCTATCAGCAAAGCTTTTCAGAAAATTCAATATATAAGGTAATTAGAGATTAATTATTTAGAAGCAGGGGCTTCAATAGTTTTAGTTGTTTCGTCAGTATTAACAGGTGCTTGACCTTCGGCTTCCTTATCTTTTTTTGATTTTTTAATTATTATTTGCTTACCTCTGTACATACCAGTACTGAGATCAATATGATGGGGTCTTCTCAATTCACCTGATTTTTTGTCTTCTGCAAAAAGTTGAGTGCCCGCTCTATGATGAGAGCGCCTCATATTCCTTTTTGAAGGTGTAGTTTTTCTTTTTGGTACTGCCATATTAGAGCGATAACATAATAAAAATTTGTATAAATTACAATAATAATGTATAAATCTGCCCACAATGCAACAAGAGCAAATCGATTTAGGTCACAAAAGAACATGTCCTCACTGTGGTGCAAAGTATTACGACTTTTACCAAGAAGAACTAGATTGTCCGCAATGCGGTAAGTCAATAGAAGCGATAAATATTACAAAACCAAAAAGAGGTAGAAAAGCGGGAATAAGTGTTGCAACACCTACTAAGACTGCTAAGGAAAATGATGAATTAAAAGACCTAATTGAAGAAACAGAAGAAACTGATACTCAAACCGAAGAAAGTGATAACCTAGCAGAGGATATAAGTATTGATATCCCAACTGATAAAACAGACGAAGAAACCAATTAATTTATCTTTTATTTAAAATTTCTAATATTTTTGTAGATGCTTCCTCAAACTTTAAGCTTGATGATATTGCAAATTCCCTAGTGTATCTCTCAAAAGCTACCTGAAACATCTGACGTTCACTATAAGATTGTTCTGTTTGATCATCTTTTCGAAATAGGTCTCGAACGACCTCTGATAGAAGTTTTATATCACCAGAGTTTATCTTTTGATCATACTCTTGAGCCCTTCTACTCCACATTGCCTTTTTAATTTTAGGCTTTTGCTTTAAAACAGAGAGTGTTCTAGTCATAGATGGTTTACTAGTAATGTTTCTTAAACCGATCAACTTTGCTTTAGCAAAGGGGACTCTTATTGTTAACTTGTCTTGAAAAAATTGAATGACATATAATTGTTCTTCCACTAAATCATATTGGAACTTTTCTACAGTGAGAATTCTTCCTACGCCGTGAGTAGGGTAAACAATATTTTCACCTGCTTTAAATACCTGCGGGACTATAACTTTTTTAATCTTAGGAGCTTTTGGAGTAACAATTTTTTTAATTACTTTTTTTGCTGCCCTTTTTGCTACTTTTTTCTTAGCTATTTTTTTTAAAGGTTGTTTTTTTTTAGCAGGTGCCTTTTTTTTGATTTCAACTTTTTTTTTGGTTTTAACTTTTGTGGTTTTTTTTATTGCTTTTTTTGTTGTAGCTTTTTTTTTAACTGGCATTAATCAGCTCCTTTTTCGCTAAAATGATTTTCAAATTTATTTTCTACACCCTCCCACTGTTTTGCATCAGCAGGTGCATCTTTTTTTGTTTTAATATTAGGCCAAACTTGAGAATATTTTTCATTTACATCCAACCATTTTGTACCCTCGTCCAAGTCATCTGGGATAATCGCCTCGGCTGGACATTCAGGTTCACATACTCCGCAGTCAATACATTCATCAGGGTTAATAACAAGCATATTTTCACCTTCGTAAAAGCAATCAACAGGACATACTTCAACACAATCCATGTATTTACACTTGATACACTTATCATTGACTAAGTAGGTCATAGATTGTCTTTTACTCTATTTCTAATCAATATAAAATCTTTATCTTCTATGCCAAGTAACGTTGATATTTTTCTTGTAGTAGAGACTTCAAGCTGATCCTCTTTGCCATCAACCATTAATACCTGCCAACATATTAAAATTACATCCATTCTTTGTTCATAACTAAGTGATGTTTTAAGTCTGTATGAAAACTTAGATAAGTCGGTGTTGAAATGTTGTTGATTGGCTAATTTATTAAATTGCTCTTTATTACTCTGAATAGGTATACTAAAGTAAAATTCTACTAACTCAGAGGCGAAATTAATTTCTTGTTCCGAAATTTCGTGATCTGCAATAATTATTTCGTAAATCAGATTATATAAATCTGACTCAAAAGAGTGATCATCGTTTTTATCCTTCTTTTCATCAAAGGATTGGAAGAATTTATTTAACATTTATATTTTTTAATTGGTCAAAAGGGTTATTAAATAATTTTTTTGATGAAGGCTTTTTTACTTTTTTTGACTGTTTTTTCAATACTTTTTTGTTTTTATTTTGTTTTAGCTCTAATGCCTTATTATTAGCATTAATTTTTTTAGAAATAATTAAATCATTTTCTGCTATCTCTTGAATATTAAATGATCTAGTTTTTAAAATACTAATGAGTTTATCTTTTTTAATTCCCAAAAGATTAGATAGATCCATAGGAAGTGAGAAAGGGCCTCTGTTTTCTCTTTTGAATAGTTGTTTTTCAAATTCATTAAAAATATCAAGCCTGATTAGTAAGCCATTTTGAGAAATAAAGCCTAAATAAGTTAATAGTTCTTCATTTAACTCATTTTTAATATTAAGAGTTGCATTGCCATCTTTTGGAATGTATTCATCAATATTTAAATATTTATTGTTATACAAATTCCATAAATAAAATTTTAACTTCATGTATTCAGGTCTTATTAATTCAGAATTAAATATAACATTCTTTCCTAACCTGAAATTTAAGGAATGAATTTCTTTTCTTTGTGATTCGTCAATTAGCTTAAATTCGTCTAATATATTTATCTGGTAAAGATTATAATGGCTTTCAATAATCTTAAAAATAAAACTTCTTTCCTCAGGTTTTGAGTTAAATCTATTTAGTTTATCTGATAAATCCAACTTCGAGAGGTAAGTTTCCTCAAACCATTTTTGAATTTTCTCCTGAATTTTTTTTATATAATCAGGTGATACTAGTGAGTCATCTAAGATTGGCTCTAAAATAGGATGTGTAATATCACTTCCTTTTTTAAATATTGCTATATTTGCATCCCCCCATTTAAGATATAAATTCTGAAAATTTCCATTCTCATCAACTTTTGAGTCGATTACCAAGCTTTCATTTGGTGCTGTTATAAAATTATCAACGTTAAAAGACATATAAGGGAAAATTTGTTCTTTAATTATTTTATGGTAGTTGTTATTTAAAATATCTTTATATTTTTCATAAAAAAAAATCTTAAAACCTTTTATAACTCCTATTTTTTCATCTTTTATCTTAACATATCTATTATCAGTTAAAGATATATTTTTTTTACTAATATTTAAATTTTGAATCATTTCGCTTTTATTTTTATCGACAAATTTTTGCATTAAGCTTAGATGTATTTCCTCAGATAGTTTGTTTTCAACATTTTTAACAGTTTCAACCCAAATAGAGTTACTTATCCAATGTTTCTGGTTAGTAATATATAGCCAAGTTCTTGTTTCGTTTAAGTTGTAGATAAGATCATTAATGCTGCCTTTATAATTTTGTAAGTAAGAAATTTCTTTATCTAGAAATTTATCACTAAATACCCACTGATTTTTTATGAGTTCACTAAATATTTTTGTTAATAGCTCGACATGTTTTTCATCTGAAATATTTTGATAATCTGGAATTCGACATACGTCCCATAATTGTTTCAAAGTTTCAGGATTATCAAATTTAAAATTTTTTTTATTTTCTTTCAGAAACCTTGATAAAAATTTTTGATCTTCGGCGTCTTTTTTTAAAATTAGTCGATGATTATCAGATTTCTTTTTTAAAGAGTTTACTAATTCATATTCTGACTTAAATGAAAGAAGATGATTTCTCCAGAATATTTTTTTCACAGACTCAAATTTATTGGTTTGTATATTTTCTATGGAACCATTATTTGTAAACTTTGCCCCAAGAGTAGTTCCAAAATAACCAGATTTAGTATAGCGACCAGCTCTTCCTGCTATTTGACCTATTTCCATATCATTCAATGGTCGAACATATTTTCCATCAAACTTTTCAAGACCAGAGAAATAGACTTGGTTAATATCTAGATTCAAGCCCATTCCTATTGCATCAGTGGCTACAATATAGTCGACCTCTCCATCCTCATATAATTTAACTTGGGAGTTTCTTGTTTTGGGACTTAGTGCGCCAGCAACAAGTGCCACACCTCCTTTTAAGCTTCTTATCTGTTCAGCTATTTCATAAAGTCCTATTAAGTTAAAAGCAATAATTGCAGATCTTGGTTTTACATTTTGAATCTTTTTATGACCTATAAAATTTAATTCTGAAAGCCTATTTTTAAAAATTATTTTTGCTTCAGGGATTAATTCTCTAATAATCTCTTCCATGGTAAGAGAGCCAAGGAAAATAGTTTTTTGTTCTCCTCGAGAATGTAAAATTCTTTGAGTAAAAATGTGTCCTCTTTCATAATCAGAGGCTAATTGAATTTCATCTACGCAAACAAATTCAAAAAAATCATCTGGCATTGATTCGACTGTACAAAAAAAATATTTTGCATTTGAAGGGATTATTTTTTCTTCTCCAGTTATTAATGCAATTTGATTTATTGGATAAAGTTTGCAAGCTTTATCATAATTTTCTCTTGCTAAAAGCCTTAAAGGGAAACCAAAAACACCGTTTTTAAAGGAAAACATTTGTTCAAAAGCATAAAATGTTTTTCCAGTGTTAGTTGGGCCTAAAATTATTTCAATTTGGTTCATTCAATAGAAAGAAGTTACCATAAATAAAATGTTGACTTAATTAAATACTTTCTTAAGTTTTTTTTTAGAAAATGAATATCATTAGATATTCGTTTTATACTTACTAGTAAGTGTAAAAAGTAAGGAGGCTATAATGGCTAAAAAGAGAAAAGCTGCTAAGAAAAAGGCAGCTCCTAAGAAAAGGAAAGCTGCAAAAAAGGTAGCGCCTAAAAAGAAGAAGGCTGCAAAAAAGAAAGCAGCTCCTAAAAGAAAAGCTGCAAAAAAGAAAGCAGCACCTAAGAAGAAAAAAGCCACTAAGAAAAAAGCTGTAAGAAGGAAAGCTGCAAAGAAAAAGGCAGCACCTAAGAAAAGGAAAGCTGCAAAAAAGAAAGCAGCTCCTAAAAAGAGAAAAGCTTCTAGAAAAAGAAGATAATTTTCTAAGTTTTAAATATTTAAAACATCAAAAGCGGGTTATAATCACCCGCTTTTTTTATGATAGAAGTTAACAACTTATCTTTTGCTAGAGGGAATACCCTAATATACAAAAATATTAATTTTAAAATACGTCCTGGTGAATTATTACTCATTCAGGGTGCAAATGGTGTAGGCAAAACGACCCTATTATCTAATATCGTCAATTTTATAGATCCACTAGAAGGCAGTATAACTTACAATAATCTGGTAATTGATAACCATATTGCCTCTCAATATTTTTTATATATTGGCGAAACTAACTTTGCTCATAACTCTCTAACTTTAAATCAAAATATTGAATACTGGCTTTCAATACACAATGTGAAATTCAATAATTCTATAAAAGATAAAAGTATCAATTATTTTTTTCAGGAATTAAATCTTGATAAAAAATTTTATCAGCTTTCATACGGTCAAAAGAAAAAACTTCAATTGTTACTGCTTATGTTAGTTAATAAACCAGTCTGGATACTAGATGATCCACTTAGTGGACTAGATGAAAGAACAATAATAAATTTAAATAATTTATTTGAAACAAAGTTAGAAAATAAGGGAATAATTATATTAACAAGTCATCAAAATATTAGTTTAAATAACTATAAAACACTTCAATTAACATGATAAAAAATTTTTTAAAATTAATCTTAAGTGAATTTCAACTTATGCTCAAAGGGAGTGTATTCAGTTTTGTTCTATATTGTTTATTAATTATTTCGTGTGCTATTTTCGCGTTATCATTAAAACATCAGTCAATAGGAATTAATGCTCCATTATCTTTCTTATATATAATGATTTTTTTTATTTCATTATTTAAAGTTGAAAAGATTTATGGCCAAGATTTTGATGAAGCAAAAATTCATCAGTATCTACTTTCTCCTTTCTCTTTAGAAATGATTGTTTTTGTTAAAAACATGATGATCTATTTCAATTTAATTATTTTTTTCATTATATTCTCACCACTAATTTTGATTATTTTAGGTATCGATCTAACTTATTTGTTAAAGATTAATGTCCTTCTAGCGCTCTCACTTTTAAGTATTATTTTTATAGCTTCAATGACTGCATCAATAACCATCTCTAAGAGTAATAGACTCTCACTTACAAGTATTTTAACATTGCCTCTTTTTGTCCCTATTCTTATATTTTCTATGGCAATAACCGATTTAATTGATTTTAATACAGGTAGAATGTATTTATTTTTTGTAGCTTATTTTTTATTGAATTTGGCCTTTTCGCCTTTGCTAACTAGTTTTGCACTAAAAAAACTATCAGTCTAATGTTTGCAATAACTCCAAATACACTCTCTAATTTTATGATCTCTTTATCTAGATATATTATTTTATTATCACTTGCATTAATTAGTGTTTCTATTTTTCTTATTATATTTTTAGAAAATGATTATTATCAAGGTATCTCATTCAAAATAATGTTTATCCACGTTCCAACTGCTTGGTTATCATTGGCAATTTTTCTAGTGATGGGAATAAGCAGTATCATTGGCTTAATATTTAAATCCCCAACGGCATTCACAGTTGCGAGATCTTTATCTCCGATAGGATTGATAATGAGCATTATCGTTTTAGTCACTGGTTCGATATGGGGAAATTTGACATGGGGAGCGTATTGGGTATGGGATGCAAGGTTAACTTCAATGTTAATTTTAGCCTTCATTTACTTAGGTCACATTCTTCTTTTACATTCATTTGAACACTTCCAAAAAGCAGATTTTGCAGCCTCAATTTTGGCGATAATAGGACTGGTGAATTTGCCTATTGTTAAATTTTCTGTTGATTGGTGGACGACTCTTCATCAAGAAAGTAGTGTTTTGAGAATGGGAGGGCCCAGTATGACTAATGACTATTTAATTACATTATTAGTGAGTTTTTTTGGTATTTTTATGCTTACAATATTTTGGTTTTCTAACATTTTTTATATAATTGTTGAAAAAAGAAAAATGGAGAGATCTATACTACTTAATGACTAGTTTAGAGTTCGTTTTAGTTTGCTATGGATTTTTTGGGTTCGTCTGTGCTGTGACAACGATTGTAATTATGCTAGTTAAGAAAAAAGTCTTTAATATGGTTAGTGCGCATAATCAAATTAAATAGTCAAATAAAAAAGCGATTTATTTTTTTACTAATAATATTCGCCTGCTTTTCTGCTTCTATTTTTTTAATTAGTTATTCTTTAAAGGATCAAATTGCATATTTTGTTGAACCAACTGATCTAAAAAGTATGGATGGGATAGAAAATAAGTATTTAAGAGTTGGGGGGCTTGTTAAAACAAATAGTTTAAAATTTTTAGATGGAAAATGGATTTTTGAAGTAGTTGATCAAAATCAAAATTCTGTAAATGTTGTATTTTCTAAAACACTTCCAAATCTAGTAGAAGAGAATAAGGGTATTATTGTTGAAGGAAAATTTATAGATAACATTTTTATTGCAGAGATAGTTTTGGCAAAACACGATGAAAACTACATGCCCCAAAGCGCTATAGACAAACTCAAAGAAGAAGGAAAATGGAGAGGAAATTAATTGATATCTTATTTAGGCAATAGCTTTATTTATATTTCGTTAGTGCTAACTATCTTATTTTATACAAATTTATTAAAGAAAGTAATTCCATCATCTACTTCTTCTTTAAAATTAATTTATTTTATAAACCTCATTCCCTTTTGTCTTTTAGTATACGCATTTTCAATTTCAGATTTCACTTTATTGAACGTTGTCGAAAATTCTTATGTTGATGATCCTATTTTTTATAAAGTGACATCTGCCTGGGGTAGTCATGAGGGATCAATTTTATTATGGGTTTTTTTAATTAACTCATTTGGAGTTTTTTTCCTTTATAAAAATCAAACTGTTGAGATACATAAAAATATATTATTTATATCAACTTTATTTATTGTTTATGTAATAGTTAGCTCAAATCCGTTTACTTATGTAGAGGCAAATAAAAATGTTTTAGGTTTGGGCCTGAATCCAATCTTGCAACATTTTTTATTTGTAATTCATCCACCAACATTGTTCCTAGGATATATTGGTTTAATTATTCCCTTTGTGATATCTGCACATATGCTAGTGAGTAAAAACTTTTCAGAAAAATTATTCAAAGAAATGTTGATTTGGTCAAAAATTTCATGGTTTTTTTTGACTGGAGGAATAGTTTTAGGTTCGTACTGGGCATATTCAGAACTAGGATGGGGGGGTTGGTGGTTTTGGGATCCAGTGGAAAACATCTCATTAATCCCATGGTTATTAAATACCGCGTTGATACATTCCCTTCAAGTTTCAATCAAAAGTAACCAACTAAAATTATGGAGCCTAAATTTAGGACTTTACTGTTTCATTGCATCAGTGTTCGGAACTTTTTTGGTTCGTTCAAATTTAATTGTATCTGTACATAGTTTTGCCACAGACCCACTTAGAGGATTATTTTTGATTATTATAATCGCATATTTGCTAGCTATGACAGTAAGGCTAAATATAAAAAGTATTTCTAATTTCAATGAGGACTCTTTTAATTTGCTAAGCAGAGAGAGTTTTCTTTTATTAAATAATATATTTTTTATTTGTTCTGCACTAGTCGTCTTCATTGGAACAGTTTATCCATTGTTTAGCGAAATGATTCTTAAAACATCAGTATCAGTTGGTGCACCATATTATAATTTCGCATTTAATTTGTTACTAGCACCATTAATTTTATTCATGGCATTTGCACCACAGATAAATTGGGGAAAACATGAAAAAAAAGATGAACAAATACCTTTTATTATAATTTTTTCATTATTGGTTTGCTTGGTATCATATTATTTTTCAAATAATTTTTATTTTGCACTTAGTGTATTTATTACAGTACCTTTGTTTTTAAAAAGTATTTTAGTTTTAAAAAATAATTTTAACAAAAATATAAGTTTTTATTCTCAATGGCTGGCTCATTTAAGTATTGGTTTTTTTATTATAGCAGCTGTGTATACAGAACAATTTGATTATGAAGAAAACCTACTATTTGAAAAAGGATCCACTAATGAAATAAAACTACAAAATAATAAAACTGCAATAATTAAAAATATTAAAGACGAAAAATTCCAAAATTATCAAAGAATATTAGTAGACTTATTAATTTCTGATGGTCAAAAAGAAAAAGAACTCTCACCATCAAAAAATATTTACCAGCCCTCAGGGCAAGTCACGAATGAGGTTAGCACTACTAATAACCTCCTCAGTCAATATTACGCAACAATATCAACAATTGAGAGCAATAAGGTTGGGATCAATTTAGTATATAAACCATTGATAAATTTATTATGGTTAAGTGCAATTATGCTTGTTTTTTCAATATTATTATCTGTTGTTAAAAAACGATGAAGCGGCATCTATTATTACCTATAGTTGGATTAATAGTGTTAATTGTAAGTGTTATATTTTACTTTAATCAATCAACATACAAAAATAATTCAAGGGATGAGGTATCGAGTTTAATATTTGAAACACCAGACTTTTACAACAATAAGTTAATTAATGAAAATACATTAGGTGAATTTTACATTATTAATTTTTTTGCTTCATGGTGTAAGCCATGCTTAGCAGAGCACCCTTTATTAATGGAAATGAAAAAAAAAGGCGTAAAAATTATTGGTATTAATTTTCGAGATGATGAGGAGAATTTTAAGGAGTGGATAAATGAACATGGAAATCCTTTTGAATACATTTTAAGAGATGATGGTAGCATCGCTTATGAGATGGGTTTAATTGGTGTTCCAGAGACATTTTTTATTCTTAATAAAATGACTCAAAAAAAGATACAGGGGCCTTTGTTTTATGAAGATATCGAAAAGTATTTATAAACTAATTATACCAATTTTAGTAATTCATATATCCACAATTAGCTTTGCTGGTGTTAATGAACTCAATGATTATTACAAAACAATCAGATGTCTGGTTTGTGAGGGTCAGAGCATTCAAGAGTCTGACACGGAGTTTGCAATAAATTTAAAAGAGCAAATCCAAAAAAAATATAGCTCTGGGATATCCATTGAAGAAATTGATCAAGAACTAATCAAAATTTATGGTGAAGAGATATCTTTTAATCCACCTAAAAATCACATACTACTTTGGGGGATGCCTTTGATTGTACTAATAATTATTTTTATATTTATTAGAAATAAAATAAGATTTTTTAGAAGAGTATAAAATAATTTACCTTATCAAATTGTACTTATTAAACCTCAATCTTTTTCTCTCGTTAGTTGGTAAATGTTTATTCAATCTTTTATTTATTAAGCCAAATAAACCAATTATCAATAATGTTAACAAGATAAAGTAAAAGCCAACAATTGGATAAGGAACAAAAGGATTAAAGGTTTTATCAGCGAAATAACTGGCATAATAAATCGCATCTCCTTTTTGTTGCCACGCTGGAAAACCAGTAAAAAACACCAATGTAGTTGCATGAAACATAAAAATTGCTTCATTTGTGTAAGAGGGCCATGCCAAGCGGAGCATAGTTGGCCATATGATGCGTCTAAATTTTTTAATCCCTGTAAAACCAAACGCATCTGCTGACTCTAAATCTTGACTTGGGACGGCGCGCAACGCTCCGTAAAAAATCTCTCCTGCGTATGCAGATGTATTAAAAAATAAAACAATTAAAGCCCCTAACCAGGCTTTGGTAAGCCAACGCGTTTCAACAGTAACTACGAGAAATCCTAGATCTATATCAACTCCTAATCTTGGTAGAAGTACAAATAAATCATATGCAAAGAAAAATTGAATGAATAAAGGAGAGCCTCTAAAAATAAAAATAAATAATTTACAAGGAGCACTAAATAGAGATAGATTTGAATTTTTACCTAAAGCCAGAACTGTTGCAAAGAAAAATCCAAGAAGTAATGCCAAAACAGCAAAATATATGTTCCAAATCATTCCCGAGCCAATTAAAACAAATTGTTCACAAAGTGTTATGTCAGCTTTTGGTAAAAGTCGCTCTCCATAGCCTATAGATCTAAGGCTGTAATCAGATAGTGTTTGAAAACAACTCGACATCAGCCAGCCCTACCTGCCATGGTAGCTTGTCCTTGAGAAAGACGAGCTGATATTTTGTCCAGTACAGATTGTGACAAGTAAGTTAATGATAAATAAAAAATCATAAGTACTCCAAAATACCAAGCTCGCCAATCGGGATGAGGATACTCATATACACCAGTTTTAATGCCACCTAGTTCTTTAGCCCAATAGACTATATCTTCAATGCCAAGAAGAAATAGAAGTGGAGTTGCTTTAATTAAAATCATCCATAAATTGGATAGGCCTGGTAACGCATAAATCCACATTTGTGGTATGAGAATTCTTCTAAAGATTTGACTTTGAGAAAAGCCGTAGGCCTCTCCTGTTTCTATTTGAGATTTTGGAACTGCAGCCATAGCTCCAGACAAAACGTTGCCAGCAAAAGCTCCAAAAACAAAGCCAAAAGCAAGTAAAGCTAGAGAAAATCCATAAATATCGTGCACCCACTCGCTAGCAGTGTTTAAAGGAAGTTTCGCAGCTGCACAAACGACAAAATCATTACCTTGTCTAATGGGCTCAGTAACATCAGAACATAAAACTTTATGACGCAAATATTCAAATGCTTGATCAAGTGCTATTGGAATAAATAAAAAGAAAACAATATCTGGGACACCTCTTATCATCGCGAGATACCCTTTCCCTACAGAGCGAATAATTTTAAATGAGGATCTTGAAGCAGTAGCACCTGCAAAACCAAATGCCATTGCCAACGGAGCCGCTAAAGAAAGCAAACCCATAACAACTAAAAAAGAAAAATAAAATGACATATGTTTTGCTGTAGTGACATAACATGATAACCACATTAATCCTTCTAAGGTTTTAGGGTCTACACAATAACTAAACATTTGGAAATTCCTTTTGCATATCTGTTTTTTGAGGTGAAAAATCTCTGATTAAATTATTTCTTTTTCCTGATAAAACCTCATCTATACCAAACTTACCAGCTAAAGGTGCATTAGTTATACCTGAATGCATAACTGCTAGATATAATCCATTTAATTTTTCACCTTTTTGATTTATGAGACGTCCAATTTTCGGTCTTCCATCAACTGGCAAAGGTCGTTTACCAAGTGTAAAATAATCTAAAATCATATTTCCATTATAATTGAGCCTAGTTGCCATGTCTTGGATAAGTTTTTTTGCACTACCCTTAATATTTTCCTCTTGGCTTGAGTCATCATCAAATTTTCCACCTATTATTAATCTTCCTTTGTCATCCTGTCTTACATGGAAATCAAAACCTGTGATTGGGTATTTTAATAATTTGGGCAATGGTTTTGTATAAACTAATAAACCTAAACTTGAGTGCATTTCAAAAGGAATATTAATTGTTGATAATAATTTTGGAGCACCAAGTCCAGCAGTTAAAATTACCTCATCGTCATTAATAACTTCATCATCGGTTTTGACACCAGTAACATTGTTGCTATCACATATTATCTCTTTTACTTTAGTTTTTAATATTTTTGATCCACTAGCTTTGAAAAGTTCTTTAGTTGCCCTAACACCATCAATGGCCAAGTCATCAACACCGAAGCCGGCCATAGTTGGAATATTATTTAAGTAAGGTAAATGTTTTTTTAGTTCAGATTTAGTTGATATTTTTACCGATTGCCCCCAACTTTTATGCTGCATAATAATATTTTGAAGCTCTTTCTCACCTTGATCCCAAATAAATGCACCTTTAGATGTATAATTTAAATTTGAAATATAATTTAATAATTTTGGCCAGTAATTCAAATTTGCCAGACGAAAAGTAGCATAACTTTTATCGTTACTAGCATATCCGTTCACCCAACCCCAAGTATTTGATGTGGCTTGGTTTTTATCACCAGGTAAATGTGAAGATAAAACAGTTATCTTATCTACACCATTTTGGTAGGCATGGTAGGCAAAGGATGCACCTACAATTCCTGCCCCAACTATAATCATTTTAAAATAGATATTATATTATGTTTCAATGTTTCTTGAGTGAATATTATAAAGAGAAAAAAGAGGACGGATATTCCGTCCTCTTTTTTTTTTAAAAATTTAAATTAAATAGTCTTAAAAAGTTGCGGCTTCAAAACCAAACCACTTTTTAATAAGTGCATTTAATGATCCATCGTCTTTCATGGAGCTAATAGCTGCATTCATTTTGGCTTTTAACTCTGTATCAGATTCACGGATACCCATTCCAACACCGCCGCCGATTGAGACTTCTCCTATATTTGCAAATTCACCGTTTGATTCTGCAATAATAGATGCGAGGTAATCCCCATCTGCTAAGACAGCGTCGGCTTCACCGTTTTGCACTGCAGATATTGTTTCTTCTGCTGTTGCAAATTCAACTAAAGTTGCTCCACTTTCAGCAACATAACCTGCCTGAATAGTTGCAGTTTGAGCAGCAATAACAGCACTATCTACATCAATATCTGCACCGCTCATTCCCATGTATACTGATGGAGAGGGTGGAAAATAATCTTGTGTAAAGTCAATCACCTCATCACGCTCTGCGGTTATTGACATACCAGCAATAATTGTATCGTAGTTACCAGACACTAAATTAGGAATGATAGAGTCCCACTCGTTTATGACCCAAACGCAATCTAGATTTGCACGAATACAAAGCATGTCTCCTACATCTTTCTCGAATCCATCAACTTCGCCATTATCGTTAATAAAATTATATGGAGGATAAGCACCCTCTGTGCCCATTCTTACTGTTTCAGCAAAAGCAGAACCAACTAAAAAAAGCGCAGCAAATGCTGATAGTATTATTTTTTTCATAATTTTCTCCTTGTTCTTCCTCTATTACTTCGAATAAATACTTACTGAAATATAAACTAAAATAGAGTAAATAGATAAACTTTTTATAAAAACGCTAAGAATATTTGGTTAATTATGATGAATAGAACAAATCAGCGTTGATTATACTACCGTTTTGAATATCAATATTTTGATAGCGAATATTTCCCTTAATTTTTGCTGTTGACTTAATATAAATATCTTTAGCTTGGATGTCTCCGTCAACTTCACCCTCGACTGTAATAGTATCAGCAGTAACAGTTCCCTTAACATAGGATCCTGGTTTTAAATTAATGGTTGATGACTTTATAGTTCCAGTTAAATGTCCAGAAAAATCTATGTAGTCTGTTGACTCGAGAGAGCCATTTATTTTTATATCTTTCGCTAAAGTTGATTGATTGATAGTACTATCAGTGTCGAACATAAATTCAGTTTTTACTTCAGGTTTTTTTTCACTAGATCCAAATAATGCCATTATTGATCAACCTCTTGATTTTCATTAATCTCATCTTCTTTAACTTCATCAGTAGAAACTGATGAATAGGATTGGACAGTGCCCCTATGTCTTAGTGTGCCTTGGATTCTTGCACCATAGCTTACTTGTAATGAAGCGTATTCAATTACTCCTTTAATGTTTGCAGAGTTATTAACGATCAAATAATCCTCTGAATTAATCTCACCATCAACACTTCCAGAAATGGTTATTTCTTGACCTGACATGTCTCCACTAAAAGTACCCTTACTGTTAATATTAATATTTGAAGATTTTAGAGTTCCTGTAAGAGTTCCAGAAATATCTGAGGTTTCTGCTCCTTCAATTCGTCCGTCAACTCTGACACCGGAACCTATGTTTACAGCTTTAGTATCATTATCTATTGGATTAGATTGTATTTCATCACCTGATAACTCAGTGTTATTTTCATCCATCTCAATATTATTTTCATCCATTTATTTATCCTAACACAATCTAAATATTCATAAAATCTAAATTATTTTCTAAAAACATTGAAATGATTAGGTTTTTAGAACTAATAACTTAGATTATTATAAATTTAATTATATTTAACATATTAACTAGAAGATTTACTTTTTTTAGCAATATCTTTGAAATCGAAAAAATGAAATATTACTGAATAATGAAAATACTTGAGTTAAATCAGTTAGAAAAAAAATTTGGTGAAAATAAAGTTTTAAAAGGCATTAATCTTGTAGCTAATAAAGGAGATGTTGTAAGTATTATTGGAAGTTCTGGTTCAGGAAAAAGTACTATGCTTCGCTGTGTAAATTTCCTTGAAACACCTGATAGCGGAACCGTAAATGTTTGTGGTGAAATTATCGACTGTAGCGATGAAAGTTTTAAAAAACCTAATAAGAATTTACAGTTGAAAATCACTTCAATTAGAAAAAAATTGGGTATGGTTTTTCAAAGTTTCAATCTTTGGTCTCATATGAATGTCTTAGATAACGTTACGGAAGCCCCGGTAAATGTTTTAGGAATAGATAAAGGTCTTGCAGAAGAAGAGGCAATGATCCTATTAAAAAAAGTTGGGATCGCTGACAAAGCTCAAGAATATCCTTCTCTTCTATCAGGAGGACAGCAACAAAGGGCAGCAATAGCTCGAGCGCTCGCCATTTCTCCAGAAATATTATTATTTGATGAACCGACATCATCTCTTGATCCAGAATTAGTAGATGAGGTCTTGTCTGTTATACGCAATTTAGCCGAACAGGGTAAAACAATGTTAGTTGTAACTCATGAGATGGAGTTTGCTCGAAAAGTTTCAAATAATGTAATTTTTCTTCATGATGGTCTGGTAGAAGAGGAAGGACATCCTGACACAGTTTTCACAAATCCCCAATCAGAGCGTTGCAGAAATTTCTTATTTAATAGACGCGAATAATAATTTTTTATAATTTATCACAGTGAATTCATTATTACTGTTCCTGGTAAGACTTCTAGACTTTTACACGATTATAGTATTTTTTTATGTAGTCGTATCTTGGTTGTTTCACTTTAATATATTAAATAGTCAAAATATTTTTTTGTGGCGAGTTTTTGAAAGTTTTAAAAAACTAACTGACCCTCCCTTAAATTATATAAGAAGATATTTACCAAATTTAGGCGGCTTAGATATTTCACCAGTGCTTTTAATACTAATAATTTACTTATTTAAAGATTTACTGATTGAGTATTGGCCAAGAGGATAATGATAAGGAGAATAAAAAAATGGCAGATATAATTGATGGAAAAGCTTTTGCAGCAAAAATTAGAGCTGAGGTAAAAGAGGACTCTGACAAATTAATCTCTCAAAAACAAGTAGATCCATGTCTAGCAGTGGTGCTAGTGGGGGAAAATCCGGCTAGTAAAGTTTATGTAGGTCAAAAAACAAAAATGGCTGCAGAATGTAATATTAAAACTAAAGATTTCAAATTAGATGCAAGTACAGATCAAGAGACATTATTGAAATTAATTGATGAGCTCAACAATGATAAATCCGTTCATGGTATTTTAGTACAATTGCCTTTACCCAAGCAGATTGACGAGAGAAAAGTGATTGATGCTATTGTTGTAGAAAAGGATGTTGATGGTTTTCATGCTATAAATGCAGGAAGACTTTCCATCGGGGGTGAAATGTTGAAAAAAGCTTTTATTCCATGCACACCTCTGGGTTCCCTTTTACTTTTGAAAGACCATGTAGAGGATTTAAAAGGTAAGAGTGCTGTTGTAATTGGTAGGTCAAATATAGTGGGCAAACCTATGTCACAACTTTTAATCGAAGAGTCATGTACTGTTACGGTAGTGCATTCCAAAACCAAAGAAATTGAAAAAGTTTGTTCACAAGCAGATATTATCGTAGCAGCCATTGGAAGGGCTGAAATGATTGACTCAAAATGGTTAAAGGATGGTGCGGTTGTTATTGATGTTGGCATAAACAGAATAGCTATTACAAAAGAGGACGGAAGTGAAGGAAGTAAGATAGTGGGTGACGTAGACTTTGAAAGTGCCTCCACAAAAGCCTCAAAGATTACTCCTGTACCAGGTGGTGTTGGGCCGATGACTATTGCATGTCTATTAAGAAATACTGTAACATCAGCTTATCGTCATGCTGGTCTTGAGGACCCAAGATCAAATTAAAAATTAAGTTTTTATTTTTCCTGAAATACTTGAACCAGGTGTTACGACATTTCCTTGCTCATCAACTATTACTGGACCGGAGACTGGATCAGTTACTCCCAATTCTGAACTGAGCTCCTCTAAAATATGTCTTATAGTGTCAAGATATGCGATCATTTGTTGGCGAGCATTGGCAAGACTATTTTCATCAACCCACTCAACAACGCTACAATAGGATCTCTCACCTGTCTTTATAACTTTACGGGTAATAACTCCATCAGGATTTGAAAACTTCTTCATTGAGTCAATAAAGGATTGTTCATTACCAGGTTTAACTTTGAAACGCACGACACTCAAAAATTTAGCCATAGCTCATCCTATTAAAATTATTAAATGAAAACATCATAATTCTTAGACTTAAAAACTTATTTCTCTTATAAGGGTCGCAGATATTAGATTTAATATTTTATCAAAATAGGACTGTGGCTGAATACCTACATTTGCAAGACCTAAAACTTTCTTATCGGAAAAGATTATATTTTCCGACAATTTAAGGGTTACTTTATAATAGGACTTCTCAGATTGTATTCCTCCACCAGGTTTTTCTCTTGCAGCTATAGGGCCGTTAAAAATAGATGTAACCGAAGGATAGAGACTAAAATCGTTTACTGGTGATTTACTTATGGACACTACTTCTAAAGCAACCCTTGGCATTTCAATTGAATTAGGAACAAAAAAACTATTTTTAAACTCTTTAACCTTTGAAATATCATTTTCAGATAAAAAAGCTATGACTTGAAATGACTCTTTATTTACAATTGACATAATTGGATCATCTTTATTTAGCCATTGATTTTTTTTTAATTCAATTAAACTTACAATCTCTCCTTTAAATGGTGCAGTGATATTTAACGATGATTTAATTTTTTCTAAATTATTAATATTAGTTATGATTTTTTTTTCTTCACTTTTCATTATCATTAAATCTGATTTATTTTGATCGCCCTCTAATGCATTGTTTATTTGAATTGAAATTAATTTTTTTTCTTCAAGAAGTTTTTGTATATCTGAATTAAGTAATGGCGAATTTAGTTTTATTAAGTCTGCTCCTAATTGTACAGATTGATTTTCTTTAATGTATATATCTGAAACTTGTGAATTTATTGATGGGTAAATTGTAATATATTCTTCTGATTGATAAATTGCAGGAATGGACTGAGTATTTTTCCAAGGGTAGAATAAAATAAATGATAAGGCTCCTAAAATTAAAATTGTTCTAATTATACGAATATTTAAAAAGAAACTAGAGCGTAGTTTCCACCATTCTCTTAACTCTTTTAAAATAGGCAGTGCTATAAACCAAATAATTTCTACTACAAAAAGAAATATTCCTAAAATTTTGAATGCAAAAAAATAAACCAGTAAAGCTATTCCTATAAATAGGAAGAACCTGTAAATCCAAGTCGACCAGGCATAAATAGTAATTAAATTTTGGCGTTGTTGGCTCATATGCTCAGGAGGGCTAAGGCTCAATCCAAACAACCAATTTCGCAATTTCCATTTTGCAATAGCAAATGCTCTGGGCTGAAGGTTGTCTATTTTTATAAAATCAGCAAATACGTAATATCCATCAAACCTCATAAATGGGCTAATATTTATAAGAAGTGATGAAATCCATCCTGTCGTAGCAACGAAAAAAGCGGCACTTTTCAAAATTCCTGGATCAGCTACTCCCCATACAAAAGTAGCCAGCAAGGCTAAATGTAGCTCTGTTGAAATTCCAGCAAAATTTATTGTCAGTCTTTTTTTATGATCTCTAAGCCTCCAAGCGTTTGTATTATCAGTGTATAAAAAAGGAAAAAAAACTAAAAACGCAATTCCCATTGAATTGACATTACATCCAAAATTCTTAGCTGTGTAAGCATGGCCTAATTCATGAATTGCTTTTACACCTACTAATGCAATTGCGTAAAAAATTAATCCATTAAAATTGAAGAAATACAAAAAAGTAGATAAAAATTCATCCCAGCTTTGAATAACAAAATAAATTCCAATAATACCAAAAAAATAAATTATTGATCTAAAAAGTTTTTTTCCAAAAAGCTTAGCTATATTTATTGTTCTGTCTAAAAAAGGATCTGGCTTAATCAAAGGTATTTTAAAAAAAAGATAATTATGAATTAAATTTAAAAACCAATGCTTTTTTTTAGCCTGATGTTGAGCTAGTAATAGTTTAACATCTTCTGAACTTGAGTGAGTTATTAAACTATTAACCTTTAAAAAATTTATAAAATCATCTAACTCCTCCTCCTCGATAGAAACCCCCTTAGCTTCTACTTTTTCAATAAACTGTTTTGAGTCTACTCCTGCAATCCAATGTCTCAGTATTCGAAAAGCATTTAAACCTAATGTAAAATATTTATTTCTTAAATTATCATAAATCAGCCATGATGGAGAACCATCCTCCATAGGAGTTCCTGGTAAAAGTTGAAGGTCTTGTCTTATTGATGGAGTAATCATTTAGATACCAAGTGTTTGTCGAACAAAAATAATTGGTTTTCTAAATAAGTAAAAAAATAGTTTCACCTCTTCACCGAAAATTTTTGCAGTTCCTCTGAGTCCAATTCTTGGAGAGTTTTTGGCCGTAAGAATTTCCGCTGTTACTCGGTAAGCTAGAGTGTTCTCACTGGTAAGTTCAGGCTCATAAGAAAATTTTGAAACCTTTGCAGGAACAACATTTAGTGGATCAGAGTCTAAAAAAACATTTATTTCTGCGTCTTTTTTGACTGTTATAGCATCTTTTACTGGCATCATTATCTCGACAACAACATTCGATGGGTCAGCAATAACCATTATTGTCTCTCCTACCTTAAAAGGCTTGCCTATAAGAAGTGATTTATCCTTGATAACTGCAATTCCATCAGCGGGAGAATTGATCGTAGATTCATCTAATAGATACTTCTGATAACTTAAGGTTTGTTCTACAAGTTTAATTTTACTCTGAAGTTGACTGACCATCGCTTTGTCCTCTTTACTTTGAAAAGAAGACTGTTTTGCCTGAAGTAATTCTGTTTCAATTACTTTTAATTCTTGGAAGGCTAAATCATAATCGTTTTGTAAACCTGTTTTTTCAAAAGATATTAATGTAGTTCCAATATCAACTTCATCATTATTTTGAATAAAAACTTCTTTTATGACGCCTTCAATAGGAGCATTTATAACATAGGGATCTTTTGGGACAATTTCTGATTTGCCAACAGTTGAAAGAGAAATTGGAATGAACATACTAGCAATAAGTCCCGCTATAATTAAAAATTGAAACCATGTATTTTTAAAAACTTTAATTGTGCTTTCAAAAAAATTATTTTCTTTGAGCGATCCCATCGCGTGTCCAATAGATGAGCTCAGGTGTCTAATGTACTCGATATCTTGCTCTTCCCAATTTTCATCTCTTGCAAGAAGCAATGCTGCTTGAGGGCCTTTTTGATTTGAAAAACAAGGAACCCATAAAAGTTTATCTGGAATTGGATTTTCACCTTTAGCAGGGATTAATGAGTCTTTTTCGATTGTAAATGGATGTGTATCAGGAGATCCCTCTTTTAATTTTTCTCTTATTATTTTCTGAGCTAATATAGTTGTCGAAGAAGTTTGTTCTACAACTGCTATGTCAGAAATAGCATCAATCTTAAATTTATTTGAGTTTGCCCATTCTCCAAAAAAAGCAAAGACAAAAGGGGTTATGTTTCTTAGTTCGTTTGTAACTGTATATCTGATTTCTACAAAAGACTTTGCTTCACGTAATTTTTTTTCAAACGTGAAAATCCTTGCTAAACGATTTAATTGGTCTTGACTCAAAATACAACTCGCCCACTCATTCCAGGCAGAAGGGCAGAGCTAGCGTTTGTAATAGTACCTTTTAGTTGAATTGTTTGGCTTACAGCGTCAACATTTGCACCAATTCCACTTATAGAGGCATTGAATTCTTCTTGTATTTCATCAATATAAACAGTGATTGGATGGCCTATTGTTAGCCAAGAAACCCATTCACTAGATACTACCATTTCTAATTCAAGGACATCAGTTTTTATAATCTTCATTAATTCAACTTGAGGCTGTATCGACTCAAATGCGTTTACCACAACTTCCTCAACCGCACCATCAAAAGGCGCTCTAATTTCACATCTCTCTACATTTAGTTCAGCAATACGTAATTCTGATTTTGCCTTCTCATACTCTGATATAGAGAGTTCAAGTTCATATTTTCCAATTGATCTCATCTGTAACATTTGTTCATCACTTTTTAGTTTGATCAATGCACTATTTTCATTGGCTCTAACTACATCTTTTTGTGCTTCATATAAACTACAATCGAATTGAATAAGTAAATCTCCTTTTTTAAATCTTTCCATTTCTTTTACAGAAATACTAGTAATACGAGCGGCCAATTCACTGGAAAGAACAGCTTCTTGTGATGCAACCACTAAAGCTCTTGATTCCCTAACTTCTGCTTTAGAGGAAACAGTAAATAGGAGAGATAAAATGATTATTTTAACCAGAAACTTTAACAAGTTTATCTCCATAATTTTCATGACCTTCATAATGTAAATCTAATTGCTCTTGAAGTGTTGCAAATTTAATAAGTTTTTCATCTGTTTCAAGATTTTGTGTATTTAAAACAATAGAATCTTGAGAAGTGGCCTCATCAATTTCTCCTGGAATAGTTGGTATATCAATAAGACTTGACTGATCGTCTGTGTTTGGTGTCTGGTTTTCATTATTGCTTGATTCATTCGGGTTAAGATTATTATTTATAATCGACCCATCTTCTAAATCATTTTGTGTGTCAAGTAACATTTGTCCTTTTTCATCAACAGTAACTTCGGTTTTTAAAGCTGCACTTCGGTCTATGAAAGGTTCGAGGTCGCGTTTTAAGGCTTTGTCCTGACTAACAGAGTTTCTATCCAGAGTAACATTAATCTCTCTTGTGCTATTATCATTATCGATTGCTATCACCTTGACATCGATTGAGTAAATATTTTGAGGAAACTGAACGATCGTCTGACCTGTTGATGGATCAACACGTATCCAGCTTGGGAGAGAGGAGCCATCCTCTAAGGTTCCTGTGTATTGTTTCACATTAAGCCTATAATCATCTCCAATAGCAAATCCTAATAAAGTATTTTCATTTATTCCAGGCCTTCCACTTTGATCAATATTTAAATCTTCAACAGCAACATCGATTACCTTCATACCACCATTGAATGTGTATTCCTTGACTAGGGAGCCTAAATTTCCTCTCACCGCAAGATCAGCTATTTGGTCATTAACTTTAGGTGTTTCAAACGTTACTGTTTTATCAGCAATTGCAGCTTCTAATGTTTTTTGCTTCACAATCAGTGGTGGAATTGGTGATTCACCAGGCTTTCCAGGCTTTCCGATGATTATTGTAAATGTTTGTTGTGTAGATAGGTTACCTCCGTCTGTTGCAGTTACTGTAAAAGTATAAGTACCTTCAGGTAGGCGGCCTCTAATTCTTCCTGCATCGTTAACTGTCAGTCCTGATGGTAAACCGCCGTAACTATATTTTAGTTGCCCGTAAGTGCTGGTGCTTGGATCTGGGTCATCGAAGAAAAGTTTTGATTGAATGACAATTCTATTATTTTCAGCACCTCTAAAAGTAGGAGCTGTTGAAGAAGTAGGAGCGTCATTGATACCGGTAACTGTCACAGCTAATTGTGCTGTATCAGTACTAGATCCGTTTGAGATAGTATAAGTAAAGTAATCTATGGCGGTTGTGTCAGGAGTGAGGATATCTGCTCCATCCTGGTCTGCAACATATGAATAAGTACCGTCTGAGTTGAGTGTTAGTGTTCCATAAGTACCTTTTAAAGAGGATCCCACAGTGCCACTAGTACCAGTACCAGCCTCCGTTCCAGTTCTTACAGCAGAGACTTCAGCATCTGCAGTCTCGTCTGCATCAGTTCCTGCATTTGTATCATTTGATAATAAACCTGAGGCTTTATTTCCAACACTCAAAGTATTACCGTCTGTAACACTTCCGGCATCATTATTTCCAACAACTTCATTGTCTTGACCAGTAACTGTAATGGTAATTGTTGCAGTATCAGATGCTGTTCCATCGGATACAGTATAAGTAAAGACATCTGTCTCAGTAGAACCATCGGCTATATCATCAGCTGCAGCTTGATCAGCAGTGTAAGTGTAAGATCCATCTGCACCAACAGTTAATGTTCCATAAGTACCAACTATTTGAGTACCATTACTTTGATAAGTTGAGCTTGAGGCAACCGTGCCTGAATTGCCATTAGAGTGAGATATATTAGTTACTGTCAGAGAAGATGAATCATCAGCGTCAGTATCATCATTTAATAAATCATCCTGAGCTGCAGTTTTTGTAATAGTTTTGTCCTCAAGCACAGAGTCCGTATCATTTACACCGACTGGATCGTCGTTAATACCAGTTACTGTAATTGTCAATGTTGCTGTATCAGTTGCTGTTCCATCAGAAACTGTATAGGTGAAGACATCAGTTTCTGTATCACCAGCATCTAAGGCATCAGTTGCTGTTTGATCTGCTGTATATTTATATGCTCCATTAGATCCAATCACCAACGTACCATAAGTGCCAGTCACAGATGTGCCATTAAGATGTGTGGTACTAGAAGAAACATTTGACTCTGATCCAGAGCCAGGTTGAATTTTTGTAACAGTTAAATCAGCGGAGTCGTCAGCGTCTGTATCATCATTTAAAACATCATCTTGAATAGCTAACTTAGTGACACTCGAGTCCTCATCAACACTATCGGTGTCATCAACAGCTACAGGGGTGTCATTGACACCTGTTACAGTGATTGTCAATGTTGCTGTATCAGTTGCTGTTCCATCAGAAACTGTATAAGTGAAGACGTCGTTTGCAGTATCACCTGCGTCTAAATCATCAGCTGCACTTTGATCAGCGACATAAGTATAAGATCCATTTGAATTAAGAGTCAGCGTTCCATAAGTACCAGTTAAAGCAGATCCAACAGTGCCGCTATTTCCTGTACCGTCTTCAGCTCCAGTTCTAATTGCTGAGACTGTAAGAGATGCTGAGTCATCTGCATCTGTATCATCATTTAAAACATCATCTTGCACTGCAGTTTTAGAGACAGTTGCATCTTCATTAACACTATCTGTATCATTAACAGCTACTGGAGCGTCATTCACACCAGTAATAGTGATTGTCAGCGTTGCTGTTGCAGTTGCTGAATTTTCATCGGTTAGCGTATAAGTAAAAACATCAGTTGCAGGATCATTAGCATCCAAATCATCAGCCGCGGTTTGATCAGCTGTATAAGTATAAGATCCATTGGCTCCGATTGTTAAGGTACCATATGTACCAACTATTTGTGTGCCACTACTGCTATAAGTCGAACCTGAAGAAACAGTTCCAGAGTTACCATTCGTATGCGATATATTCGTAACTGTTAGCGAAGCAGATGTATCAGCATCTGTATCATCATTTAATACGTCGTCCTCAGGTCCTGTTTTAGTAACAGTAGCATCTTCATTTACACTATCGGTGTCGTCTACACCCGCAGGTGTATCGTTCTTTCCTGAAACTGTAATTGTTAGTGTTGCCGTGTCAGTCGCTGTGCCATCCGTCAATGTGTAAGTAAATACATCATCATCACTATCTCCAACGTCTAAGGCATCAGCTGCTGTTTGATCAGCTGTGTATGTATAAGAGCCATCTGCACCAATTGTCAAAGTACCGTAGGTACCAACTATTTGTGTACCACTACTATTATAAGTTGAACTTGAAGAGACTGATCCAGAATTACCATTTGTATGTGATATATTTGATACTGAAAGAGAAGCGCCTGTATCAGTGTCTGTATCGTCATTTAAAACATCATTTTGAGAACCTGTTTTAGTAACAGTTTCATTTTCGTTTACACTATCGGTGTCATCAACAGCTACAGGGGCGTCATTCACGCCTGTAACTGTAATTGTTAGTGTTGCTGTTGCGGTTGCAGAACCATCAGTAATTCTATAGGTAAAAACATCATCCTCTTGAACCCCTGCAGCAAGTGCTTCAGCAGCTGTTTGATTTGCTGAGTATACATATGAGCCGTCTGAACCAATGGTTAGTTGACCATAAGTTCCAGTAACAGTTGTGCCCGTGGTGGTTCCACTTGCACCGTAAGTAGTGTTATTACTCACTGATGTACCTGAGGCTGCACTGCTATGTTGAATTTGATCAACTCTAATAGTATCTCCATCTGGATCACTATCATCATTTAAAACATCATTTTGAGCACCAGTTTTAGTTACAGATGCATTTTCATTCACACTATCTGTATCGTTAACAGCTACTGGGCTTTCATTGCCTGCTGCACCTCCAATGACAGTCAGTACGAGATCTGCCGTGGTTGTTGCTGTTCCATCGGATAAAGTGTATGTAAAAGTATCAGACACTGTAGCACCATCGCTTAATCCTGAAATATTAGAACTTGCTACATATGTGTAAGAACCATCTGCGCCAATTGTCAAAGTACCATAAGAGCCCGTTACAGATGTACCACTACTGTTATAGGAGCTCCCTGAAGAAACATTAGAATTATCGCCACCACTTTTTTTAATTTGAGTGATTCTAAGAGTGTCGTTTGTATCAAGATCACTATCTTTATGTGAACTTGAAGTTGTATGGATGACATCACCTGAGTGTTCGCCGTTTGCATCAAAACTGCCGTCAACATTTGCATTTGCACTATTTTGAACAGTTAGTGTAGATCCTTCATTGACGACGCCGACATCATTTTGTGCTGATGGGTTATCGTTTGCCCCTAATACTTTAATAGTAATATTTGCTGTATTATCTTGCGTGCCATCCGTTATGGTGTAAACAAACACATCATTTTGACTCTCTCCAGCTGCAATGGCATCTGCAGCTGCCTGATCAGCAGCATAACTATACGATCCGTCTGCACCAATTGTAAGAGTACCATAAGTTCCTGTTACGGAGGTACCGCTACTGTTATAAGAACTTCCCGGTTGAACAGAAGAGTCTGTGCCAAGATTTTTTCTAATGAGCTTTACGCTTAAAGAGGCTGATGTATCTAAATCAGTATCTTTATGAGAGCTTGAGGAGGTGTCTAAAACATCACCTGAATTTTCTCCTGTTGTGTCAAGAGAACCAGAAATGTTGGAATTTGATCCGTTTGTGACAGTCAAAGTGAGATCTTCTGTTATTGCACCTTCATCGTCTTGTGCGGTAGGAGTATCGTTTATACCAATAACTGTGATAGTAATTGTTGCGGTGTCTGTTGCAGTCCCGTCAGTCAATGTGTAAGTAAATACGTCTGTGACTATATCGCCTGCATCAAGAGCGTCCGCATCGGAGTCGTTAGCAACGTATTTATATGAGCCGTCTGAACCAATGGTTAGTTGACCATAAGTTCCGCTAACAGTTGTGCCCGCGGTAGTTCCAGAAGCACCGTAAGTAGTATTATTGCTTACAGCTGTGGAAGAGCCTGCTGAGCTATGTTGAATTGCTGAAACTCTCAAAGAAGCACTAGCGTCAGCATCAGAGTCCTTGTTTGAACTTGAGGTTGTATCTATTACATCGCCGGTATATTCGCCGGTGATGTCTACAAAACTATATGGACTTGAAAGTGAAAAAGATTGGATTCCGTTACTTGATGCTCGAGCTAAAAATGCTTTGGATCCATCATTATTAAATATAATATCAGTTGGGTTATCTGCATAGCTACTCACATCAAATGCACCATTAAATGTTGCTGTAGATAAGTTAAAACCGGTACTAAGATCGTATTCTAAAATATCATCATTTTGCTGACCTGTGATAAACAATTTTGTGCCTGTTGCGTTAAATGAAATTCCCCTTGGTGTTTCTTCTTTTGCACTAAAATCTAAACTTCTACTTGTGTATGAAATTGTTGAGGAATCAAAAGCGGTTGATAGAGAATATTCATAAACAGTAGCGTTAATATCTCCCAGTAAAAACATTTTAGTTCCATCAGTATTAAAAGTAAAACCTCTAGGGTTGCCGTCTTGACCGCTTATGACAGTTGAAGTAGGTGTTGGTAATGAGGAAACATCATAGGCTGTAGATAAAGCAAATTCATGAATCTTTTTATTAGCTCCTGAGCCATTGCTTATATACAGCTTCGTACCATCATTATTAAATCTTATACCACGTGGATTACCTGCGTGAGAAGAAATGTCTGTTGTACTACTTTGAGTAGCAGTATTTATATCAAAAGCAGTTGTTAAAGTATGTACAGAGATATCTGGTGAATTGCTATGATGAAGAACAAACATTTTAGTCCCATCATGATTAAATGCTACAGAACGAGTTGTATCTGTAGTTGCATATGGAGAACCAGTATCAAGAGATGCGGGTGTTACAGTATTATCATTACTGCTATTGATAACAGTCAAAGTTCCATCTTCATTAATGGTCCCTGTATCATTTTGTGCAACAGGAGCATCGTTCACTCCCGTTACAGTTATTGTTAAAGTTGCGGTAGCTGTAAGTGAGCCGTCAGTGGCTTCATATGTAAACTCATCGGTTTCTGTATCACCTGCGTCTAAAGCATCAGCTGCTGTTTGATCAGCTGTGTATATATAAGAACCGTCAGCACCAATTTTTAAAGTACCGTAAGTTCCGGTAACTGTTGTGAAATTACTTAAATGTGTACTGCTTGATGTAACAGAAGTGTATCCGCTATCAGTGCTATGTTTGATTTTCGACACACTTATAGATGCTGAGTCATCCGCATCTGTATCGTCATTTAATACATCATCTTGTGCTCCAGTTTTTGTCACTGAAGCGTCCTCGTTAACGGCATCAGTGTCATCGGTAGCAACAACCGGGTCGTTTATACCTGTGACAGTAATTGTTATATTTGCAGTATCTGATCCGGTATTACCGTCGGAGACTTCATAGACAAAAACATCTGTAACTGTATCGCCTGCATCCAAGTCGTCGGCCAAACTTTGGTCTGCTGTATATATATAAGATCCGTCAGCACCAATTTTTAAAGTACCGTAAGTTCCGGTAACTGTTGTAAAATTACTTAAATGTGTACTGCTTGATGTAACGTTAGAGAAATCTCCTCCGTTCTTTTTTATTTTTGAAACACTAAGAGTATCTCCTTCAGGATCAGTATCATTTATAAGAACATCTCCTGTGACGCCAGTCGTTCCATCAGTAACAGTCACTGAGTCATCTTCATCTACTGCATTGGTGTTATCGGTTGCACTTGGGTTCTCATTATCTTTACCAATAAGTGTAATCGTCAGAGTTGCGGTATCTGTTGCGTCGTGTTCATCTGATAGAGTATAAGTAAAGGTGTCAGTTAGGTTAGAGCTACTGGCACTAAATCCTGATATGCTGTCCCTAGCAACATATTTATATGAACCGTCTGATCCAATGGTAAGAGTACCATAAGTTCCTGTTACTGAAGTGCCATTGCTGTCATAGGAGGTATTATTAGTAACAGATGAAGATGAACCACCACTAGGTTGAATTGCTGAAATTCTTAATGTAGGAGATGCGTCAGGGTCACTGTCAACATGAGAGCTTGAACTGGTATTAATTATGTCACCTGAATGTTCTCCTGTTGCATTAAATGTGCTACCAGAGTCATTGGTTTCGTTGGCATTTGCCCCATTTGTAACTGTCAATGTTTCACCCTCATCAATCACACCCACATCATTCTGGGCACTCGGTGTATCGTTCACACCAGTTACTGTAATTGTTAATGTTGCAGTGTCAGTGTCTGTACCATCCGACAATGTGTAAGTAAAGACATCATCTATGCTGTCTCCAACGTCTAAAGCATCAGCTGCTGTTTGATCAGCTATGTATTTATAAGAGCCATCTGCACCAATTGTCAAAGTACCGTAGGTACCAACTATTTGTGTACCGCTACTTTCATAAGTCGAGCTTGAAGAAACAGATCCAGAGTTACCATTTGTATGCGCTATATTTGATACACTTAGGCTCGCGCTATCATCTGGATCAGAGTCATCGTTCATTACATCGTCTTGCGAAGCTGTCTTTATAACTGTAGCATCTTCCGCAACTGTATCTGTATCATTAACAGCAACAGGGGCATCATTAATACCTGTAACTGTAATAGTTAAGTTGGCAGTGTCTGTGAGTGCACCATCTGAAATAGTATAAACGAAAACATCTGTTACTTGATCACCCGCGTCCAGGTCATCTGCTGCATCTTGATCAGCGACGTAAGTATAAGAACCGTCAGCTCCAATAGTTAAAGTTCCATATGTTCCAGTGACTGATGTGCCACTACTATTATATGTACTTCCTGCGGAAACATTTGAGTCAGTGCCACTGTTATGGTTAATTTTTGTTACAGTAATTGTATCTCCATCAGGGTCACTGTCATCGTTAAGCACATCATTCTGAGATCCTGTTTTGGTAACCGTAGCGTCCTCATTAACGCTGTCAGTATCATTTACTGCATCAGGTGCTTGATTTCCTGTTCTAGTAAATACTCTTATGATGTCACCATGCTGTGCACCATTATTAAATCCCACATAAAGTGTATTTGAGTCAGTATCGACACCAAACCAGTCACTTTTATGGCCTGAAGGTTTGCTAGAATCTGTAACACTTGTGCTCCAAGTCCACTTTAATTTCTCTGTGCTCCAAGCATTTTGGCCGCCATTACCGTGTTGGCTTATTGTGTGATAAGTCGCTCCACTTTTATCAACTCCCGAATATGCAATGATATTATTCATATTGAACCAAACACCTAGTATTTCATTATCAAAAACTACTTTCCTCACATCATTTCTTCCTGAGTTTTCTGTAGCATAAACATAATATGAATTCATATTGATTGATGAGGCATCAACAGTAGTAGTGCCTGATGTTATGTCAGGGCCTGACGTTTGGACACCACTATTATTTTCCTCAAATCCATTAGATGTACTTGTGGTCTTGTAAAAAGTAAATGAGCCTGAGTTTATATTTTCTCTCTCTAAGGTAATAACAAAGGGTTTGTTGCCATCAGTGTGATTAGAGGCAGAGGCAGCAGTTCCAGCATCATTATTACCCGCTCTTAAATTAGTTCCCGTATTTTCTACAAAACCATCTAATGATGAAATTCCATTTTGAAGAAGAGAGTGTTTGTAATCAACAACACTAATTCCATTAGTTTCAACGATACCGTATTTTTTTTCTAAGTTCCAATCACCACCCTTACCTGTAATATCATCAGAGGCCGCGATATCTGCTTGAGTGATATTTCCAATTTGTTGAATAAGTAACTTTCCCTGATCACCTTGAGCCAAGTTACAACCATAGAATAATAAGTCACCGTCTTGAGTTAACGAGTTACCAATTGATTGAAGTGTAGTGCTAAAAGAATTAATCGTTTCCGAATTTAATATAGAATTTCCAAGTACTACCTGACCAGTACTTGCGTGTCCTATTATATGTACTGCATCGATGTCACTTTGATCTTGCAAAATACTCTGCATTTTTGCAAAACCGTTTTCGTTGGAGTCAATTAAATAGATAGATTTTGTGTCATCGATAGAGTTAATGATTGTTTGATAATCATCAACGCCCTTGTCTATGAAAACAATTTCTTTTCTCGAGTCATTATTATTGTGTGTAATCGCTTTTAAATTTGTTGAAAGGTCAGTTTCATTGAGAGAGTTGTTTTGAATTTGGTCTTCGACAGCTTCAATGGACTCACTAGCAGCATAAACAGCAGCACCATCGAACATGATTCTCGGTTCCAGCATTTGAATGCTAAAATGTGGATAAGTTTTCTGTTTATCAGCCACTTATTTACTCTCCTCTTATCTCTCCAGCCCAGAAATATACAATAAATTCAATGGATTTTCATTGAATTTGTAAAAATATATAAGAATTTCTTAGTTGTTTTTTATCCACAATTATGAGATTTTATGCTGTTATTTTTGACGGGGAAAGAATGGCTAATTATAAGGTTTTTGTTGTATTTATTGCTACAATTTTCATTTGGGGGTGTTCAAAGACACCCATGCCAATTGTAAAAGAAGAAGTCCAGCTTTCATCACAAAAAGATTTAGAGTATCTCAAACAAACATCTGAAGGTGCCCCTTTAGAAATTGATCTTTACCAGGCTATTGCGATCGCAATCAAAAATAACCGTGATTTACGATTGAATCTAATGGACTCCGCATTAAGTCAGGGCCAAATAGATGTGGTCAAGTTTGATATGTTGCCGAAACTATCAGTCAATGCAGGTTATAAAGTTTTAGAAAAACATCCTGCTTCAACGAGTGTTAATATGACTGCTGAAAAAGACAGCGCTGGAAATGATATTACTGGCACAGAAAATACGGCTGCAGAGGCTATTGCCGATAGCCCTACATACACTCTTTCACAACAAACACCCTCAAATTCATATGACATAGGTTTCACTTGGAATGCATTAGACTTTGGTTTGTCTTATGTCAGAGCAGGTCAGCAAGCTAACAAATATTTAATTTCAAAAGAGTTAGAACGTAAGGCTATTCATAATTTAACAAAAGAAGTTATTTATGCCTATTGGAAGACACTTTCTGCTGACGAGCTATTAAGTCAAATAAATCCTTTAATGGATAGGGTTAATGCAGCTTTAGATGATTATGAATACATTGAAGAGCTTTTAATTAGTTCGCCTATGGATGCTTTATTGTACCAAAAAGAATTACTGGATGTTTTACAAATTTTAAATACACAGCGTCGAGCTTTAATGGACTCACGCGCACAGTTATCTAAATTAATGGGACTATTACCAAATCAAGAATATACTTTAATCAAAACAGAACAGCCTCTAACGGAGTTAAATATGTCTCTAGAAGAACAAGAAGAGGCAGCATTATTTTCAAGACCAGAACTTTTAGAGGTTAGATACCAAGAAAAAGTTACAGCTCAAGAGGCAAAAGCTTCCATGCTCTCATTGTTTCCATCACTTCAATTTAATGCCACATGGACTTATGACTCTAATAAGTATTTGTTAAACAAAGATAATGTGGAGTACGGTGCTGTTTTTGGCGCCAATTTATTGAATATTTTTCAAGCAAGTAACATCAATGACATTAATCAAATTAATGAAAAACTCATCGAAGAGCAAAGATTAGCTGTTTCAATGGCTGTTTTATCTCAAGTCCATATTGCTAATATCAACTATGCACAAAGTTTAAGAGAGTATAGTAACGCTAAACACTACCTTAATGTTGCTAAGAGAATTAATGATTTAATTTCAAATGCTCAAAAAATATCTCGTTTTGGAGAATTAGAAATGATCAGAGAAGAAGCAAGCCTACTTGTTTCGCAATTGAGAAATGACATTGCATATGCTGAATTACAATATAGCCTGGGAACGCTGTATTCATCTGTGGGAATGAACTTTACTCCAGAAAATTTATCTCAAATCAGCGATAATGAATTAGCATTGGCTCTTAAAGAAAATTTAAATCGTTGGACAAAAAAATATAATTCGTTTGTAACTATACCATTGAATGAGCAAAACCCTGTCCTTGTTCAATCAGCAAAAATAGTCGAAGAGAATGTGAATTTATCAAATTATGATTTCGTGGATTTTATATTTCAATTTGATGAGAAAACATTTTACTTAGAGGGTAGTGGCAAAACTAGATACAGCGTAAAGATGGCTAATGGGGATGCCTTACCATCATGGCTCGTATTCCTTCCTTCACAATATACTTTTGTTGCTAGTCCGCCATTTGCTATGGGATCATTAGATTTAATAGTTGAAGCGAGTAACGATATCACAAATATTTCTGATACATTTACACTTAGTTGGAATACAAATAATTTACGCCCTAAAAACGCTCCTGAGGAAAAAATTAATGAAGACCTATTAGATGAACTAAACGAGATACTTGAAGCAAAACTTAAAAGTATCATTATCTTTGATGAGGAAGTAAATGAGGAACAGCTTGACTCTTTAATAGCAGCACTCAATTTTAAAGAGCAACAAAATGTAGAGGAAACATCTGACATAATCTTTGACTCAAGTTTCAAAATAAAATCTAAGCCCAAGCCCAGTAAAAATGTTTTAATTGCTGCTCTCAATGACAGTCTCGGGAGTCAAATAGAGTCAATGACTTCTTATGATCCCAATCAATCAGCGTTTATTCAAATTGGTGCTTTTAAGAAAGAAAAAGTCTCAAAAATTGTTGCTGATGATGTAGCAAAAAAAATAGGTACACGTGTGGAGGTTAGGCCAACATTAGTTTCAGATCCTGTAATGTACAGGATTTTAGTAGGACCAGAACATAAAGATCAAATTGTAAATGTAATTGCCGATATAATGGAACTAGGAATATCAGATTATTTTTTGACCCAGGGATAAATTGGCAAAATGAATGAGTCTAAAGCTAAGGAAATTTTTTGACCTAGAATTTAAGTTTATTTTTTTTTAACCTTAATGCATTGAGTTTTATAAAACCCTCTGCGTCACGTTGATCATAATTAGAAGTCTCAAAAGTTGCTAGATCTTCGTCATATAAGCTATTAGGCGACTGTCTTCCAATGACAATCACATTGCCTTTATAAAGAACAAGCTTTACTTGTCCGTTTACTCTTTTTTGCGTGGCGTCAATTGCTTTTTGCATCATCACCCTTTCTGGAGCAAACCAATATCCATTATAAATTAATCTTGCATATTTAGGCATAAGTTCATCTTTTGTAAAAACCTCTTCTCTATCAAGAGTAATACTTTCAATAGCACGGTGTGCTTTTAGAAGAATTGTACCGCCTGGTGTTTCATAGACACCACGTGATTTAATTCCTACATATCTGTTTTCAACGATATCAACTCTTCCAATTCCATTAAGAGAGCCTAATTTATTAAGTTTTTCTAATAGGTTAAAAGGTGAGAGTGCTTTTCCGTTTATAGCAATTGGGTCACCATTTTTAAATTGAATAGTTATCACTGTCTCTTTGTTTGGCGCTGACTGAGGGCTTTTTGAAATACCAAAAACATTTTCAGGCGGTCTTTTCCACGGATCTTCAAGTATCTTTCCTTCAGCAGATCGATGAAGAATATTTGCATCAACGCTATAAGGGGACTCCTTTTTATTGTGTTTCATGATAGGGATTTTATTTTTAGTAGCAAATTCTAACAGTTTAGTTCTTGATGATAAATCCCACTCTCTCCAAGGGGCAATCACTTTTATTTTAGGTTCTAAAGCATAGTATGAAAATTCAAATCGTACTTGGTCATTTCCTTTACCTGTTGCTCCATGAGACACAGCATTAGCTTTTTCTTTTTTTGCAATTTCAATTTGTCTCTTAGCAATTAATGGTCGAGCTATTGATGTACCTAGAAGATACTCACCCTCATAAATTGTATTACAACGGAACATAGGAAAAACATAATCTCGAACAAATTCTTCTTTTAAATTTTCAATATATATTGTCTTTGCACCAAGTTTTTTTGCTTTGATTTTCGCTTCAGTTAACTCTGCTCCTTGGCCAAGATCCGCTGCATAAGCGATGACATCTGCATTATATTCAGTTTGCAGCCATTTCAGTATTACGCTTGTGTCCAATCCGCCTGAGTAGGCTAAAACAATTTTATTTTTCATTTTCTTAGCAGTCTTGTTGAAGAGAATTATACGCGTTAGTAAAACCAATTAACGTGTATGTATCTGTTGTCTCTGTACCTCTTTTAGAATACCCGACAACTGTCATTTTTTTACCAGCTTTTAAAGCTTTAATGATAACAGTATCGTCTGCCATCGACCAAGCAGAGTCATCCTCTCCAAAAAATTGATAATTATTCGAGTCAATCGTAACTTTAACATATTTTTGCGAGTCATATGGATAACCAGCGTCTATTCTTACATATTCAGCTTCGCCTTCTTTGAATACATAAAAAATTACTGCTCCTCTATTTGTGTAGTCTCCTTTTTCTGAAGTCGGTACCTGAAAAATTGAACATGTTTTGTTGTTTATTTTTTTAAAGGACCACTTGCCGTGCTCAAAGTCAACGGAATGACTGGCAAACAAATTAGTTATTAAAAAACATAAGCATAAAGTCAAATATGATAATTTTTGTTTAAACATGCTGATTTAATGTCAGAGAATATACCAATTAAGATTGATTTTTAAAATAATAAATGGAAATATATAGATGTATAGATTAATGGTTAAAGTTAAAAATCCCTTTGTGGAGGCGCTTCAAAATATTGCTGAAAGACAAGATATTGGAAGTTTTAAGAAAATTTTCGATTATTTTGGTCCCAGGCTAAAATCTTTTTTGATGAAGTCAGGTGCGGATGATGCCATTGCAGAGGAAATCATTCAAGAAACCATGACTATTATCTGGACCAAAGCTGATTATTATGATCCGTCTGTGGCCTCTCCAAGCACCTGGATTTATACTATCGCTCGAAACAAAAAAATTGATATTTTAAGAAAAACAAGAAAAGCGGTCTTGGAGGACATTGAAACTGCCATTTTGCCTCCCGTCGAATCTAAAGCAGATGAGAATATTGAACATGATCAAAAGTTTGAAATGGTTGCACAATATTTAGATGATTTACCAAAAGATCAACTAGATCTGCTAAAAATGAATTTCTTTGAGGAAAAATCACATGGTGAAATCGCTGAGATCACTAAAATCCCGTTAGGCACTGTAAAATCAAGAATTCGTCTAGCATTAGAGAAGATCCGCGGCAAATTGGAACAAGACGGCAGAATGGTTAATCTAAATAATGACGGTGGAAGTATGGTTAACTAAATGACATTTGAAATTCTTAGCACACCCGTAAACTCACCAGCAAGTTTAATTTTTCAACAGTGTTTAGCTGAAGTTGACCCTGAGAATAAGTCTCTTAACTCTGCAATGAATGAGGTGGGTGGATATTTTTTAGATAAGGCTGAGACCTCACCACTGTCCAATGAATTATGGGATAAAGTTTTAGATCAAACAAAAAATGAAATATCATTATCTCAAATTGATGAGGAGCATGATCCTTTGTTAAGTCAGTTACCAGTTACTCTAAGATCCCATTTAAGAAATAAAAATATTAAGTGGAAATCTTTTAAAGATGTTAAGGTTGCTTCTATACTGCCCAAGGACAATAACGAAAAGTTAGAACTCATTCATGTAATGCCTGGTGCAAAAATTCCACAACACACACATGAAGGCAATGAGAGTTTTTTAGTTTTACACGGTTCTTATAGTGATGAGTATGGCAATTATAAACAAGGATCTGTTCAAGTAAGAAGTGATGATCATAATCATACACCTGTTGGTGATGCAAAAACTGGTTGTATTGGACTAGCTTATACTCACGGTAAAATTAAATTCTCCGGTAAATTTGGTAAGCTACTAAATTTAATCGCTAACTAATTTTAATTATAAAATATATAGAATATGTGCTGGAGCAATACCAGCTGTTAGTATTAACCTTAAAATAAAATAATCAGTTTTAATTATTTTTTCTTTGAAATAAAAAAAGAAATCAAAGCATAAAACTATGAAATAACCTGCTATAAAAAGCCCAATAGTTTCAACAAATTTTAAGTCAAATGCTAAAACTAAAAATGCATAAACAGCTGGGCAAACACTAAACAAAATAGCTATATTATTTTTTGATTGAAGATAAACACCCCAATACACTGCACCTAAAAATGACATTATAACTGCAGAGTAATAAATGAACATGTCTTTATCAAAATCAAGAAATATTAAATCGATGTTGTAAAAACAAAGATAAAAAGGAATTAAACCAGGAACACCTATAAGGTAAATCATTCTTGATAAAGTTTATCGATTTGCTCTGCTAAATCTAGGTCTCTTTGGGTAACTTTTTGAACATCATGAGAAATAAGAGAAATGGTAACAGTTCCGTAATCTAAAATAATTTGCGGATGATGATTTTTTTTCTCAGATAACATCGCCACTTGGCTAGTAAAGGCAAAGCTTTTTCTGTAATTTTTAAACTCAAAAGTTTTTGTTAATCTACCCTTATTATCTTTTGCCCAATCGGTCATAGCTTAAGGTGCGGGTGATGGATTGTTTTCATGGACATCATTAATTTCATCAATAATTTCTTTTGATAATTCTATATCTACTGAATTTATATTTTCTTTCAGCTGATCCATTTTTGTTGCACCAATAATATTACTGGTAACAAAGTCTTGTTGGTTAACAAATGCAAGTGACAATTCAGTAGGAGTAAGTCCGTTATCCTCAGCAATTTTACAGTATTGCTCTGTTGCAACAATTGATCTCTCATTGGTGTACCTAGTCCAATCCTCCCAAATTGTTAAACGAGCACCATCTGGTTTTTTAGAGTTTCTGTATTTGCCAGTTAATACACCGCAAGCTAAAGGGGAGTAAGCTAACAAACCTACCTTATCTCTAATGGATATTTCAGACATACCAACTTCATAAGTTCTGTTTAATAAACTATATGGGTTTTGGACAGACATAACTCTTGGTAGGTTTTTATATTTGGACAAGTTGATGTAATTAGATAAGCCATAAGGGGTTTCATTAGATAAGCCCAGATATCTGATCTTGCCTTGATCGATAAATTTTTTTGCTGTCTCTAAAATTTCTTCAAAAGGAGTCCATTCTTTTTCTTCTTTATAATTTTTATATCCCAGTCTTCCAAAAAAATTTGTTTTTCTCTCTGGCCAATGTAGTTGATAAAGATCAATATAATCTGTTTGTAATCTTTGCAGACTTCCTTCCAATGCTTCGGTGAAATGTTTCTCATTGAATTGAAGACCGCCTCCCCTAATCCATCTTACATCGGGGCCAGCGACTTTTGATGCTAATATTATTTTCTCTCTGTTATTTTTCTGTTTAAACCAATCACCAATTATTTTTTCAGTGGCACCATATGTTTTTTCTTTTCCCTTAACTGAATAATATTCCGCGGTATCAAAGAAATTGACCCCTTTTTCCATAGAATAATCCATTTGCTCAAACGCCTCTTTTTCAGTATTTTGCTCTCCCCAGGTCATTGTACCAAGGCAAATAAGGCTAACTTGTAATTCAGTATTTCCTAAGGGTTTAAATTTCATAAAAGATTCATACGGTTTTACTTGAAAAATATCAAGATAATAGCCATATTAAAAACAATTAAGGAGAAATAATGGTCGAATTAAAACAAAATACATATTCGCAGTCACAATCTACTGTTATAGATCAGGGCCTAAGAGATTAT
This sequence comes from uncultured Alphaproteobacteria bacterium, assembly GCA_902610255.1. Taxonomy (GTDB): domain Bacteria; phylum Pseudomonadota; class Alphaproteobacteria; order HIMB59; family HIMB59; genus HIMB59. The sequence continues at coordinate 185,135 of CACLUX010000001.1, read as the reverse complement.
ATGATGAAAGTCTATAATTACATGACCTCTGGTTTAGCAATAAGTGGTTTAGTGGCTTGGGGATTTTCTCAGTCTCCTACTTTAATGGGGGCTATTTATGGCACAGCACTTCAATGGGTTGTAATGCTCGCTCCACTTGGATTTATTTTCTTTTTAGGTGCAAGATTACAAAAAATGTCCACCTCTGCAGCTCAAATGACATTTTGGGCCTTCGCTGCTGTGATGGGAATTTCACTATCTTATATATTCATAGTTTTTACTGGCGTAAGCATTGTTAGAGTATTTTTAATTACAAGCTGTACATTCGCTGCGATGAGCATCTATGGATACGCAACTAAAAGGGATTTAACTAAGTTTGGTTCATTTCTTATAATGGGACTAATTGGAATTATTATTGCTAGTGTTGTAAATATATTTTTACAAAGTTCAGCGATGCAATTTGTAATTTCTTGTGTGGGTGTTTTGGTATTTGTGGGTTTAACTGCTTACGATACTCAAAGAATTAAATCAACTTATTATCAAGTTGCTGGAACTGCTTTTGCAGGAAAAGCCGCAATCATGGGTGCACTGACATTATACCTAGACTTTATAAACCTATTCATAATGTTGATGCAATTATTTGGTCAAAGAAGATAAATAAATTTCAAATTTAATTATTAAGGGGTCATTATTGGCCCCTTTTTTTTTACTAAATTAACGTATCAATTTTTTAATTAGTCATTAATATCCTCGCGTGATTGGATACATCCTAGCAATTGGTGCCGCAGCTACGTGGTCTATGGTTGCTTTGTCAGCAACTAGAATTGTCAGATATTTTGGAAGTTATAATTATAACCTTTTAAGATTAATAGGAATAGTTGTCCTCTTCTTACCCTACATTGTACTAAATTGGGATCCAATTTATTTCAATAAATCAATATTTATACCAATATTTTTATCTTCAGTAATTGGCATTATAATAGGAGACACATTTTTATTTGTGTGCCTCAAAAGGCTTGGGCCTAGAAGGCAAGCTTTATTATTTTCTTTGCAAATACCATTTACTATCATTTTAGCAGAAATATTTTTACAAACACTTCCATCTATGGTCGAGCTATTTGGGTGCTTTTTAATTTTTTTTGGAATCATAGTTGCAATACAATTTAATCGAACAATTCCTGATGATGACTTAGAAAACATTCAAGGAAACAAATATATTGGACTTATTGCTGGTGTTGGTCTAGCACTGTGTCAGGCTATTGGAATCATTCTTATGAAACCTGCGCTTGAGGTAACAGACCCAATCATTGTGTCTTATGTAAGAGTTTTAATAGCAGCGATATTGATGTTTTTTAGCTTAGGATTTCTGAAAAATAATAATCTTTTAGAAAGAATGAAAGATGTTAAAAAAACTTTTTATAGTATTTTTCTTGGCTTTATGGGAATGGGCGTTGGAATGACTATATTAATAATTGCTCTTAAAAATGGAGATCCTGGAATTATTTCAACTTTATCAAGCACAATGCCAATTATGATAATACCGATATTATGGATTGTTACTAAAAATTATGCAGGGCATCTAGCAGTAATAGGCGCTACTCTAACTTGTTTTGGAGCAGGGGTAATTTTTTTAAATTAATCCGAGCCTTTCTCAACGTTGACTATTTTTAGATCCTTTGTTTTTTTAATTTGTGTTTGTAATATTTTGTTTAAAGGATCCTTACCTAAGTATTTTTTAAATTTTTTCTGACTTTGTGTAGCTTTATCTGTATTGCCTTCAGTTATTGCAACTAATGTCTCTCTTAAATATTCAAGGCCTTTTTGCTCATTTGAAGATTTGTAGCGCATATATGCAGCTCGTGGATAAATAAAAAGCTTTGTAAAAGCATAAGAAAACAAAATTAAAAGAATAAGAAATGTAATTAAGACAAAAAGGAATTGAACAATAGGGATGCTCAGTTGCCAAATGCCTAAAACGAGTGAAAGGTTGCCAGCATTGTTAAATAGATAAAAAAGAGCGCCGTAACCACTTATAAAAATTATTAAAATTACTAGTAACCTTATCATTAAATCATATTCTCTAGAAAAATTTGGTTATCATTATAGATTTGAGCTAATTCATAAGAAGATTTAAAAAATATTTTTTGATTAGGATTTAACTTTTCGTATTCAATTATTGCCTTTGTATATTGTCGATTGTACATCGCATCAATAAACGATGGTAAGGGTTCTAATGAATTTTTTGTTATTTGAATTTCAAATATATTTTCAATAATTCTTTTAAGCCATTGAAAATTATTTTGTTTCATAAACTCATTTTGTACATATGTATTTTCATTAATCTGTAATTGCTGTACTGAATATGTATAATCTGGAATAGTGAGTAGTTCTTTAAATTTTTCATCATTAAAAAATAAATATTGATTTTGAAGTTTTTGTATATTTTTATTTCGAATCTGTTGCTGATCAATGTTAATTATAATCTGATTTATGGACAAAATTAATTCATATGCCTCATCGTTGGATAAAGTAATTTGTTGTAGCTCTGGCTCTGGCTGAACAATTGTAGTTTGAGGTATTTCTTGAACATTTTTTGCTAACTCTAGTATAAGGGACTCAAGACGATCTACTTTATCTTCCAGTTCTTTGTTATTTAAATTATTAACAGGAGTTATCTCTTTTTGAATATTTGGTGATTGAGTTTCTTGGTTTAATTTGCTGAATTGAGCCTCATCAAATATTAAAAGGTTATTTCGATACAAGTAGCCCCCTGCAACAGTTATAATGATTAAAAATATTATTATTAGGAAAAGATTTCGTTGAAGAAAGCTTTTTTTTCTGTCATTTTTTTTATTTTCAGACATTCAATAAGAATCTATATTTTTTTATAATAATGAAAGTTTTAGCAATAGAAAGTTCTTGTGATGATACATCTATCGCTATTGTAAACGATGATAAAAGCGTTGAGTTTCTTGAAACAATTAATCACAGGAAATTTCATAAAGATCATGGTGGCGTTATACCTGAAATGGCAGCAAGACAACATTTGGAAATTTTAGATACTTTGGTCAAATCAATTAAAAAAATTAATTTTTCAAAAATTTCTGCAATAGCAGCAACTTTTGGGCCTGGGCTCATAGGTGGATTAATTGTAGGGTCATCATTTGCAAAAGGTCTATCAATGTCTAAAAATATTAAACTTATTCCAATTAATCATTTACAAGCACATTTGTTATCACCTCGACTTGTATCTAAAATTAAGTTTCCATATTTATGCCTACTCGTCTCTGGAGGAAATACGGCTTTAGTATTGGTAAAAAATCCAAAAAATTTTATCACTCTTGGATCAACAATTGATGACTCTGCAGGTGAGTGTTTTGATAAAGTAGCTAAAGGTTTAGGTTTAGGTTATCCTGGTGGCCCAGAAATTGAACGTCTAGCAATAGGTGGAAATATTAAGAGGTTTGAACTCCCAATGCCTTTGACAAAAAAAAATAACTGTGAATTTTCTTTTTCAGGTTTAAAAACAGCAGCACTTAATACCATCACAAAAAATAAAAAAACGAAAATATTTCTAAGGGACTTTTCGGCTTCATTTCAACATACTGTATATAAAGTCTTAGAAATTAAAATATTAAATAGCATTAAACTCTTACAAAAAGAAAATATTAAAATTAATGATTTTTCTATTTGTGGTGGAGTAGCGGCAAATAAATATTTAAATACTGAGCTTCAAAAACTTGTTTCAACAAAGAAACTTAATTATCATCAGGTACCTTTATCTTTATGTACTGACAACGCTGCAATGATTGGTTGGAACGCTATGGAATATATGAAAACTAGAAAAATTAAGTTTAATAATAACAATGTAAGGCCATCACCTAATATATTAATTCATGAACACTTCTAAAAATTATTGGCTCCTGAAATCAGAGCCTAGTTCTTGGTCATGGGATCAACAAAAAAAGAAAAAAACTGAACATTGGGATGGTGTTAGAAACTATCAAGCAGCGAATAATATGAAAAATATGAGAAAAGGAGATGAGTGTCTGTTTTATCACTCAGTAACAGAAAAAGCTATAAAGGGAATTGTAAAGGTTACTAAGGAATACTATCCAGATCACACAGATAAAAAAGGAATATTTGGAATGGTTGACGTAACCTATGTCAAAGATCTAAATGAAGTATACTTATCAGAAATAAAAGCAAATCCATTTTTCCATGATTTTCCGCTTGTAAAACAAGCTAGATTAAGTGTCATGCCTGTAACATTGAAGCAATGGAAGAAATTAATTAAGATGAGCGAAAAAAATGAGAGAATTTAAATTATCTAATCCACTTTTATCAAAAGAACAATTTGAAGAGATGTATGCAGAGTCTTTTAGTAATAAAGAGCAATTCTGGTCTAAAGTAGCAAAATCTCAAGTAACGTGGTCTAAAGATTTCACTAAAGTTAAAAACTCCAACTACGACGGTGACGTGTCTATCAAATGGTTTGAGGATGGTGAATTAAACGTTTGTTATAACTGTGTTGATAGACATGCAGAAAAACAACCAGATGAATTAGCAATTATTTGGGAAGGAGATGATACTAGTAAAAATAAAATCTACACTTATAAAGAGCTAAAGTCAGAAGTAAGTAAATTTGCAAATGTTTTAAAAAAACTTGGTGTACAAAAAGGTGATGTAGTTACAATTTATTTAACTATGATTCCTGAAGTTGCATTTGCAATGTTGGCTTGTGCAAGAATAGGTGCAATACATTCAGTAATATTTGGAGGCTTCGCCCCAGAGTCAATTGCAGGACGAATTAAAGATTGCAAATCTAAATTTGTAATTACTGCTGACGAAGGCGTTCGAGGTGGAAAAATAATTCCACTAAAAAAATATATTAATACAGCTTTAGAGAGTTGTGATAGTTCAATAAAAACTCTAGTTATCCGATATACAAATACTCAAGATGAACTACATAAAAATAATAATTTTTATTATGATGAATTAGTTAAAGAGGTAGATGATCAATGTGAATGCGTATCAATGAACGCAGAAGATCCTCTTTTCATTTTATATACTTCTGGATCTACCGGTAAGCCAAAAGGGGTTCTTCATACTACAGGGGGATATTTGGTTTACGCATCGTTTACACACAAGTACTCTTTTGACTATCACCCCGAGGATATCTACTGGTGTACAGCAGATGCAGGTTGGATCACAGGACATTCTTATTCAGTCTATGGACCATTAGCAAACGGAGGTAAAACATTATTATTTGAAGGCGTGCCTAATTATCCTGATTTTTCTCGTTTTTGGGAAGTTTGTGAAAAATACAAAGTTAATATTTTCTACACTGCGCCAACTGTATTGAGGTCTTTAATGAAAGAGGGAAGTTCTTTTATTGAAAGGTGTGATTTAAGTTCTTTGAGAATTTTAGGCACTGTTGGTGAACCAATTAATCCAGAAGCTTGGAATTGGTATTCTTCGATAGTTGGTAAGGACAAATGTCCTGTTATTGATACTTGGTGGCAAACGGAAACAGGTGGACATTTAATTTCACCAATACCAGGTATTTCAAAACTTAAGCCTGGAAGCGCAACCCAACCTTATTTTGGAATTGAAGCAGCAATAGTTGATGATAGTGGAAATATATTAGAGGGAGAATGTGAAGGTAAGCTTTGCATCTTAGATAGTTGGCCCGGTCAAATGAGAACAGTTTATGGCGATCACCAACGTTTTATTGATACTTATTTTAGTCAATTCAAAGGGAAATATTTTACTGGAGACGGCTGTCGTAGAGATAAGGATGGTTTTTATTGGATCACAGGGAGAGTAGATGATTGTATTAATGTATCGGGTCATTTACTAGGCACGGCTGAAATAGAAAGCGCATTCGTTGAACATGAACAAGTTTCTGAGGCTGCAGTAGTAGGTTACCCTCATGAAATTAAAGGTCAGGGCATTTATGCCTATGTTACAACAAATACTGGAGTTGAGGTTAGCGAGGATTTAAAAAGGGAACTTGTGCAATGGATTAGGACGAAAATAGGTCCTATAGCAACCCCTGATAAGTTGCAATTCTCACCAGGACTTCCAAAAACAAGATCAGGCAAAATAATGAGAAGGATCTTAAGAAAGATAGCATCTAAAGAAGAAGAACAACTAGGCGATACATCAACATTAGCAGACCCTAATGTTGTCCAATCATTAATAGACGGGTCTAAAAATATCTAAACCGACTGATATCACAAACTTATTTATCTCAATTAAAAAAATTGGGCAGGGAAGTAGTATCGATCATGTCGTAAGTCAGTTTCCAGATGTAAAAAGAAATTTTTTGTTTTTAGCAATACAAGAGTATTACAGAAATTATGAAAATAATAACAAAATTCTTCTAAATTATGTCCATGACAAAACACCAAAAAATATTTTAGTACTTCTAAAAATATGTTTAACATTATTATATTTCTCAAATAAACCACAATATGCAATTGTTAATGATGCTGTGGATGAGGGAAAAATCTTAAAAAAAGAAAAGCTAGTAAATGCTGTTTTAAGAAATATTCTTCGAAATAAAAATAAAATTAAATATGGAAAATTTATTTATCCCAATTTTAAAAGAGTACTTGATAAGATATTTTCAAGTAACTCAATCAGGAATTATATCTATTCCACTATATTTACAAAGCCTAGGAATTATCAAATTAGTTTAATTGATAATCAAAAAGCTATTTATAAGAAAAGGGTATTTGTCTTAGAAAAAAAAATTATGAAGGAGTGCTTTGTTCAAGATATTGGTAATTTTGAAGTCATTTACTCAGTGCGTAAATTTTTTAAGGATAAAACTTTAATTGATCTATGTGCTGCACCAGGTGGCAAAAGTATATTGTTAAATTCATTTGGCTTTAATGTTACTGCGATTGATAATTCTCAAAGTCAGATAAATAAATTTAAAGAAAATATTGATCGATTAAATATTAAAATAAATGTTCAAAAATTAGATTTTTTAAAAGCAAAATTTACTCAGAAATACAATTCAATTTTGTTAGATGCTCCTTGCAGTGCGCTAGGTACATTTAGAAGGAATCCGGATGTAACTGTTAAAATTGACCAATCTAAAATTAAAAAGCACCAAAAAATGCAGATACAGATGATAGAAAAATCATTAAAAATACTGAATAAAAATGGTTTTTTAGTTTATATTGTGTGCTCATTTCATCCTTTTGAGACAATCGATGTTATTGATAAAATCATGCAGAAACATAAAGATGTTAAATTACATAAGATTAATTCAGATAAAATGATAAAGAGACAGAGTGGATATTTTATTAACCCGTTAAGCTTTAAAGAGCTTGGAGGATCAGATATCTTTTTTGCTTCTGTCTTGGAAAAAATATAATGAAAACTACAATATCACCATCAATTTTAGGTGGGTCATTTTCAAATATGGAAAAGACAATTTTCGAACTTGATGTATCAAAGGCAAAGTACATTCATTTTGATGTTATGGATGGTGATTTTGTTCCTAATTTAACTTTTGGTCCACAGTTCATTTCAGATTTACGCTTGAAAACAAATAAAATATTCGATGTACATTTAATGATTCATAGAGTTAGTAAATTTTTAGATGATTATATTAAGGCAGGCTCAGATATAATAACTTTCCATTATGAAATTGATGAAAACATAAATGACATTATTGAAAGAATTAAACAAGAAAAAATTAAAGCAGGGATCGCTATAAAACCAAAAACATCATGGGAAAAGATTAAGGAATATTTACATTCTGTTGATCAGGTTATAATTATGACAGTAGAGCCTGGTTTTGGGGGGCAGCCATTTCTAACTAACCAATTAGAAAAAATTAAAAATATATCTCATTACATCAAGAAAAATAATTTAAACGTTGATATTGAAATTGACGGTGGTGTCAATTATGAGACCGGAAAGCTTTGTGTAAATGCAGGAGCAAATATACTTGTTGCGGGTTCTTTTTTGTTTAAGCAAAGCAGCTTGACTATAGCGACAAATAAACTTAATGATTTTTTTAACTGATGGGAAAAAATAAAAATGCTCTTATATCTGTTTATGATAAAACTTATTTAGATAAAATTGCTGAATTTTTGATAAAAAAAAATTATACAATTTACTCGACTGGTGGTTCATCTGAATATTTAAAAAAAATCAGAGTTCAACATATTCAAATATCAAAATACACTAAACAAAAAGAGATATTAGAAGGCAGAGTAAAGACTCTTCATCCTAAAGTTTTTGGAGGAATTCTCGCCTCTAACACTCAAGATCATCAAAAAGAACTTAAAAGAGAGAAAATAATAAATTTTGATTTAATAATTGTTAATCTTTATCCTTTTGAAGAAACCATCAAAAATACTAATAAAAAAGATGAGATAATTGAAATGATCGATATTGGAGGGCATAGTCTTATTAGAGCAGCAGTAAAAAATTACCAAAAAAGTATTATAATTGTAGATCCTTTAGATTATAAAAATTTTATAAATAGTTACCCAAAAACTGATGCGGCTAAAAAAAAATATGCAACAAAAGCAATAAAAAAGGTCACTGACTACGACTTAGCAATATCAAATTGGTTTCAAGGTTTTTCACATGAGGAATATTTCCTCAGATATGGAGAAAACCCCCATCAAAAAGCTTATGCTCTGATAAATAGAAATAATTTTAAACAATTGAGTGGGGAAAAAAGATTAAGTTACAACAATTTATTAGATTTAGATGCAGCAGTTACTATAGCTTATGAGTCAAACTCAAAAAAACATATTTGCACAATAGTCAAACATAATATTCCATGTGGTGCATCGATTGAAAGCAACCAAATTAAAAGTTATGTAAATGCTCTTGCAGGTGATCCTATTAGTGCTTTCGGTGGAGTAGTAGCTTTCAATAAAAAGATTACAACTGATACAGCAAAGTATTTAATAAGAAATTTTTATGAGGTAATTGCAGCACCAGAATTTGATAAAAGGGCCATAGAGATTCTAAAAAGTAAAAAAAATTTAAGATTACTGAAAGTAAAAAAATTTCAAAAGAAAACAGAACAAAGAACTATTTTTTCAGGAACACTTGTTCAAGATTTTAATAGTAAAAAATCAAGTATAAAAAAAATATATGGTAAAAATAAATTAAAAAAAGAAAAAATTGACTTTTTTATAAGCGTTTTAAAGTTTGTTAAATCAAATGCTATAGCATTATTTAATCAAAACTCTTTAATATCTCAATCTGGTGGACAAACCTCAAGAATAGATTCACTTATAAATTGCTTGTATAAATTCAATTTAAATCGAAATAAAAAAAATATTGGTCAATTATTTTTATTTTCAGATGCATTTTTTCCTTTCACAGACTCATTAGAATTCATAAAAAATAAAAAAGCTAAAATTGATATTTATGCACCAATGGGTTCGAAAAATGATAAACAAATTGAACAGTTTATTAAAAAAAATAAAATGAACTTTTTCAAGTTGAGTGATCGACACTTTAAACATTGATTGAAATATTCAAAAATAAACCACCTAAAAATTATTATAATTTAATGAAAAAATATAAAGATGTAGTTTTTAAACAGAAATATTCCATAGATTTTTTAAAGAGTTTTTTTAAAGAATTTCCTGAAGAAAAAAGAGGAAGAAAAAAATTCAAAGAGAAAGAAATACAGAATGTAAAGCATCTTCTTTATGAAAAAATATTTCAAAAAGGTACTAAAATTGATGCGGACTGTGTGGGTTTAATAAAAGAGAAAGTGGAAAAAGAAAATGTAATTATAAGCGTTTCTTTTTTTAAAAAAAATGGACGAAAATAAAATATTATTTGTAGATTTAGACGGAACATTAATTAAAGAAGATTTATCAAACCTTGCCTTGATTAATTGTTTAAAAAAATATCCCTTTAAATTACTCTTTTATCTATTTGTTTTTTTAATTAAAGGTAAACCTTATTTGAAGAAGAAAATCTCAAATAATTTTGATGTCCCTTTTGACAGATTAACATTCAATAAAAGTGCTATGGGGTATATCAGAGAAGTTAAAAATAGACACAGAGTGGTATATCTTATATCTGGAAGCCACCAAATTTTAGTTGACCAAGTAGACAAACATTTAAAAATATTTTTTGAGTCTTTTGGATCTAGGAAGGATTTTAATATGGTGGGTGTGAATAAGGTTAAGTTTATTAGGGAACAATTAAAAATTGATACTTTTGAATATTTAGGTAACAGTAAAAAAGACTTACCCATTTGGAAACATTGCAAAAAAATAATATATACAAATGCTTCTGTCAGTCTAAAGGAAATTATAAAAAATTCTAAATTAGATAAATATCAAGTTAAAGAGGATTTTACCAAATAGATGACAGTAATATTATTTACACAAATATTATTCGTCTGCCTTTTGGGTGCAATGTCTCCTGGACCGAGTATGGTAGTAGTGGTTAACAACGCTATTTTTAAAAATAAATTTAATGGAATTTTGACAGCATTTGGTCATGGATTTGGAATAGGAATTTACGCGTTATTCGCAGTGCTAGGTATTAGCTTAATTATTGAGACAAATTTGATGTTATTTAATTCTATAAAAATTTTATCAATAATTTTTTTACTCTACTTAGGTATTCAATCTTTTTTTAAAGAAACTAAATTGAATTTTGATCAAAATGATATGAAAAGTGGAGGTATTTCTTTTTTACAAGGACTAAGTATAGCTATGCTTAATCCTAAGATTTTTATTTGGTTTATAGCCATATACTCTCAATTTATATCTATAAAAAATGACATTTTTTTAAACATATCACTTATATTGATAGCTAGTGTAGTAGATGCATTATGGTATGTGTTTTTAGTTAATTTGGTAACTTATAAAAGTATTCTTAATTTGATTAAAAATAAAATTAAGCAAATACAGAGATCTATTGGTGCATTGTTTGTAATAATATCAATAATATTATTTATAAGTTTATTTTTATGAAGTTTTTTAAATTTCTTAAAAAAAAATCAGATCATTTTTCTCAATCAGGCCAGGATCAATTTGCTTATAATATCTCTGGTTTAAATGGTATTTACCTAGAAATCGGTGCACATCATCCTATTATAAATAGCAATACATATAATTTAGAAATAGATTGTAAGTGGAAAGGCATATCAATTGAAAATGATCTAAATTTCAAATCTTCATGGGATAAGTATGGTAACAGAAAAAATGAAATTATTTGGGATAATGCTTTTAGTATAGATTATGAACTCTTAATTAAAAGAAAAGGTTTCCCTAGACGACTAAATTATCTTTCGTGCGATATAGAACCTGCTGAAAATACATTTAATATTTTAAAAAAAATTATAAATTCTGATTTAAGTTTTGATTATATAAGTTTTGAACATGATAAATATAGTATTGGAGATAAATATGAAAAATTATCTTTTAAATTCTTGAATAAAAATAAATACAAAGTTGCTATAAAAAATGTTTATTCGAGAAATAAAAAAAATAAGATTTTTGAAACATGGTTTATCCATGAAGATATTAAATTTAAAGAAATGGAATATTCTAATTGGAAAAGTAAATTTTACTCAAAAAATCAATTTGAACTATAGTAATTATAAAAAACTTAGTGAGCAAAGTTACTCATTTTCTTCACTTACTTCTTATGACCGTAATTATAAAGTACTTTTTTTGTAAATTACACTAATAGAAATCTTGTGAAAATGTTTGCAATTAAAAAATGTATTAGACAATATATAGAAATAAGTTTTAGTTTTTTAAGAATAAATTAAATTTTTTTTCAACTGAGTTCTTTATGACTTTTGGCATAAATGAATAATAACGACTCACATTCTTTTGTTTGAAAGATGGAATTCTTTTTTTATTTTTTATCAAATAAATGAGTCTTAAAACCATCCTAATACAACAAAGTGTATTGATTAATCTTAATTGATAGATTTTAGTATCTTTTTGTATAAAAATTTTTCTTAAATAAACAATATCACCATCATCAAGTTTACGATTTAGTTTATGCAAACAAGAAAACAGTTTAAAATTTCCGTGATAAATTGACCAATAATGACTATCTAATCCTCTGAATTCCTCAGGATTACCACCGTGTAAATTAAAAATTTTATTTCTAAATCTTGTTACAATTTCTTTCTTAATTTTTCTAGTGCCAAAAACTATCAAATATTTGATATTATTTTCTTTTAAAATTTTAAAGATAATATTGTCATTAATGTTTTTGATCGCATAGCTTTTTCCCTTAAAATTAAATTTTCTGTTATTAAAACAAATTTTTTTCTCATAAATTTCTCTTTTTTTTTCAAACGTTACGTCAGTAAGAAATTTCGGTTTTATAGAGGTAGTTTCATAGATGCTTATTATATCGTTATATTTTTTAAAAATTTGATTTTGGAAAAAAATGTGATGAGTTGTTTTTGTTGTTAGAATAGCGATCATATTTTGTTAATAGGATTTTAGTATTTAAATAATAACAAACTTTTTAACAAAGTATAATTTCTTAGTTAAAAAATTTAATTTTAAGTTATGAATTAACAAAAATTCTTTTTAAATTGAAAAGATCAGCATCCTTAAAATTAAATCCAAATTCTGCTGATGGACATATTTTGATACCTCTATTCTTAAGTAATTTAATTTCTCTCATACCAAAAGTATGTTTTAGGCCCTCTGGATAACTATAGTGTTTAATTTTTATTCCAGTATTTTTTTTTATATAGTTTATTGAGTTATATATTTCTTTTTTTACCTCTTTATCACTTAAAAAAGACAATATTGGATGATTAACTGTATGCCCACCAATTGTAAAGTATTCACATTGATTCAATTTACTAACTTGGGCCCAGTTCATTTTTTTATCTAACATATTGTTTAAGTTATTTAGTTTAAAATTACATCCTAATTGTTTTTTTATATCTAAAACTAAATTATTTAAATTTGTATTATCTTTTTTTGCTAAATGACGAATTGAATTTAAAAAATTCACTTTTACTTTTTTTGTGTTACCAATTTTAAATTTTTTATTTAAAATATTTAAGGTTGTTTTTGTTTTTGTTTTTTCAATCATGTGCTCTATTTTATCAATCCAACTTGTTTCATTTTTATCAATAAAAGATGTTGTTATATAAAAAGTAGCATGTAATTTTCTTTTTTTTAAAATTGGTGCGACTATTTTATAATTATTATAGAAGCCATCATCAAAAGTTATTGAGTAAGAGTAATCTCTAAAGTTTTTTTTATTTTTAATTGTGTTATAGACCTGTTCTAAAGAAATACAGTTTCCTTTTTTATCTAAGTCATTTAATACTTTTATGAATTCTTTTTTTAATAAATGTTTTTTTGTATAGTTTCTAACCTTAAATGGATTTTTATCTATTACTCCGTGAAATAAAAAAATTACATTACTTTCTTTTTTTAAAAATTTAGAATAATTTTTCATTATAAATAGTCATAAATAGTTTTTTGTAAACCATTGGTTATTTGTGATAATTTAGTTCCATTGAATAATTTAATACCACAGAAAATACAAAAAAAAAATAAACGTTAAAAAAAAATTAAATTTATTTTAATTTCAATAAATAAATAAAGATATATAGTCATTTCAAAATTTTTTATAAATTAAAAAAATTTAGAAAATTAATGAATATTAGAAAATTTTTTTATCTCTTTTCAAAGATAATTTATAGTGTTCTTAGATATCATGGTATCTTGGGCAATAAATATAATGTTTCACAAAACATATCTTTTGGTTATCATGAAAATATCTTATTTGAGGATCTATTAGGAAAATCAAATTTTTATTTAGAATATGGTTCAGGATCCTCTACCATTCTAGCAGAAAGAAAGAAAAAAAATATCTTATCCGTTGAGTGCGATAAAGGATTTTACTTATACATGCGTAAATTAAGTAAAAATATTAAATTCAAAAATATTGGTTATACTGATTATTATGGACATCCAATTGGAGCAAACGAACCAATAATTTTTAATGTAAGAAAATATTTTATTTCTAATAAGGCAAAAAAAATGTGCTATGAGCCTTTGATTTATTTAAATAAAAATAGAATTATACCAGATTTAATCTTAATAGATGGCAGGTATAGAGTTTTATGCGCATTATATTTGTATAGATTTTTAATAAATAAAAAAAAACATAATTTTAATTTAATCATTGATGATTATAAGCATAGATATAGATATCATATACTTAGTAAATTTTTTAAAATCAAATTAGTTGGAAGATTTGGTTTTTCAAATGAGATATTATCAGTGGATATAAGAGAAGTTAAATATTGGATAGAATATTTTTCTAAAATACCTCGATAATTTTAAAAAACACACTATTTATATTTATCAGTTTAATTTCAAAGATTTTTTAGTCTAATTAATCAGTTAATAAACTAAATAATTTAATTGATCTCAAAGCTAAAAAGATAAAAAAAATTAGATAATTAGTGTGTTTTTGGAGCGGGCGAAGGGATTCGAACCCTCGACTTCAACCTTGGCAAGGTTGCGCTCTACCCCTGAGCTACGCCCGCTTTATGACTTATAGTGTAATATTTTATAAACTTCCTTTTCAGTGCTATCAAGGTAAAAGGATGTAAATAGTTTGTTGTAAATAAATCATTTGATACTATTTAAGTGTTTATGAGTTTTATTATAGATATAAATGAAGATCAATTTGTTGATCAAGTAATTGAAAAATCCAAAACTATACCAGTAATTGTTGACTTTTGGGCACCATGGTGTGGTCCTTGTAAGCAACTAACTCCAACATTGGAAAAAGTTGTAAAAGCTAATAAGGGTAAGATTATCCTTGTAAAAATTAACATTGATGAAAATCAAGGAATTGCCTCCCAATTAAATATACAATCTATTCCTACTATTTATGGTTTTGTGGATGGGAAACCAATAGATGCATTCCAAGGAGCTCAGCCAGAGAGCAAGATTGTATCAATGGTCGAAAAGATGATAGACGCAACACCTGGCAATGAAATACCAAAGCTTATGGGCGAAGCAGATGAATTATTTAAAAATCAAAAATTTATCGAAGCATTAACTATTTTTGAAAAACTCGCTGGAATGGATCCTGGTAACCCAAAAATTATTATTAGTTTATTGAGATGTTTAATTCAATTAAAACGTTTTGAAGAAGCAAGAGATATTTATGAGTCTTTTGATGATAGTATGTTGGAAAATGAGGAAATACTGAAAATCAAAAAGCTTATTGATAACTCTTCAAATACAAACTCCAATCTTTCTCATGTAAAATTATTAGAAGAGGTTAAAATGAAACCTGATGACAAAGATTTAAGGTTTAAATTGGCTGAGAGCTACTTATCTGCATCTGAAAATGAAAAAGGTTTTAACGAATTATTAAAAATATACGAACAAGATCCCAATTGGAAAGATAATTCAGCGAAGAATAAATTATTAGAGTACTTTGACTTACTAGGATTTAATGATACAAGTGTAATTGAAGCTCGTAAAAAACTTTCTAGCATAATGTTTAAATAATGGATGAAAAAATTAAACAACTTTTTGAGGTGAATGCTAAGTCTTTGCCAAAATCAATACCAATTTTTCCTCTCGATAATGTTTTACTTTTACCCTTTGGTAAGCTACCACTAAATATTTTTGAAGAAAGATATATTAAAATGACTTTAGACAGTCTTAAAAACAATCGAATGATTGGAATTATTCAACCAAAAAATAATAATAATGAGCTTTTTCAAATGGGCTGCATTGGGAAAATAACTTCTTATATAGAAACACCTGATTACAGGCTTGTTCTTAATCTTGAGGGTGTTTGCAGATTTGTATTACATGAGAGAAATCTCAACGCTAAAGGATATTACCAAGCTTCAATTGACTGTAATGATTATCTCGATGACCTAAGAAATATGGAACCAAATATAGATAGGACTAAACTAATACAAAAATATACAAATTTTTTTAAAATGAAAAAATTGGATATTGATAAGGAAGTACTTGCTGAAACTTCAAATTTACAGCTCTTATCAACATTAGCTATGCTTGCTCCATTTAACAAAATCGATAAACAAGCAATTCTGGAGTCTCCAAATATTTCCTCAAGAATCAATACGATAAATTCTATTCTTGATTTAAATACATTCCAGGTTGTGAGCAATAATAATACTAATCAATTAAATTAATTCTTCCCATTGCTTGTTTAATAAAAATTTCCCTTAAAAATTTGAAATTTATTAGCCCTTTGTATCCAACCTTTAAAATGCTTTTACTGATTGGCTGTGGATTTTCATATGCATAATTTATCAAAGAGGTAAAACCAAGATATATTATGCTTTCAATCATTCTTCTAGCATAATAAACCGAGTTGAAAGATTTATCATCTAATTGATATTGCTCGGTTAACTTACATAGTGTTTGAATATCTTTAATTCCTAAATTCCATCCTTGACCAGCAACTGGATGAATTGACCTCAAAGTGTCCCCTGTATATATAAAATTTTTATCATATTTTTTTAAATGTGGAATTACAGGATATTTATATATTGTTTTATCAAAGACTATACTGCCATGTGAAAGTCTAAAATCTTTTTTAATCATGGAGTGTATTTCAGCATTTGAGATTTTTTTGTTACTTGAGTAAATAAATGTAGATTTTTTTTTATTAAAATAAGGAGATGGCAAAACTGCAAGTGGACCATCTTTTTTGAAAATTTCATAGGCAGTATTTTTGTGGTCATTTTTATGAATAAAAAAACCTACATGAGAATAGTACCCACTATCAAAAATTAAACTCTTTTGTCCAGTCTTTAAGTTTATATTTTTACCAATACTAATTATAATTTTTTTAAAAGAGTAAGTCTTTTTATTTATTTTTAATTTTTTAGATAGCCTGATGTGATCAATATCAAGATCTATATTTGTCTTCAACACTTTTAAATTCAATAATTTTTTTCTTACAATTTCGTGTAACTCTCTGTTAAATATAACATTACCCATTGGTTCATTTTTATTGATAAATAAAAGCGGTGTGGGGTTTATATTGTCTTTAATAACAATTTTTTTTATTATTTGAGGTTTTGAAGAAAAATTAGCCCAAATGCCTAGATGCTCTAAAAATTCCTTTGAATTTGCGTTAACTGCTAAAGTTCTTTCATCTTTTAATATGTCATTATTTTTATCAATGACTAAAACTTTATAATTCTTTTTATGTAAAGCAAAGGCAGTAAGAGCGCCAATTAGACCAGCACCTACAATTAAAAAATCATATTTAAAGATTTTATTTTTCATTAAGACGCATATATTTAAATTTAAATAATGAAAAGTAAATATATTCCTGAAATATTTAAAGACAAATTTGCATTATTTATAAATTATACATACGCTTTTTTGCTTCTATTAATATCAATTTTATCAGCCGCTGCTTTATTTACGTTTGATATAGATGATAATTCATTTCTTACAAGAACAAGTTTTAACTCTCAAAATTTGTTAGGAGATTTTGGTTCTTACTATGCAAGTTTAATTTTTTATACTTTTGGTATATTAGGTTACTTAATAATAATATTTTTTTTTATTTATTCGTTTTTGGTTTTTATTAATAAAAGACCTAAATATATATTTATTAGGTTAATAAGTTTCTTTTTAAGTCTTGTATTAATACCTCAAACATTAATTTATCAGGATTTTAAATTACCATTTATAGATTCATTAGAAATTTGGGGGGTATTTGCTGAGATACTTAATTCATTACATAACATTGGCTATGTCAATTATTTATTGTCTGTAATCGGATTAATAATTTATTTTAGTTCGCAGAATATTATTTATCTATTAAAGAAACCAAGAATAAATATTACGTACTTTTTTAAAAAAAATAATACTTATGAAACACCCAGCGCTAAAATTAAAAAAGATCCAATAATTAATATGTCCAGAGATGATTATAATTTAATTAGGGAAGACGTGAATGAAGAAGACGTTGAAAATGAAGAATCAGAATCAAAATATTTTTCACCATCATTGGAAATTTTAGATACTAACAATGTTTTAAAAGATAATAAAACCGACAAGGATAAAATTAAATCTAACTCTGAACTGTTGGAGAGAGTGTTTAGGGATTTTAATATTGATATACAGGTAATTAATGTAAAGCTCGGGCCAGTTATAACATTATTTGAAATTTTACCTGCAGCTGGAATAAAAATAAATACGATCATAAATCTTGCTGATGATATATCTAGAAGCATGGGAGTTGGAGCTGTTCGAATATCTCAAATTTATGGTACACAATATTTGGGTGTGGAAGTGCCAAACGAGAAAAGAGAAACAGTAACAATAAAAGAGCTTCTAAGTGACGACAATTTTAAAAATAGTTTACTGAAGATACCTTTATGCATCGGGAAAGATATATCTGGAAAAATAGAAGTAATTGATTTAAGTAAAACACCACATCTTTTAGTGGCTGGTACTACAGGCTCAGGTAAATCTGTTTTTATAAATACTTTACTTACAAGTATACTTTATAAATTTTCTCCAGAGGAATTAAGATTAATTCTTATTGATCCAAAAATGCTTGAATTGAGTGTTTATAATGATATTGCACATTTACTAACACCTGTAGTCACTGAACCAAAAAAAGCAATACTGGCATTAAAATGGGTATGTAAAGAAATGGAAAGAAGATACTCTCTTATGAATGAAGAAAACACAAGAGCTCTTGAAGGGTATAATCAAAAATCTATAGAAAAATTGCCATACATTGTTGTTTTTATCGATGAGATGGCAGACTTAATGATGACCGCAGGAAAAGAAGTTGAGCACTATGTTCAAAGATTAGCTCAAATGGCAAGAGCATGCGGTATACATTTAGTAATGGCTACTCAGCGCCCAAGTGTGGACATTATTACTGGCAGTATTAAGGCAAATTTTCCATCTAGAATAAGTTTTCAAGTGGCTAGTAAATACGATAGTAGAACTGTTCTTGGAGAAATTGGTGCTGAACAATTACTTGGGAATGGAGATATGTTAATGTCAAAAAATGGAGGTAATATTATTAGATATCAATCTGCTTTTATTTCTGATAATGAGGTTTATAAACTCATCAATGAGATAAAAAGAAAACAAAAAGTAAAATATCTTGACGAACTAGAAGAAATTATCAAAAATAACAACGAAAATTTTGACTCTTTGAGCGAAGAAGACGAGGCCCTTATTTCTCAGGCAATTGATCTCATAAAATCAACAAACAAAGCGTCAACGAGCTTTCTTCAAAGGAATTTTCAAATTGGATATAACAAAGCTGCTAGAATAATGGAGGCGCTAGAACAACGAGGAGTTGTTTCTCAACCAAATCACACTGGCAAAAGAGAAATCTTAATTAATTCTTAACTTTAATATTCCAGAATTTGATGAGAATTTTAAATCAAAACTTAAGTCGTTGTAAATCTGATTTTTTAAATTTGTTAAATGAGTATCTAATTTGTTAAGAAATATGTCCTTGTCTTTTGGCCAAATATTTTTTATTAGTTCAATTTTTTCAACGCCTTTATCTAAATTAAGAAGTAAATGTATCATTATTTTATTTTGAATCTCACTGAAAAGAGTGTTTTTTTTATCGTCCTTCATTAATTGTTTGAATGGATAATATTTAAAATTATTTAAATGAATATATTTATTTGATACAAAATCAAAAATTTTTTCAAAAATCTCATCAAAGCTTCCCGGTAATTTAAATTTTATTTTTTCATCATCAATAGAGCAATATAAATAATCCTCTTCTTGAAAAAATTTAAGTTGAAAAAAAAACTTATTAGAATAATTTTTCTTCAAAAAAAATTTTTTTTGATCTATTAGACTTACAATACTTTTATTTAAAAAATCATCATGACAAATAATATTAATCATTTATGGATTATAGTCCCAAAAAGGGCTCCAAGAAAAATAAATATCTTTTAAATCAACATCCTTACAATCATTTAGATAAATACTCATATTTTGTAAATCAGACAAAATTATTATTCTCTTAATGATTTTTTCTTGGCTACTATATTCAACCTTTATGATGGAGTCTTTAAAAAAATATTCATTTTTTACATAAGGGAAATCATTTATAATTTTTAGTATAATTTCTAGTGTATCAGTGTTTTCATTAATTTTAAAAAATTTGGTTTGATCTCTATTCTCTATGTAAAAAAAAAAATTTTCTTTGTGTATAATCGTGTATAAATTATGAGAAAAGTATTGATATCTAAATTTATTATCTTTTATAAGAAATACTCCTTGATGTGACTCTCCATTTTGGTGAACTTCTTCAAATGAACATGATAATTCCAAAGCTGATACATTTTTTATAGAAAAGCAAAGGATAAATATAAATAAATATCTCATGAGAAAATTAATGATCCTACTCTTATAATATCACTCTTAAAATCTAATGCATATTTGTAATCATTGCTCATACCCATGCTCAATTTTAATTTCTTATTAATACTATCTCTAATTTCTAACATTTCTCTGAAATAGTCGCTAGGGTCATCAATGTTTGGAGGTATACACATTAGGCCCTCTATATTAAGTTTTTTATCAATAGAATAATTATATAAATCTAAAAGTTCTTTTTTTGATACGCCCGATTTTTGTTTTTCGCCACCGATATTTACCTGGATGAAAAAATTTTTTGTCTTTATGTCAGGAGACTTAACTAATTGCTTTGAAATTTCATCAATTAGTGAATATCTATCGATTGTTTGGATAACATCAAAGATCTTTAGAGCAATCTTTACCTTATTGCTTTGTAGGGGGCCAATTAAATGAAGGTCAATTTTGTTATTTGTCCTTAATGATTGGAATTTTGATTTAGCTTCTTGTACTCTATTTTCACCAAATAATGTGAAGCCTTTGGAAATTAAAACGCTTACATCTTCGTGAGATTGATTTTTTGTAACAATTAAGAGTTTTGCATTATTGTATGAGTTTAAAAGAGTAGTTATTTCACTCAGATTATTATTGTTGATAGTCAATATTTATTTAAAAGTAATGTTTCATCAATATTTTTATTTAAAAATTTCTTATCATTATTAGATAAGTTTCCATCAATATTTTTATCTGGCTTATTATCTAAAACGAACCGCTGAATATCATCCATATTTATATTAACGCTCATTCCATATTGCTTTAGGTGATATATAATTTCAATCAATACATCTGTAGTATTTTCTAATAAGTTTTCATAATAAATAATTTTTCCTTTATATGTATTTAGGACATTCTCATCAGTCCAAGATTTAACATTTACATTATAATTTTTTCGATTCTCATATATTTTAAAACTCAAATCCTTTTGATCACTATTTAAATATTGCTTATCATTAAAATTAAAAAGCTCATCGTAAGATGCCTCAGTAGAGTTATTCTTTTGTCTATATTTTAACATTAATTTCTCTGGATTATTGATTACATAGAAATAACAAAAAGTGATATTTGGATAAATAAAAAATGTTTTATTGATTGTCTCAAAGAAAGCTGCACAAGTCTCTAAAATTAGATAATCTTTATCAGATTTGAATAGAAGTAAATTTTGGTAAAAATTTGATTGGCTCAAAAAATCATTGAACTCAATATCTTTAGATAGGCTCTCTGGATTTAATCCTGTAAAAAATTGATTTAGTGAACTAACAAAGTTTTGTATTTGATACGAATAATTTAAGTTTAAAGGTAGGTAAAAATCTAGAAACTTATTTATGTAATATATATCTGCAGTATCATAAGAAATTGTCCAGATGATTTTTTTTTTGTAACACTCTGGTGGTAATTCATGAAGTAATTGTTGGCAATTTTTTAAAAGTAAAAAAAAATTTTTATCTCCTTTTTTTTTAGAATCTTCAATTAATCGATAAGCATCATCAAATTTGTTATTAGAGACATAATCTTGAAATAATTTTAAACTATAGTTTAATTTAATTTTATTTAACAATTCCATTATTTATATATGCTTAAATTATGAACCAAGTTATGTCAAAAATAATTAATTTAATGAGGGATAAAAAGTTTCAGCAAGCTGAATTTTACATTAATCAAGAATTAGAAAAAGACCCTCAATCATTTGATTATAACAAACTTCATGCAATGAATTATGTAATTCAAGAAAAATTTAATTCAGCAATGTTTTATCTAACAAAATGTAATGAGATTAAATCGAATGACTACGATATTAATATTAACCTATCTAAGGTTTTCAATAAAGTTCAGGATTATAGATCATCGCTGAAACATTCTAAGATTGCAATGAACATTAATCCAGATAGATCAGAGGTCTACCATAATATCGCTCACAGCTATTTACATATTCCTGATTTGAAAAAAGCAGAGTCCAATATTTTAAAATCTATTGAATTAAATGGGGGTCTAAAATCAAAAAAAATTTATAGTTTCGTTGAAACATTAAATTTGTACACAGATATTCTTTTTGCCAAAGGGGATAATAAATCTTACAAGGAGGTATGTGAGTACCTATTAAATAATTCTACAATTCATTTAGGAGATATATTTAGGAAGCTTTTAAGAATTGATAAAAGTTTTATTACTCAAAATCATTTGAAGACCATGGAGACCTATTTTGAAAGTTTTAAAAAAAATCCTAACTTAGTTGAACGCAACTTGGGAAAATCAAGTATATACCTTTGCTTAGCCGAGTATTTTCAAAAGACTGATAAACAAATGTCTGAAAAATATTATTTGAAATCGAAAAAACTTATATCTGATTTACAAAGGGAGCCTTTATATCAAAGACAAGAATTCGTAAAAAAAGTTATAAATTATTCTGAAGAAATTGATGAGTTCTCTGCAAAATTTCCTTCTAATTTAGGAGAAGGTTTAATATTTATAATTGGAATGCCGAGATCGGGCACAACTCTTACGGAGTCTATAATTGCTACTAGTGAAAACTGTATAGCTGGTGGTGAAAAAGTTTTTTTCGATCTTAACTGCCGCCCAATGATTAAACAACATGAAGCAAAGAAAACAGATAAAAAATATTTCTATGAAGCTTTATTCAAACTGGGTACCCGCTATTTAGAAACAATAGATATTCAGCGTCAAGGAAAAAAATTCTATGTTGATAAAATGCCCGGAAATTTTCTTTGGTATAAATTTATTAGTGCCAACTTACCCTTTGCTAAATTTATAAACATTCACCGTGATCCTTGGGATAATGCTATTTCTTTATTTAAACAAAATTACGTCAATAATATATTTTATTCATCTAGTTTTTTTGGAATTGCATTGGAATATGCCAATTACGAATATGTGATGGGAAAATGGAAGAAACATAAAAATAATAATATCCTTGACATCGATTATCTTGATTTAGTTACTAACACAGAAAGTACTGCAAAAAAAATATGGGAATTCTGTAATTTGCCAGGTAAATATGAAAAAATTAAACGTACAAAATATTTTGCACAAACAGCAAGTAAAGAGCAGGTTAGACAAGATATTTATACCTCATCTCTAAAAAAGGAGGAGTTTTTAGATTTTAAAGAGGATTTCTTTAAAAACCTTGAAGAACAAAGGAATTACTGGCTAAATTTATAGAATTTTAAATTGTTGCATAAATGCAACAATTAGGCAAAATTTTTCTATTTTTTAGAAATTTTGTACCATTATCATTTTGTGTAAGTATTATTTTCACAGTTTTAATTAAAACTAAAAACTAATAATTAAGAAAGGAATAATTATTATGAAAAAACTAATAATCGCGTTATCTGCAATTGCTGCAGCTGTAGGATTTACTACTTCTGCTCAAGCAGATATCTCTGTATCAGGTTCTTCAAACGTTGCATACGTTTCAACAAGTGGAGCTGATTCAAACGGAGACGAAGAGTTAATGGTTGGTAACACTGTTGACTTCGCAATGTCTACAACTACAAGTGGTGGTATTGGTATCTCAGCAAGTATGGGATTATCACAAGACTATGACACTAACGGACAAACAACATCATCAAGTGTTCCATCAGGTGTTACTGGTGGAAACGCAGTAACATTTACAACTGGTGGTGCAACAATCGTTGTTGGTGACGTAGAAATCTCTGACACAATTGGTGCAATCGGTGGTGTAGTAAACGGTCCACTAGATGATGGTAGTGACTTAAGCTCAAGTGCTGCTTCTGGTTTCACAGATGATGACGGTCTTGGTGCTGAGTTAACAACAGCTATGGGTGCAGCTTCATTAAACATTTCATATGTATCTAATGATGGTGCAGACAACTTCGGTATCGTAAACAGTAGCGCTTCAGGTGCTGACTCAGCGATGTCTGCTTCTATTACAATGCCAATGGGTGCTTACTCATTCACTATCGGTGTTGCAGACTCAGACACTGGTGAATCTTCATCAGGTTTTACAGCTAGCGGAGCAATAGGTGGTGGAACAGCAACTATTGGTTACTCAAACCAAACATTGCTTGCCTCACACGCTAGTTTAACAGCAGCTGGTGACTCAGATGTTTATGGTGCAACATACGTAATGTCTATGGATGCTGATACAACTATCTCAGTAGGTTATCAGAACAAAAAAGATGCTGACAGTGAGTCATCAACTCAAACAGATCTTTCAATTGAAAGAGCTATGGGTGGTGGAGCAACTGTATACTTAGATATTAGAAACTTATCTGGTGACACAGCATCAAACGCTGACGGTTCAGCGATTGCTTTTGGTACATCAGTAGCATTCTAATCTAGCTTATTTACTATTTAAACCAGGTAGGTTGAAATTTCTCCCTACCTGGTTTTTTTTATTTCAACCTTGTATAAAATTTTCAAATTCATAATATTGTATGATGATTAAGACAATTTTATTGTTCTTGTTGGTGTTTTTTTTACAATCTTGTGGTCCATTTAAAGGTGATATTGAAAAAAACTTGGAAGAGATGGATAAAATTCATGGTAAGTGTAACAATCCCTACAGAGAATTTACAAGAGCACAAAAAAAGATATGCGAAGATAAAGAAAGAGCAGCCGGTCCTGATGGAAAAGTTGATGATCCCATAAACCTTACTAAATTGATTGAAAATTACAGAAATTTTAGAGAAGGTAACTTTAGCACTTCTTACGGGGGTGGGATGTCAATCAATAGAAATTTATGGGGTGCATCGCTTATTTTATTAGAACAATATCCACTTGATATTGTTGATGCACAGGGAGGATTCATATCAACGGATTGGATCATTGAAAGAGAGAGCCCAAATCAAAGATGTCTAATAAAAATTAATATTACTTCTGAAGAGTTGGTTTCTAGCGGTGTGAAAGTAAGATTAATTTGTGAACAAAAAGAATTAGATGTTTGGTACCAAGATGGTGTTACTTACGCCCAAGAAGAAAAAAATTTGATACTAAAGATATTAGAAATCGCAGACGTACTTAGCACAACTGAAAAACTCTCTTAAAAACTAAATAAATGCAGAAAAAATACATTTTAGAAATGTTTCCATATCCATCGGGAAACATTCACATGGGACATGTCAGGAATTATGTAATAGGTGATATTTGTGCTCGCTATCACAAGCTGAAGGGTGATGAAGTCATTCATCCGATGGGATGGGACGCATTCGGTCTGCCAGCAGAAAATGCAGCTATTCAATTTAATACACACCCTCAAGATTGGACTTTTGATAATATTCAAAATATGAAAGATCAATTGAAAAAACTTAATCTAGATTTGGATTGGGAAAGAGAATTAGCAACTTGTAAAGAAGATTACTATCAATATCAACAAGAGCTTTTTATAGATTTATATAAAGCAGGTCTTGCTTACAAAAAAGATGCACTAGTTAATTGGGACCCAGAGGATAAAACTGTATTGGCAAATGAACAAGTTATTGATGGGAAAGGTTGGCGAACTGGTGCAATAGTGGAACAGAAGGTATTATCTCAATGGTTTTTTAAAATTACACATTATGCTGAAGAACTTCTAAATGACTTGGATAATTTGACACTTTGGCCGGAAAAAGTAAAAACAATGCAAAAGAATTGGATAGGAAAATCAATAGGTGCAGAAATTAAATTTCAAATTATCGATAAAGATGAACAGTTAAATATTTTTACCACAAGGCCTGATACAATATATGGAGCAACATTTATAGCTATATCAATCAACCATAAATTGGTAAGTAAAATTTTAAAAGCAAATGAAATTGATCTGATTAAGAAATCATTTTCTAAAATTGTTGATAATAAAGAAAAACAGGGGTTTCTTTTGGACATTAAATGTCAACACCCGATATTAGATAAAGAAATACCCGTTTATATCGCAAACTTTGTTTTGGATAATTATGGAGAGGGTGCGATCTTTGGTTGTCCAGCCCACGATGAAAGAGATTACGAATTTGCAATTAAATATAATTTACCAATTATAAAGGTAATTCAGTGTGATGATACCGATCTACCATACACAAAAGATGGAGAAGTAATAAATTCTCCTTTAGTCAATGGTCTACGAAAATCAGAAGCAATTAAAAAAATAATTGATTATTTTGAAAAAAAGGAAATAGGCAAAAGGTCAATAAATTATAAGCTGAGAGATTGGGGTGTCTCTAGACAACGGTATTGGGGTTGTCCTATTCCTGTAATTTATTACGAAGATGGGAGTTTTAGAGTATTGGAAAAATCTGAATTACCAGTGATATTACCATATGATGTTAACTTAAATGGCAAAGGAAACGCTTTACTAAATCATGATAAGTGGAGGAAAATTATTTGTCCCAAGACAAAAAAGATTGCATACAGAGAAACAGATACTTTAGACACATTCGTTGATTCTTCTTGGTACTACATAAGATTTTTAGACAATAAACTAGGTAAGCCTTTTGATACCAAAAAAGTTAATACTTACCTCCCAGTTGATAAGTACATAGGTGGTATTGAACATGCTATTCTTCATCTTTTATATTCAAGATTTTTTATGAAAGCTCTGAGAGATATTTATAAACTTGATATTAATGAACCATTTAGACAACTTTTTACTCAAGGAATGATAACACACAAAACATATAAAACTCAAAAGGGTGAATGGGTAATGCCAAAAGATATAATTTTTAAAGATGGAAAAATTATAAGACAAAAAACAAAAGAATTTATTGAAGAGGGCCCAAGTGAAAAAATGTCAAAATCTAAAAAAAATGTAATTGAACCTGATGAAATACTTGAAAATTATGGAATAGATGCAACAAGATTTTTTATGATATCAGACTCGCCGCCTGACAGGGAGCTCGAGTGGACGGACGAAGGAATTCAAAGTTCTAAAAATTTAGTTAGAAGAATAGAAAGATATTTTAATGTGAAAAAAACTGAAACGAAAAAAGATACTGAAAGGGTTATTGAAAAGTTCATAAATAATATTGAAAAAAATATTTTAGGTTTTTCTCTAAATAAATGTATTGCTGACATCTAT
This sequence comes from uncultured Alphaproteobacteria bacterium, assembly GCA_902610255.1. Taxonomy (GTDB): domain Bacteria; phylum Pseudomonadota; class Alphaproteobacteria; order HIMB59; family HIMB59; genus HIMB59. Next base: position 157,700 of record CACLUX010000001.1, on the reverse strand, counting down.
ACACTTTTCAACTACTTGGAAAAAGAAAAAATATATTTACATGATAATATAATAAGTAAAAAAGTGCTTATTTGCTTGTATCCATTTGCTCCAAAAATGTCTTCAAAAATTATGAAGGATTTATTTAAATCAGAGAGTAAAGATAATTGGCCAAATATAAACAATTCATTATTGTTGGAAACAAATATAAACTTACCAATTCAGGTTCATGGAAAATTAGTCACAACAATAGAAACAAAAAAAGGGTATATTGAAAAAGATATCTTAAAATCGATTTATAAGATTGACAAAATTAAGAATAAAATACTTGATAGAAAGGTAATTAAAGTAATAAATGTTCAAGATAAAATCATTAATATTATTACTAGTTAGTTTTGCCTTCATATCGTGTTCTAAAGATAATTCTAGAAAGTTTGAACAAAAATATTCTTTGGGATATATAGGAGGAGAATACGAGGGATTGATTCTAAAAAATTATATAAGCAATAATTTGTCTAACTTTGGTTTATATGATGAAAACTCTGACTTAGAAATAAAGCCGAGCATATCACATTCATCCTCTATATATATTACTAATATTGACAATACATCTGACAGAATGAAAGTAGAAAGCAGACTTGTGGCTAAAATATTTGATCGAAAACTTCAATGTGTTGTATTTAATTTTGAAGAAAGTTTATCTCAATTCTACCTATTTGCTGACAGTCTCAGATACATAAGCAACAATAGAGCAGAAAAAAAAATTAAAGAACAGAATACTGAAGAGCTTGTGAAAAAATTTATAAACAAATTGATGAGATCTAAAAATGAATGCAAAATGAACGATGAATAATTTACAAATAATAAAAAATTTCATAAAGGAGGATAGGGAAAATAAGCTGTTAATTAATCAAGTAAATGATGAAATCGCTTATTTTTATGTAAATTTTATAGAAATGCAAACGTCACTTGAACAAATTAATTTGACTTATCAAGATAACTTTATTGAAGATACAAATAATGATTTATTTGGTGGTAAATTTATAAATTTGTGTTTTTCAAAAAATAATAAAGATATAATAAAAAATCTAGGTTCAAAAAATAAATGTATTATTTTTACTGATTATAAAAATTATAAAAAATATTTATCATCTATAACTACTATTAATGGTTACGAATATAAAAAAGATATAAAATATCTCATAGAAGAAATTCTTCAAATAAGTAATTTAGAAATTTTAGAATTTTGTACTTCTACACCTTATCTTACATTTTCTGAAACATCAAAATATTTAGTCAATGCATCGGGTTATTTAAAAGAAAGCAATATTAGGGAGAATACTAATTTTATATTAGATATTAGAAAAAAGCTTTTTATTTTAAAAAGAAATCATGAGAGTATAAAAAAAATTTATTTTTATTTAAAAGAAGAACTGAAATATAAGAAATTTAATTTTTTAGTTTATTAATAAGAAAATTATACTGCTCTAAGTTTTCATAAAATATCTTTACACTTCCCTTTCCTTTTTTGCTGTAAGTTATTTTTGTTTTGAAACCGATTGTGTCACTCAATACTTTTTCTTCATGAATTAAGTTTGGTTCTCTTGTTTTAATCTTATTTTTATTTATCTCTAAATTACGAACTGATATTTTCCCAGTTATAATTTTATTTAGAGTATCTTCATCAAGTTCTTCGGGGGTCTTACCAATAAGAGCTCTAGCATGCCCCATTGATATCTTCCCGTCATTTAACAAATCAAAGAAAAATTTATCTAAATCTAATATTCTTAATAAATTAGTTATGTGTGATCTACTTTTCCCAACTATTTTTGATAATTCTTCATGGGTATATTCATTTTTCTTAATTAGTTGTTGATACGCTTTAGCTTCCTCTGATACTTTAAGATCTTCTCTTTGAATATTTTCTATCAAAGAGATCTCATCTTTATCAAGGTCTTCAGGTAGTAGTAATGCAGGTAAAGCTTTTAAATCAGTTTTTTGCGCTGCTCTCCACCTTCTTTCTCCAGCTACTAATAAGTACGTATCAATATTTCTTTTAGTCACAATAAGTGGCTGAATTAAACCATTTTTCTTAATTGATTGTGCTAATTCATCTATTTTTTCAATGTCAAATTTTTTTCTTGGCTGAGATTCATCTCTAAATATTTTCTCTATTGGAATTAGTAACAAGCCCCTATTTTCAGAGTCATTAATGCTACCAATATTCTTATTGCCCAATAAAGATGATAAACCTTTTCCTAGTTTTTTATTGACTGCCATTCAGATTGCTCCTTTCCAAAAATTCTTTTGCTAAAGCTATGTATGCTTGTGATCCGCTACACTTTAAGTCATAAATGATTGCGGGAAGACCATGACTTGGTGCTTCAGATAGAGTTACATTTCTGGGAACATTAAATTTATATACTGTTGTATCAAAATAATCTCTTGCTTCTTTCTCAATCAGTGATGATAAAGAATTTCTTTTGTCATACATTGTTAAAATTATGCCATTTAATTTAAGTTTTACATTTAAATTTGTTTTTACTAGTTCAATTGTTTTGATTAATTTAGATAGTCCCTCTAAGGCAAAAAACTCGCATTGGACTGGTATTAATACTTCACCGCTAGCGGTTAAAGAACTTACTGTCAATAGCCCTAATGTTGGTGGAGTGTCAATAAAGACATATTCATAGTCATCTTTTATTTTATTGATATAATTTCTTAAGAGAAAATTTCTATTTTCATCATCTGCTAACTCATATTCTGCAGCTGCAAGGTCCTCACAAGCAGAAATAACATTTAAATTAGGTATTTGAGATTTTTGTATTGTATCTTCAATGTTTATCTCATTACTAAAGACTCTATAAATAGACAATTTAGAATTGTAAGCGTTAAATGACATTGATGAGTTATATTGTGGATCCATATCAATAACTAAGACTTTTTTATCAATTGAGGCTAAAGCAGTTGCCAGGTTGACAACAGTTGTTGTTTTGCCGACACCTCCCTTTTGGTTAGCTATAGTAATAATCATTTTGCACTCATGATTATTATTTTTGATTCACTTGAAGTAATACTTGGGTGTGTCTCCCAAAAATACTTTTGTGGATTAATTTTTTCAAGCTCTGTTAAGTAGGACCTTCCTTTAAGAAGTATAAACTTTGTTTGCTTGTTAATTATTTTTTTAGTCATAAGTATAATTTTTTCGATTGAAGCAAAAGCACGTGCTGTTATACAATCGACGTTAAGGTTTGAAATTTCGGAAATGGATTTATTATGTACAACGTAGTTTAGACCTAATCGTAATTTGCAATTTTCTAAAAAAAAAGATTTTTTGGGTGATTTTTCAACTAAATGAAGGTTTTTGAAGCCTATTATTGACAATATAATTCCCGGTAATCCGGCACCCGTCCCAATATCCATTACAGACTTTTCATGCTGAGGTAGATATTTAACTATCTGTATACAATCTAGAAGGTGTCGTTCGTCTAAATCGATTAATGTGCTTTTGCCTATTAAGTTCATATTCTGATTTTCTTTAATTAATATTTTTTTATATTCGTAAAGTTTAGTTAGAATTAATTTTCCATCATCAAAGTTATCGTCACAAAATTTTACTAACTTATCATTAAGCAACTTTAGTTCCCTTGACTTTTTTGTGTTTGACTATTTGAAAGAGTGCGCTAGGTGTTATACCTGAAATTTTACCAGCATCATATAAATTTTCAGGTTTATGTTTATTCAATTTTTCAAGAATTTCTTTAGACAAAGAAGGGATCTTATTGAAATCAATATTAGTTAATTTCATATTTTTATTTTTATTAAGTTGATCAAATGATTTTTTTTCTCTCTCGTAAAAAACATCATACTTTGAGTCAAAATATAACTTAGTTAATAATTTTTGGGTTATAGTGAGATTGAAAAATTTTTTGAATTTTTTTGGAGAGGGGTCTAAGAATTTTAAAACCTCAAATCCATTTCTTACCTTGCCATCTTTTTTTACTTTGATATTTTTTTTCATCAAATCATTAGGTGAATATTTAAGTAAATTTAACTTTTCTAAAATCTTTCTTTCATCATTTATATGTTTTGAAATCAATGAATACTCAATTTTATTGAAAGTTTTAGGATTAATAATTTTTGAAAATCGTTCATAAGAATTATCTGTTCTGAGCTTTAGCCTATTCTCTGCTCTAGATGTGAACATACGATATGGTTCTGTAACTCCTAGTTTTGTTAGGTCATCAACCAAGACCCCTATATAACTGTTATCTCTTTCAAAAACTTCTTTACTAAATTTTATTTTTTTTATTTTTATTGCAGCATGAATAGCAGCATAAATACCCTGCCCTGCTGCTTCCTCATATCCTGTAGTTCCATTTATTTGTCCTGCTAAAAAAAAATTTTCTATTTTTTTTGTTTCAAAATTATTTTTTAATTCTCTTGGGTCAACAGAGTCATACTCCACTGCATATCCAAATTGATCTACTTCACATTTTTCTAAACCTTTTATTGATCTTAGAAATTTTAATTGGATTTTTTTATCTAAAGAATTTGAAATACCATTTGGATAGACAAGTTCAGAATTTAAACCCTCTGGTTCTAAAAAAATATTATGGCCATTTCTATCGCCGAACTTTGTTATTTTATCTTCAATTGAAGGACAGTACCTCACACCTTGAGATTTAATTATACCTGAGTACATTGCAGATTTGTCAAGGTTGTCTCTGATTATTCTATGAGTCTTATTATTAGTTTTGGTAATGAAACAATTAATTTTTTTGTTCGTATTTTGTTTTGTAAAATATGATAAAAAAATACCATTGTTTTCAGATAACTGAGGTTCTAAAACATCATAGTTAATGGATTTAGCATATATCCTGGGTGGCGTTCCTGTTTTCAGCCTCATTGTCTTGAAATTCTTGTTAATAAACTTTGCAAGAACTTTTGAAGAGCTGTTTCCTATTCTTCCTGCTTCTTGCGACTCATTGCCAAAATAAATCTTTCCATTAAGAAAGGTTCCTGTTGTGAGAATAACTACTTTTGATTTTATTTTTCCATTATTAGACAGTTCGACACCTAAAATTTTGTTATTTTTTTCTAATATATTAATAGCCTCGTCTTCAATAAGGTCAATTTTAGAAGATTTAATAAATTTTTTCATATTGTGAGAGTATAAATCTCTATCAATTTGAGCTCTTACGCCCCATACTGCTGGCCCTTTAGAAAGATTTAATACTCTGTAATGTATTGCTGATTTGTCACCAATTTTACAAATTACACCTCCTAAAATGTCAACTTCACTAGCTATATGTGTCTTACCAACCCCTCCAATACTAGGATTGCATGATAATTTGCCCAAATCTGAGTAATTTTTAGTTATAAGTGCAGTTTTAAGGCCATATTTCTCAGAAATATTGGCAGCTTCTATTCCAGCATGACCGGCACCAATAACTACAACATCATAATGTTCCACGTGAAACAATCTACTTCCCTATGCAAAATTTACTAAAAACTCTATCATAAATATCTTCGTTGTTAATATAACCAAATTCAAACGAAAAATCATCTAATATATTTCTAATGAGCTGGGCTATGATCAAAATATCATTTTCCTTAAAAATATCATATTCATATTCTAAGATTCTTGCCAAAAAGTCGATTTCTTCCAGATTAAGATCGGTCATTTTATCGTTATTTTTTATATATTTTCGATGAATCGAAGATAATTTTAATTTCTGGTATATTTTATCCCTGTCTAGACTATGGTTAATTTTGATATTATCTGTTTTATATTTATATATGTCAGATTTTGTCTCAATTAAGCTGTAATTCTTATGTATCATGAAATCCTTGAGAAGTGTTGATATATCTGATTTTTTAGTATTTTGATCGATTAGAACAAAAAAATGGTCAATTTCACTCGATATTTTCTGTGCTTTTTTATAGCCATATTTTTCTATTTTACCTTGTTTAGATCTTTGCCCTGCGGTATCGAAGATTTCAAACCGATTACTGTTAATTATAAATTCATTTGAGAGAATATCCCTTGTAGTACCTTTAATATTTGTGACAATTGCTCTATCTTTATCAATAATTTTGTTAAATAGAGTTGATTTACCAACATTTACTTGCCCTATCAACATAATTCTACATATATTTTTTTGTTCTATATTTGTTCTATTTTTATGTAATAAATTATTACAATTAGTGAAAAATTTTCTTATCTTTTTTTTTATTTGATTAAAATTAAAGTCCTCGTCGTCAACGAAGTCAATCGATGCAGTAATTTCTGAGAATAAATTTATAACTTCCTCCCTGAGAGGAACAAGACCGCTGACAATATCTCCCTCAAAAAGTAGTTTTTTGTTATATTCTAAGCCTGAAAAGCTTTCATTGGAAATTATTTCATTAATAGCCTTAGCTTGTTTGAGAGAATTCTTGCTATTTAGAACAGACCTGTAAGAGAACTCTCCATTTTTTGCCAATCGTAAGCCTGGAACTTTTAGATCCTTTAATAACTGCTCAAATTGACTAGCTATAAGTGGTGATCCGTGTAAAAAAATTTCACAAACATCCTCTCCGGTAAAGGATTTGGGAGATTTAAAATATACCACACTACACTCATCCAATATGGACTTATCTTTTTGATAAATTTTGACTATTCGAATTAAAGAGTGATCTTTAGAAAAATTTTTTTTTGTAATTTTCTTTAAGATATTCAAAACATCACCTCCAGAAATTCTATAACCAATAACTGGGGCCTTCACTAAAGGAGTAAAGTTTGAATATATTGTTCCTGAATTAAACAAAACTTAGTTATTATAAGTTTATAATTATTCTAGTCCACCTATGAAAAGAACAAAAAAAAATAATCAATTGATATTAACAAAACCAAATCACATTAAAATTTATGGTCATAGAGGGGCTAGGGGCGACCTACCAGAAAATACTTTAGAGAGTTTTGAGTATTTGTTTGAAAATAAAATTAGCGCTTACGAAACAGATATCTTGCTTACCAAGGACTTAATTCCTGTCGTTTATCACGATTTTAGATTAAACCCAGCGCTCACAAAAGATAGCAAAGGTAATTGGATTGAGAATGATGATATTAAAATTTTCGATTTAAGTTATGATCAGTTATCAAAATTCAAAATTGGATCAATTGATAAAAAATCTAAATATGGGAGAAGATTTGATAATCAAAAAAGTTTAGGTGAAGTAAATATCCCTAGGTTATCTGATTTACTTAAATTAACATCAAATAATATTTCAGATGATTTAATAATTAATTTAGAAATTAAATCAACACCTGTTGAGGACAATTTAACACCCTCTCCAAATGTAATGGCAAATTTAATAATTGATGAGGTCAATAAAACAGAATTAAAAGATAAAGTAATCTACTCGTCTTTTGATTGGAGAGTTTTAAGAGAAATAAAAAACATAGACTCCAAGATCTCAAGAAGCTATTTAACATCTGAGCTTAAAGGAAAAATCTATGATAAATCGCCTTGGTTAGACTTCATGCCTTTATACGATAGCGATAGCAGAGAGTTACCCAGGTTAATAAAAACATTAGGCGGGGAGGCATGGCATCCTAAACGTAAGGATATAGATAAAGACATGGTTAGAATTTCTCATGAGGAAGGTCTTCCAGTAAACGTTTGGACTGTTAATGAGAAATATGAGATGTTGAGAATGATTGAATACGGCGTAGACGGAATAATTACTGATTATCCTCTAAGGTTAAAAAAGCTATGCGAAGAAAATGGAATAAATTGGTTTTAGTCCATAATTAGATCGATGAAAATATTTTTCTTCTTATTTTTTTTGATACCCAATCTAACTCTATCCTTAACTTTTAAAGATGGTAAGCAAGTTGATGAAAGCCAAATCAATAATAATTTCGGAAAGGAATTTCAAGCTATAGCTGGTTACCAAATAGAAAATAAAGTATTTAATATAAATTTTCCTCCTTTTTCGCCAAATGTTGTCAGAGATAAGTATTGGTTTGGGTGGTTCTGGACTGCACAAGATTTTAACAATGACGGATATTTAGATTATTTATACTCCGGCACAATGAAGCCAAATAATATAGAAATTACTGGAGAAACCACTGGAGGAGCTTGTGGGGGGAATAGATGTGAGGGCGAAATGCCAGGACCAACATTGTTTCTAGGGAATAATGAAGGACAATATGTTTTGAGTAGTGATTTGTTCATAGATAATAGAGATTTATCAGGACAATCTCTATCTAGACAAAACTTAGTTGCTGATTTTAATAATGATGGGGTATTGGACTTATTTATTGCTGATCATGGTGTTGGCACACATAAAGGTATAAGAGATAGTTATTTTTTAAGCCAGGGTGATGGAACATGGGTTGAGAGTTCAGACACGCACCTAAGTAAATCAAATTATATGATTTTTGATCATGGGGGTGCGGTTGGAGATATCGACAATGATGGCGACATTGACATAGTTTTAACAGAACTGAAAAATCAACTTACATGTTGGATAAATGAAGGCGATGGTGTGATGACATATAAGGTTTGTGGAAATATTCATGCTTTTGCAATTGAGCTTGGCGATATGAATGGAGATGGTTACCTCGATCTAATCCATACAGGCCATGAAGGAGGTCCCTCTACCGATACGGGTATTGTTCTAAATAATGGTAATGGTTATTTTAAAAAAAGGATAAGTCTTCCGATGATACCGAGATGGACAACGGTGTCAGAGTTGTCAGTTTGGGACTTAGATTCTGATGGTGACTTAGATATTACTTTGTCGAGAGCTGGTCATTTATATGTAGGTGTAGCTGTACAGATAATAGAAAATCAAGGAAATAATAAATTTGACTCACAGTTGCATGTTTTATTAGAGGCTCCTGCGGATTATGTTCCTGAACATGAAGGCAATGAATGGAATAACTTTGTTCAAAATTTCTTGTTTGGTGATTTTGATAAAGATGGAGACTCTGACATTTTGCTAGTAACTCATCTCGAGTATAAACATAAACATATAGGCGGTTCTATTTTAAAAAATGATGGAGATATGAAATTTGCACATCTTCCTAACGGTGAAAAAGGTAATCCAATTAATTTAATATCTGACAGTAAATTTATTTTAAATAGTAATACCAAAGATCAAAATACAGTATTTGAAATAATACCTGTCGCTGGTTTAAATGATTATATATATCTAAAAGAAGATGTTTATTTTAGTTCAATTGATGCCAGCCTAATAGCAGCAAAACTAATAGATAATAATAACGATTTTTACTTATACAGCGGGCTATTTGAAAAAGATAACAAAAGATTTTTTATTACACTTTGTAGTGAATATTATGAGAAATTTAAGTTTATAGGTAATAGGGTTGGTACTGCTTATGATAATGGTTTCATGGGTAATTCTGATTTAAAAAAATATGGTAAAAGTCGTTGTAGCTATCATGATGGTTTCCTAGGGCATTGGGAAGATGATGCCGATAGACTAAAAGAAAGACAAACAAGTTTATCAACTTTTCTTTTTGAAATTGAAAATAAGTGGAAAGGTGTATTAGATAATTTATTAGTATTAACTAAAGAGGAAAAAAATTATTATTTCAATAATTGGATAAGATAGAGAGTTATTGGTTCATACTGCTGAAAAATTCTTCGTTGGTTTTACAGTCTTTCATTTTATCTAGAAGGAACTCCATAGCATCAACTGTGCCCATAGAGGATAGAATTTTCCTTAAAATAAATACTTTTTGAAGATCGCCAGCATCTAAGAGTAAATCTTCTTTTCTGGTGCCTGACTTTTGTACATCAATAGCAGGATATGTTCTTTTATCAGATAATTTTCTGTCGAGGACAATTTCTGAATTACCAGTACCTTTAAATTCTTCAAAGATTACCTCATCCATTCTACTACCTGTTTCTATTAAAGCAGTGGCAATAATAGTTAGTGAACCACCTTCTTCTATATTTCTAGCTGCACCGAAAAATCTTTTAGGTCTTTGAAGTGCGTTTGCATCTACACCACCTGTTAAAACTTTACCACTTGATGGCACAACAGTGTTATATGCTCTACCTAATCTTGTGATAGAGTCTAAAAGAATTACAACATCATATTTATTTTCAGCCAATCTTTTGGCTTTTTCAATAACCATTTCAGCAACTTGAACGTGTCTTGCAGCTGGTTCATCAAATGTTGAGCTAATTACTTCACCTTTGACAGATCTTTGCATATCTGTAACTTCCTCTGGTCTTTCATCTATTAAAAGAACCATTAGATAAACATCAGGAAAATTTTCAGCAATTGACTTAGCTATTTTTTGTAAAATTACTGTTTTACCTGATCTTGGTGGTGCAACAATTAAAGATCTTTGACCAGCGCCAACTGGTGCAATAATATCTATAATTCTAGATGATAAATCTGTGTCTGGTTTTTCTGTCTCTAGATTAAATTTTTTCTCTGGATAAAGAGGAGTTAAATTATCGAAATTTGTTTTAAATTTATTATTTTTAGCTATTTCTATAAAATTTACTTTATTGGTTTCCACTAGTGCAAAATATCTTTCTCCGTCTTTAGGAGGTCGGATAGGTCCCTCAAGTGTATCACCTTTTCTAAGACCATATTTCTTTATTTGATTAGGACTGACATATATATCATCTGGTCCTGGAAGATAATTAGAGTTTGCTGATCTTAAAAATCCAAAACCATCTTGCATTGTTTCTAAGACACCTTCGCCTATTATTTCTTCATTTTTTTCTGCGAATTTCTTCAAAACAGAAAAATATATGTCTTGCTTTTTTAAACCAGAAGCATTTTCTATCCCTAAAGACTCAGCATAGTCTAATAGTTCTTGAGGTTTTTTATCTTTTAGTTCGTTTAGATGCATATTGGAAATTACCTAGATAGTTAGATATATTGATTAGGTATATAACAAAAAATAAAGAGAAAATATATATATTTATATATAAGTATGTTGTTGTATGTCTAATGACGGGGATTAACAACTTCTTATTTAAAAAAACCTATATTTAAGTACTTTTTTAGTTATTTAATAACAAATGTTGATAACTTAATATTTATAAATTAATGGTAATTTCGTTGTTTAAAACTCACAATTTTTATGAATAAGTTACTTAATCCACAATTAACTAAACAGATTATTATTGGCACAAAAAGCCAATCTAGGAGAAAAATTTTCAAATTAATGAACCTAAAATTTCAGTACAGATCGCCCAACATAAATGAAAAAAAGGTAAAAGATTTAAATAATGATAAATATGATGCATTAAAAATTGCAAAAGCTAAAGCTAAATATCTTTCTAAAAAATATAGTAATAAAATTATTGTAACTTTTGATACAACAATCTTATTTAAAAAAAAAACTATTTATAAATGTGCCAATCCAGAGTGCTGTAAAAGAACACTTAAAGCATTTAATGATAAATCACACGATCTTTACACAGCCATGATTTTTATGATAAATAACAATCTAATAAGAAGCACTCTGACGAAAACAAAAATAACTTTTAAAAATACTAGAGTAAAAGACATCAATAATTACGTTGATAAGAACTTTAAAGATGTATCGAAGGCCGTAGGTTGTTACAACATAGAAGGAAAAGGAAATTTTTTCTTTAAAGATATATACGGCAGTTATTTCAATATTATTGGAATGGATGTTATTAATTTTTTAAAGACACTAAGAAGTATCTAAATGAATAAAAAAAAAATAGGCATTGTAGCAAAAAAATTAAACCATTCATTATCCCCATTAATACATAATCATTGGGCAAAAAAAAATAAAAATAAATTTATTTATAGAAAATACGAGGTACAGGAAAAAAAAATAGATAAATTTTTCGATAATTATAAAAGAGATAAACAATTTGTTGGGTTTAATATTACTATACCATATAAAGAATTTTTTATTAATTTTTGTGATAAAGTCACAACAAGAGCAAATAAAATCGGTTCTGTAAATTTAATTTATAAAAAAAATAAAACAATTTTTGGAGATAACACAGATGTTATTGGTTTCAGTAAGACTTTTAATTCCTTAAAAATTAAAAATACAAAATCTGTATTATTAGTTGGTGCAGGGGGCGCCGCAAGAGCAATTTTATATTTTCTAAATAAAAAAAGTATTAAAAATATTGATATTTTTGCAACATCAATGAGAAGGGAAGAAAATCTTAAAAAAAAATTTAAATTTAATCGTTTCCTGATTAGATCAACTCGTCTCAGGAAGAGATATGATTTGATTATCAATGCATCCAGTGCAGGGATGACCAAAAAAAATAAAATCAACAGAAATATTTTGAATTTAGTTAAGAAAGCAAAGGGAGTAATTGATATAGTTTATAATCCAATCGAAACAGATCTGTTAAAAAAAGCTAAAAAACATGACATAAAATACTCAGGTGGATTGAAAATGCTTGTAGAACAAGCAAAACCATCTTACGAAATATGGTCAGGTAATAAAATAGTAATAGACAAAAAAATTTATCAAATGCTTATAAATAAAATATGACTAAAGTTGCAGTCACAGGAAATATAGGATCAGGTAAAACTGAATTTATTAAATTTATCTCAAAGCTAGGTTTCTCTTGTATATCATCTGATGCTATAATTTCAAAAATATACAAAGATGACCGTACTAGAAGAATAATTTTAGAAAAATTAAATCTCGATGATCATAATTACAAACAAAAAATTATTAAATTGTTACAGAATGAAGAGTTCAATAGGAAACTTAAGAGAACAATATATCCTCTTCTATACTCCAAAAAAAAATTAGTAGCGCGCAAACATCAGTCTTATCAGCCAGTATTTTACGAAATTCCATTGCTTTACGAAGAAAATTTGTTCAATAATTTTAATGTCACCGTATTCGTTAACTCGAATACTATTAAAAGAAAACAAAGAGTTCTAAAAAGAGGTGTCTCAGAAGATTATTTTAAATTAATGAATAATAAGCAGATTAAAGAGAATATAAAAAAGAATAAATCAACTTTTACAGTAAATAACAATGGTTCAATCTTGAACTTAAGACTAAATATAATTAAATTATTAAATAAACTATGAGAGAAATTATACTTGATATTGAAACTACAGGCTTAGAATTTAAAGAAGGACATAGAATTATTGAAATTGGCTGTATTGAACTTAATAAAAAAGAAGTTGGGGCAAACTATCATGAATATATAAATCCTTCTAAAACTCTCACTGAGGATAATATTAAAATACACGGGATAACCAATGAATATTTGACAGATAAGCCAATTTTTGAAGATATAGCAGATAGTTTCTTAGAATTTATCGAGGATAGCAACATTATAGCTCATAATGCATCCTTCGATATAGGTTTCTTAAACTTTGAGCTTGAGAGAATATCTAAACCTAGAATATCGAAGGAGAGAGTCATAGATACAATTAAAATTGCAAGACAAAGATTTCCAGGGCAGCAAGTATCATTAGACGCACTTATAAAGAAATTAAAAATTAATACCTTAATTAATAGAGACCAACACGGAGCACTAAAAGACGCTAAAATCTTGACTGATGTATATTTGGAATTACAGGGCATAAATCAAATAGGACTTCAATTAAGTGAGGCAAATTCAGAAAAAATTGATTTAGCCAGTGAGCCGAATTACACACCCATCGTATTAACAAAAGAAGAGACAGATGCCCATAAAGAGTTTATAAAAAATAAAATACCTAACTCAAATTGGGTTAAAATGGATAAAAAAAATTATGAGTAGTGAATTTATAGATATTGTACTTTTTGGAGCAATTGCAATATTTTTAGTGTATCGTTTAAGAAGTATCCTTGGATCTTCAGATGGTAAAATTGTAAATATTCGAACAAAAAAAAATCCTCAATCGAAGTTTAAACCTAAAATAGTTCCAAAAAATGACAATAATGAATTTTTAGAAGGTGCTAATAAAGCTTATGAAATGATTGTTCAGGCTTATCAAAGTAACAGTATTGAAAAAGTACAAGACTTACTTACACCTGAAGCGATGCAAGCGATGGAACAAGCAAAAGCTCCAAAAGAAATAAAATTTTCAGAAGTAAAAAACAGTTCTATTTTAGAGGATAAAAGTGATGACCTAAGATTAGTTAAGTCTGTAAAGTTTGAAACTGAACATTACAATGTTGCAAACAACGAAATACTTAATGTTGTCGAAGAGTGGGGTTTTGAAAAAGACAAAAAATCCTCTGATCCTAATTGGAAACTTTTTTCTATTAAACTTGTCTCATAAAATTAAATTTAATTTAAATAAACAAAAAAATAAAAAGCCATTAGAAGACCAACCTAATGAAAAAATTAGTGTTTCAATTAATGGCACTGGAGAGGTTAATAATAAGGATGGAATTTTAGAAAAAAAACATACAAAAGAAAAAAAAATTTTTGTTAAACCAGTTTTTTTAGATAACAATCTTTACAAACAGTTCAAAAATAATCAATTTAGTAAAATCGATTTACACGGATTAACTGTTGATCAAGCCCACCAAAAATTAATCGAATATTTTTCAATCAATTACAAGAGGAAAAACTTACTTCATATTGTGGTAACAGGCCTTGGTAATAAAACTAATGGTGAGGAATTTTTTACAGGAAAAATAAGAAGACAATTCCCTTTTTGGTTAGATACAGAAAAATTTCAATTTATGATAAAATCGTATTCGCCCTGTAAAATACAACATGGTGGTTTGGGCGCTTTTTATATTAAGCTAAAACCTATAGAATAAACTTCTTTTCGTCGGTAGGTTTGATTTCTGACTTAACAGCATCTGTAACCCAGGCTTTATTTACTACTTCAGTTTTTTTATCACTCAGGTTTGCATCAAAACTAATTCTCTCAAGAATTTTTTCAAACATTGTTTGTAATCGTCGTGCGCCAATATTTTCAACCTCTGTATTTATTTGTTCAGTAAGCGTTGCTATTTCTTCTAAAGCCTCATCTTCAAACTTTAATTCAATATTTTCTGTTGCAAATAGTGACTTATATTGTTTGGTTAAGCTATTATCAGTTTCTTTTAAAATTCTAATAAAATCATCTTTTTTAAGTGCATTTAACCTTACTCTTACAGGTAACCTTCCTTGAAGTTCTGGGAGTAAATCACTTGGTTTGGATTGATGAAAAGCACCAGATGCAATAAATAATATATGATTTGTCTCGATTGTTCCATATTTTGTGCTTACAACTGTGCCCTCAATAAGTGGGAGTAAATCTCTTTGAACACCCTCTCTTGAAACATCTCCACCTCTTCTTTCACTATTAGGCGCAATTTTGTCAATTTCATCTACGAAAACTATTCCACTTTCTTGAACACTTTTAATAGCATTTTGAACAACATTTTGTTTTTCAGCGATTTTCTCAATTTCTTCTTGAATAAGCGGCTCATAAGCTTCACCTATTTTAAGTTTTGTTTTCTTTTTATTTTTTAAACCTTTACCAAATATATCATTCATATTAATCATTCCCATTTGTGCGCCAGGCATTCCAGGTATGTCTAATGATTGAAAAGGATTAGATTTTTGATCTAATGCTATTTCGATTTCCTTATCATTGAGTTGATTATCTCTAAGCATTAATCGAAACTTTTCCTTCGTCTCTTCACTTGGGTTGTCACCAAGCAGTGCTTTTAAAACAATTTCTTCTGCATTTGCTTTAGCCTCATCTATAAAACGATCTCTTATCTTTTTTTTTTCTAAATTAATTGCAACTTCAATTAAATCCCTGATTATTTGTTCAACATCTCTTCCTACGTATCCAATCTCTGTGAATTTAGTCGCTTCCACTTTTATGAATGGTGATTGTGTAAGTTTAGCTAATTTTCTCGCAATCTCAGTTTTACCGCAACCCGTTGGCCCAATCATTAATATATTTTTTGGGATGATATCATCTCTGAGAGTTTCATCTTTTACATTTAACCTTCTCCACCGATTCCGAAGAGCTATGGCGACTGCTTTTTTTGCATCATCTTGACCAATCACATAGCGGTCAAGTTCTTCTTTAATAACTTTTGGTGTAAGAGATTGGCTATCCATTAGATTTTAATTTCTGAGATATTTAAAGTATCATTTGTATAAATACAAAGTTCTGCTGCAACTTTAAGTGACTCTTCTGCAATTTCTTTTGCAGACAAATTAGATTTTCTTTTTAGAGCCCTTGCTGCGCTCAGAGCAAAGTTGCCACCTGATCCAATTGCAACTATACCTTCTTGAGGTTCCAGAACGTCCCCGGTTCCACTAATAAGATATGTTTCACTTTTGTCAGCTGCAATAATCATTGACTCTAATCTCCTAAGATACCTGTCGGTTCTCCAATCTTTTGCTAATTCGACACAAGCCCTTTTCAGATTATATGAAAATTCTTCACACTTTTTTTCCAGTCTATCAAAAAGAGTTAATGCATCGGCTGTTGATCCAGCAAACCCAACAATAATTTGATCATTATGAAATGTTCTAATCTTATTGGCGTTTGACTTAATTACAGATGTACCCAAAGTTACTTGACCGTCAGATGCTATGACAACACTCTCATTATCACGAACGCAAACAACAGTTGTCGAGCGTATTATTGTTTTATTTTTATCCATTATTCCTATAAATATAGGTACTAAAAAGCTGATTACAAATGCGTGAATTTACATTTAATAGAGACACAAAAGAAACAAATATATCAATAAAAATTAATCTCGATGGCTCTGGAGTAAATAAAATTGATACTGGGATTGCTTTTTTTGATCATATGCTTCAACAAATAAGCACCCACAGTTTGATAGATATAGAGTTAAAATGTAATGGCGACCTAAAAGTTGATATGCATCATACTGTTGAAGATGTTGGCATTGCTTTAGGAGAGAGTATAAAAAATGCTCTTGGTGATAAAAAGGCCATAACACGATTTGCATACTCTTATGTTTCTTTTGATGAAACATTAACAAGATCAGTTATTGATCTATGTAATCGCCCATATTTTATTTGGAATGTAAAAACATCTTTAGAAAAAGTAGGCGGAATGGACCAGGAGTTATTTTCTGAATTTTTTAAATCTATAGTCACTGAGTCAAGAATGAATTGTCATATCGAAACATTATATGGAAAAAATAATCACCACATTATTGAAAGTTGTTTTAAATCATTTGCGTTATCCTTGAAAAAAGCAATATCTATTGATCCAAGAAAAATAAATATTCCGAGCTCTAAAGGGAAACTTTGAAAAAGAAAGTCATAGGACTTATTGACGGGCAATCTGGAAATATTGGATCGATCAATAAAGCAATCAAAGATATTATTAAAGGAAGACCATACCAATTAAAGATTATTAAAAGTCATTTTAATTATTCTTCGTTTGATAAAATTATTTTGCCTGGACAAGGTGCTTATGCCACTCTTATGTCAAATTTAAAAAAATTAAAAATTATTAAACCATTAAAAAAATACTTAGAAAATAACTCTTCATACTTAGGTATATGCGTTGGGATGCAAATTTTATCTGATTGGGGCTATGAAGATAAGACTACAAGAGGATTAGGAATTATTAATGGAGACATTAAAAAATTTAAAAATAAAAAACTTATAATTCCTCATATGGGTTGGAACACTATTAACCTAAACAAAGATGACACCATAGTTACAAATAGTTTCGATAAGAGGGATTTCTACTTTGTTCATAGTTACATTTTCCAAAACATAAAAAAATCAGATGTTTTAGCTTTCACTCTTTATGGTAAAAAATTTCCTTCTATTGTAAAGAAAGGCAATATTTATGGAGTACAATTTCATCCTGAAAAAAGCCATAAACACGGCCTAAATCTGATAAAAAATTATATTTTGAAAACATGAATATATTTCCAGCAATTGACATAATAGATGGAAAATGTGTTCGATTAACTAAAGGAATTGCCGATGATAAAACAATCTATCAGTATTCTCCCATTGATATGGCTAAAACATATCAAGATGCAGGTTTCAATACTATCCACGTCGTCGACTTAGATGCTACTTTAGGTAAAGGCAATAACAATAAAGTTCTTAACCAAATTAGAAGAAAAATTGATATTAATATTGAAGTTGCTGGAGGTATAAGAAGCAAAGATGCTATTATTGATAAAATTAACGAAGGATTTAATACAATTGTGATTGGAACTTTTGCAATAAAGAATATTGATGACGTTTTAAATTTTGACGACACTTTAATTGAAAAACTATCCATCGCTTTGGATATAAAAAATAATCAAATTGCTTCTCATGGCTGGCAAGAGACAACAAATCAATCTTTAAAGCATATTATAGATAAATATAATGACCGACCTATTCATTCCTACTTTGTCACTGATGTCGCTAATGATGGGATGCTTTCAGGCCTAAATATGGAAACGTTTAATTCTATAAAAAAATTAACTGACAAGCATATTACTATCGGAGGAGGGGTTAAGGACCTTAACGATATTGAATTAAGTAGATTAAACGGTTTTAATAATGTTGTTGTAGGTAAAGCCATATACGAAAATAAAATATCTATAGATAGTCTGGCGCAGTTTAATGCTTAAAACAAGAATAATTCCTTGTCTTGATGTAATTAAAAATAAAGTTGTTAAGGGTGTTAATTTTAAAAACATAAGAGTCATGGGTAATGCAGTTGAAATGGCAAAATATTACTCTTTATCAGGAGCCGATGAGCTTTGTATGCTTGATATAAACGCATCATATCAAAATAGAAAAACATTTATTAAAACTGTTGAATCCGTAGCTAAGGTTATAAATATCCCCTTAACTGTAGGTGGAGGAGTTTCAGATTTGAGCGATATAACAGATTTGCTTAATGCTGGAGCAGATAAAGTATCAATTAATTCAGCAGCAGTAAAAAATCCAAGATTAATAAGACAAGCTTCATTGAGACATGGCTCCCAATGTATAGTTGTAGCAATAGATGGAAAAAGATTTAATAATAAAATGAAAGTTGTCATCAAAGGCGGAAGAGAAATCACAAGAAATGAACTAATTAATTGGGCAAAACAAGCACAGTCTCTTGGGGCTGGAGAGATATTAATGACTTCAATGGATACAGATGGGGTTCAGAATGGTTTCGATAGTAACATGCTAAAAAAAGTGACCAGTAGTGTTAGAATTCCTGTAATTGCTAGTGGCGGTGTTGGGAATTTAGAACATTTTTATTTAGGTTATTTGACAAAATCCACTGGCTTATTAGCTGCAAGTGTATTTCACTCTGGAAAATATAAAATTAAGACTGTAAAAAAATATCTTAGTAGAAAGGGTGTCCCTGTTAGAATATGAGCTATGATAAAGAAAATATTTTTGCAAAAATTTTAAAAGGTGAGATTCCTTGTGATAAGGTTTTTGAAAATGATTATGTGCTTTCATTCAAAGATATTAACCCAAAAGCAAAAACTCATATTTTAATTATACCCAAGAAACCTTTATTAGATATTTCTGATTTTTTACAAAACGCAGACAACTTATACCAAACCAATTTCTGGAAATCTGTCGAAGAAATAATAAATATTTTAGGTCTAAAAGATAAGGGTTTTCAAATTAAGACACATAAAGGAAAAGATGGCGGCCAAGAGGTATTTCACTTTCATCTACATTTGTTAGCAGACTTTTAGGCTATCTCATTTGAATGTAATTAATTATATCTAAGACACCTTTCACGTTTTTAGCGTGTTCAATTACCATATCTATTTCTTTTTGATCACTGGAAACACCAAACAGATATACAATTTGTTTTTGTACTTCAAAATCGTATTTAAATTTTTTTATATTAGAGTCTGTAAAAATCTTTGTAAAAAGTTGTGTACTTATAAATTTATCTTTGGCTATATCATCAAGCCCATATCCGGTATCAATAGATATTTCATTTAGTACTTCATTTACACCATCTTGTTGCCAAGCTAGCCTTACCGCTTCCAAGCGCATGTCACCGTAGGGCACTACTCCTGTTAAAAGAACTTTGCCTAATTGAACTTCAACATCGATTCTTGTAAATAAAGTTGCATCGTAAGAGAAATATTTCTCTTTTATACCAAGTTTAATAGTGGCATCATCCCAACTTTCACTAAATGTTTTTTCATCCTCGTTTTCTTTAATAACAGTTTTTGCACCTGTAGATACAAGTGACGGTCCACAACCAATGAAAAACATCGATAGTAGAATTATAAAATTCTTAATCATCCTTTAAATCAATTGATAATTTGTAAAAATCATTCCTTGATATTTTATACTTACTTTTAAGCTGTTGATAAGCCTTTTTTACACCTACCTCGTTAATTATCGCCTTTATATCTTTAAAATTGATGTCTTCAATTTTGTCAGCCTCTTTTTCAATGCTCACCGCTAAAACTAACTCACCTTTAAGTTCAGAGTAATTAAAATTTTCATAATTTTTGTAATCTATATAAATTCTCTCCTCATATAATTTTGTAAGCTCTTTAAGTAAAATAACCTCAAATGTTTCCGAAATAGATGCAATAGCATAGACATCTTTCTGTAATTGTTGTTTAGTTGAGTAAATTATTAAATTATTAATTTTATTCTCTAAAAGTGTCTTTTCTTTATGTTCTTTTTTTTTGGGAAGAAAACCGATAAAGGTAAATTTTTTTTTATTTAAAAAACCACTTAATTGAATACCAGAGATTAAGGCACTAGCACCAGGTATCGAATATACTTTTATCTGATTTTTAAACAAAAAATTTATTAATTGGCTTCCTGGATCAGATATAAGGGGAGAACCAGAGTCTGAGATTAATGATACCACTTGATTAGACTTTAATAATCTATGTATATAATTTTTCTTATTATTAAAGTCGTGATCAGTGTACTTGGACAAAGAAGTTTTGATACCATACTTTTTTAAAAGCTTTTTACTATTAGTAGTGTTTTCGCATAAAATTAAATTGGAATTTTTTAAAACATTTATAGCTCTTAATGTGATATCATCTAAATTTCCTATGGGAGTTGAAACTAAATAGAGACCCGAGTTCATTATGAATTTATTTAAAAATATAACTATATTATTAACATTAATATCATTTTTTAGTTGTGCCCCAACAACAATCGAAAAAAAAAAGCCGATTGAAAAAATACCAGAAAAAGTTGAAGAGATTGAAATTATGGAAGAAAAAGAGGATGAAATAGAGAAGGCCGAGACAATAAAGAAGCCATCAAAACCTGAGGATAAAATAATTGACTTTAATAATATCGATAAAATAATCTTTTTTTTATCAGAGGATGATATTTCAACATCCTTATTTTATGATGTTTTTTTAGAAGAAATTGATAACTTTCCTGATTTAAAAAATATAGAATTTATTTACTCAATTGATGAAATACAAAATAAAATCAAAAATACTCTCATTATAGGTCCCACCAACTCAAAAGATTTGTTCGAGTTACCTAATAGACTTGGTGAAAATACATTCACGATTTCTTTATCAAATGATTACTCAGTAATGAATAAGTATGCAGATAATGAAATCCTTTTCGTATTTAGTAGCCCTTACCAACACGTTGAAATACTTGGGGATTATATCAATTCATCAAACTCACTTGGTGTATTATACAAACAAAACGAATATGGATTAAAATTATTTGAATATTTTAAAGATACCTACCCATTAAAATATATTAAATCATCTCCATTTGGAGACAGCGCAGTAGATTTGGAATTATCAGTGAAGTTGATGGGAGACTTAAATATATATGACAACATAATTATTTTTGATGATACTTTTAGCTATAAAGATTTAGTGGGATACTTAGCAACAGAGGACGGAACTTATCCTCTTGAGAGAACATTCCTAATTGACAATTTTTTAGAGCAAAGAAAGAATTTAGAAAATTATTATAAGCCTATTAATCGGACTTTTTTGCAAAATATCGATTTGACTACCATGGATGAACCGCATCGGGAATTCTTCTTCAGGACCTCAGTAAAAATATCACTTACTATTGCTAACCAAATTCTAAAGAACAATTTTTTACCAAGCGCTATTGATAATGAGGATTTTGGAAGATTACCGTTAGAAAATATGATGATTAGTTATCCTGTAATATTTGATTAGATAATTTTTTAAAAGCTTCATACCTGTGAGAGTTTAATAATTTTTGCTTCTCATTCATTTCAGCGTATGTCTTATTGTTATCTGTAGGAATAAAATATGGATCATAACCAAAACCACCATTGCCTCTTTTATATTTAATTATCAAACCTGGTATGGACCCTGATACCATGTATCTTAGGTTTTTTCCTAAAACGCAAATAGAACAAAAAAAAGTCGCATCAATATAACTCAAGTTTTCAAATTTGCTGAAAATAAAATCTATAACCTTTTGCTCTCCACCTAATTTTTTTGCTTCTCTTGCTGTTTTTATTCCTGGATAGTTATTTAATTTATTTACAACAAATCCACTATCATCACATAGTACGAGTGTATTTGTTTTATCTAAAAAATATTTTGACTTAATTTCACAATTTTCTTCAAAAGTTTCACCATCTTCAGTAGGTTCACCAATATTGTTAAATTTATTAAGATTTAAAACTTCATATTCACTAAATAGATTGAAGTGCTTTATATAAAAAATAAACTCTTTTAATTTTCCACTATTATTAGTGCCAAGTAATAAATTATTTTTCAATTGCCAAGTTTTGTATATTGAAAATTTCTGGCATCGTTCCCTCAACTAGTTCTATAAAGCTCATAATAGTTTTCTTGCTAAATTTAGCCTCTTCACCAGTAGATTGAAACTCAATAAATTGACCATCATTTGCCATTACCACATTGCAATCTACCTCAGCACTCGAGTCTTCAATATAATTTAAATCTATGCATGATGTTCCTTTAACAACACCTACCGATATTGCTGCAACTTGATTTACTATAATTGCCTTTGATAAATTAAATTTATTTTTGAACTCATTAATTGATCGAACAAGACTAACGTATCCGCCAATGATAGACGCTGTCCTTGTTCCTCCGTCAGCACTAATCACATCACAATCAATCTTGATAGTTTTTTCGCCAAGTATATCTAAATTAACAGCACACCTTAAACTTCTTCCAATAAGTCTCTGAATTTCTTGTGTTCTTCCAGACTGCCTACCTTTGGCTGCCTCTCTGTCCATTCTTTCAGATGTAGATGAAGGTAACATACCATATTCTGCAGTTAACCAACCTTTCCCGGAATTTCTTAAAAATCCAGGAACTCTATCTTCAATAATCGCTGAGCAGCAGACATGAGTATTTCCTAATTTAACTAAACATGATGATTGATTATTTGGTTGGAAGCCTGGAATTATTTCTAAATTTCTAATTTTAGAGAGTTCTCTATCATTTCTTGTATATCCAGACATTTATGTATTATTATTTTAAATTATAAGATTAATTAGGATTAATGAATAAAAAAATTACAGATATTGGAGCTCGATCAAAGCTTATATTTAAGTCACTTGTTGAAAGTTACTTGAAAACAGGCGAGCCTATGGGCTCCAAAGCACTTAGTTCAAAAATTTCTTATAAACTTTCTCCAGCAACAATAAGGAATGTTTTAAACGAAATAAATTTTCACGGACTCATACAAAAAGGTCATTTCTCTGCAGGTAGTATACCAACTGATCTAGGTTTACAATTTTATACTCATGCACTTTTAGAGCCAGGATCAATTAGTAAAAGTGAAAAAGAGATTATTGAGAAGTCATCTAAAATGAATAATCTTTTAAATGAACAAGAAATAATTACTAACACTTTAAATGGTCTATCTAAACAAGCTAGTCTTGTTATTAATAATGAAAAAATAACAAAAATTAGAAAAATTGACTTTCACAAAATCGATAATCATAAAGTAATATTCATTATCGAGCACGAAGATGGGTATACATCAAATAGAATAGTAGAAATTGATGAAAATATTCAAACAGAAGATTTAAATAGTATTGGCAACTTTATAAATAAGTTTTCAAAATCTATGTCACCTACAGAAATTCAAAATAATATAAAAATTTTTATAAAATCAGCAAGAAATCAAATAACCAACACTTCAAAAAAACTATTGCTGAAAGGAATAAAAATTGAAAAGTCTCAAAATACAGAAACTTTTTTTGTTAGAGGTCTTCCAAATTTAATTAAGAATAATTTAGAAACAGATTTAGACAGCATAAATGAGCTTTTGAGTGACATTGAAACAGGTAAAATGGCAAACAAAATGATTAAGGCCTTGAAAAAATCAAAAGGAGTGCAAATATTTATTGGGAGTAATACAAATTTTTTTAAAAATACAAATTTATCTATGATTTTATCAAATTATAAAACTAAAAATGGACTCACTGGTGCTATTGGTGTCATAGGTCCGAAAAGAATTGATTATCAGCGAATTGTTCCTATTGTGAGCTATATGTCTGAAACAATATCAAAAAAATAAAGGAATTATTATGGAAGAAGATAAGAAATACGAAGACCAAGCTCAACACCAAGAAGAAGAAGATGTTACAGAAAATCAAGAAACCAATGAGACTGATGTAGATGAAAATTCAGATACAAATGATGATGAAATCGAAAAACTCAAAGAGGAAATTGAGAGTTTAAAAGATCAAAGGTTAAGAGCTGTTGCTGAACTAGAAAACTTTAGAAAAAGGGCAGAAAAAGATCAATCAGATGCATTGAAATACGGTATAGCTAATTTTGCAAAAGAAATAATTAATATCGGTGACAATATAGAGAGAGCAAAATCAAGTATTTCAGAAGAAGTGAGATCTAATGAAAGCATAAAGTCTGTAGTTGATGGTTTAGATCTAATTGCACAATCCACTATGGCCACTTTCGAAAAAATTGGCATCAAAAAAATTGAAAGTATAAACCAAAAATTTGACCATAATTTACACCAAGCCATGATGGAAATTGAAAAAAATGACTGCGAGCCCGGAACTATTGTCCAAGAACTAATACCAGGCTACACATTGCATGATAGATTACTAAGACCAGCAATGGTAGGGGTATCAAAAAAATCTCAAGAAAATCAAGACGATAAAGCCATCAAAGAAGAAGATAAATCCAAAAAGTAAGAAAATTCAATAGTTTTAATGCTCTTGAATTAAGTAAGTATCAACCCATATAAATATAAGATTATTTAATTTTTAAAGTAGGAAAAACAAAATGGCTAAAGTAATTGGAATTGATTTAGGTACCACGAACTCTTGTGTGGCAATAATGGATGGAAAGAATCCAAAGGTAATAGAGAATTCTGAAGGTGCTAGAACAACACCTTCTGTTGTAGCTTTTTCTGAAAGCGAAAAATTAATTGGTCAATCTGCAAAAAGACAAGCCGTCACCAATCCTGAAAATACACTTTATGCTGTAAAAAGATTTATTGGTAGAAGCTTTGAAGACGACACTGTCCAAAAGGATGTAGGCTTATCTCCATTTAAAATTATTAAAGGTAATAACGGTGATGCATGGGTTGAAGCTCAGGGTGAAAAATATAGCCCTAGTCAAATCTCTGCTTTTATTCTTCAAAAAATGAAAGAGACAGCTGAGTCTTATACAGGAGAAACTATTACACAAGCAGTGATAACCGTTCCTGCTTATTTCAATGACGCACAAAGGCAAGCAACTAAAGATGCTGGTAAAATTGCTGGATTAGAAGTTTTAAGAATTATTAATGAACCAACCGCTGCTTCATTAGCATATGGACTAGATAAAAAACAATCAGGTACTGTAGTTGTCTACGATTTAGGCGGTGGTACATTTGATGTATCAATTTTAGAAGTTGGAGATGGTGTATTCGAAGTTAAGTCTACAAATGGTGATACACACTTGGGCGGAGAAGACTTTGATTTAAGGATTATTGATTTTTTAGCAAGTGAATTTAAAAAAGAGCAAGGTATAGATTTAAAAAATGATAAATTAGCTTTACAACGTTTAAAAGAGGCTGCTGAAAAAGCAAAAATAGAATTGTCAAGTTCAACTCAAACAGATGTAAATTTACCTTTTATTACAGCTGATCAATCTGGGCCTAAACACTTAAATGTAAAACTTACCAGAGCTAAGCTTGAAGAGTTGGTTGACGACTTGCTTCAAAATACAATTGAACCATGTAAAAAAGCTCTAAGTGACGCCGGTCTTTCAGCAAGCGACATAAACGATGTCATTTTAGTGGGTGGAATGACAAGAATGCCAAAAGTAACAGAAATTGTTAAAAACTTTTTTGGGAAAGACCCTAGTAAAGGCGTTAACCCTGATGAAGTTGTGGCTATGGGAGCAGCTATTCAGGCAGGTGTATTGCAAGGTGATGTAAAAGATGTCTTACTTTTAGATGTGACCCCACTTTCTTTGGGTATAGAAACACTAGGTGGAGTTTTTACTAAGTTAATTGAAAGAAATACGACTGTTCCTACAAAAAAAAGCCAAGTATTTTCAACAGCAGAGGATAATCAAAATGCCGTTACTATCAGAGTCTTTCAGGGCGAAAGAGAAATGGCCGCTGATAATAAGCTTTTAGGCCAATTCGATTTAGTTGGCATACCTCCTGCTCCAAGAGGAACACCACAAATTGAGGTGACTTTTGACATTGATGCTAACGGTATTGTCAATGTATCTGCAAAAGATAAATCTACAGGAAAAGAGCAACAAATTAAAATCCAAGCATCTGGTGGTCTATCAGATGAAGAGATTGATAAAATGGTTAAAGACGCTGAAGCCAATGCTGAAACAGATAAGAAGAAAAGAGAAGAGGTTGATGTAAAAAACCAAGCCGATAGTCTTATCTTCCAAGTGGAAAAAAATATAAAAGAGCATGGCGATAAAATTAGCCCCGAAGATAAATCTAAAATAGAAGCAGACTTAAAAGATTTAAAAGAGGCACTCGAAAAAAATGAAATTGAGACCATAAAACAAAAAACACAAGATCTAACTCAATCATCTATGAAAATGGGTGAAGCAATGTACAAAGATCAACAATCATCTGAGGCGCCTGGTGGAGAACAACCTAAGCAAGAAGAAAACACTAGTGAAAATAAAAGCGATGATGATGTTATAGATGCAGATTACGAAGAAGTAGACGACGATAAAAAAGCAAGCGGACAGTAACTCTTAGCTTGGTTTAAAATATTATGGCTGAGGATTTTTATGACACTCTTGGTATATCCCGTGAAGCTAGTGACTCCGAAATAAAAAGTGCTTACCGAAAATTAGCAATGAAATATCATCCTGATCGAAATCAGGGTGACTCTGCTGCTGAACAAAAATTTAAAGATGTGAGCCAAGCATATGAAATTTTAAAAGATCCAAAAAAAAGACAAACCTATGATCAATTTGGTCATGCTGCTTTTGAACAAGGCGGTGGTGGAGCTAGTGGATTTGGGCAACAGGGCTTTGGCGGTTTTTCAGATATATTTGAAGATATTTTTGGTGCGTTTGGTGAGGGTGGTCAACGCGAAAGTAGAGGCGATGATTTACGTTACGATGTGACAATCGATTTAGAAGAGGCTTTTACAGGAAAATCAATAGATGCAACGATACCCAAAATGATAAATTGCCCTGAACAGCATAGTTATAAAAGTTGTTCTACTTGCCAAGGTTACGGAAAAGTTAGGACGCAAAGCGGGTTTTTTTCAATGGAGAGGACCTGTGGTAGATGTGGTGGAACTGGGCAAGAAATGAAGGGTCGATGCTCAAAATGCAGTAATACTGGACGAATTAAACAAAATAAAAAAATTCAAATCAAAATACCTGCTGGGGTTGAAACAGGTAACAGAATTAGAATGAGCGGAGAAGGAGAGGCTGGAGAAAGAGGTGGCTCCTATGGAGACCTTTACGTTTTTATAAATATTAATAACCACAAACTTTTCCAGAGAGAACGAGATAACATTATTTGTGATGTTGCTATACCTTTTACTACAGCAACTCTGGGTGGAAATATAGAAGTTCCTACTATAGAAAAAAAAATGGTTAATGTTTCCATACCAAAAGGAATGCAGTCAGGTCATAAACTTAGAATTAAAGGCAAAGGAATGAGTATTCTGAGAACAAACACAAGAGGTGATATGATTGTTAAAGTACATGCTGAAACACCAGTAAACTTATCTTCAGATCAAGAGAAACTTTTAAATCAATTTAATGAAACCCTTACTAAGAAAAATTCTAAAATGACGGAAGGGTTTTTTGATAAAGTAAAAAAAATGTTTAATTAATGAATTATTGTTTTGGTTTTATCGAAACACCAATAATTAAACTTTTTGTCTTAGATAGTTCAGAGGGAGTTCACTTTCTTTTGAAAGATAATGATAAAAGAATTAAAAACATACTTAATTTATATAAACCAACTAAAGGTTTAAAATTAAAAAAAGTAAAAATATTAATAAACAATCTATTGAAAGGTAAAATTTCTAAACAAAAAAATATAAAAATAAAATTCCTTGATGGAACTACATTACAAAAAAAAGTTTGGACAGAAATTACTAAAATTCCTTATGGTCACACAATTTCCTATAGTGAGCTTGGTAAAAGAATAAAGAGACCAGATGCAGTAAGAGCTATAGCTTCAGCAGTTGGTAAAAACCCTGTTGGACTATTGGTACCTTGTCACAGAGTAGTAAGAAAAAATGGAGATCTCGGAGGATATATGTGGGGCAAAAAATTTAAGAGAAAAATACTAGATATAGAGGCTAGAGGAACGGCTGACTCGACATATAGAGGAGGAAAGTGAGATACCGAATCAGCCCCCGCATGAATGCTAACTGAACACTAATAAATATTTTGATATAGTCAAAGTTGTTCAAGTATTAAATATCCAAAAATGAACTTAAAATCGATTTTATCCTATAGTTTTCAGTCATTTTACCTTGCTGGGAGTTTTTTATTATTATTTGTTTTTTTGCCTACTTTTTACAATTTATCAATTGGTATCTCTTTAAGTGTTATCGGACTAGTAATACTAATATCTAGATTTTTTGATATCTTCTCAGACTTTTTAATTGGTTATTTAACAGAAAAAAGAATTATTTCAGGTCGATCAAGAAAAAATCAAATTCTTTTAGGAATAATAATATTTATTTTTTCCTTATTTGGCCTTTACGTTTTCCAATCTTCTAATATTTATTATTTTATTTTCTTTTATAACTTAGCATTGATAAGTTACTCAATCGCAATCATTCCTTACGACTCTATAGTTATTGATCAAAAAAAAATTTTAAAAAAAAGATTTCGTTTGGCAGCAGTCAAAGAAGTTTTTGCAATTTTAGGAGTTCTTGCAGCTCTTATTATTCCAACGACTATTTCAAATTTAAATAATATTGAGCTATTAAACCCAGACGTTATAAAAACAAGTGGTTTTATTTTTATTTCTCTTGCAATTATAGGGGGATTAATTTTTTATTTTTTCTATGATGATGAACTGAATTACAAGCCAAATGAAATTTCTTGGATAAAATTAAAAACTTTCATTAAAAAAAATAAAAAAATTTTACCTTTTTGTTACATTACATTTTTTAATTTACTTGCTAATAATTTTACTGCCAATTTATTTATTATATTTGTATCTGAATATTTGGGTCTTAGTGAGTATGCAGGCCATTTATTAATTTTGTATTTTCTTATTACATTAATTTCCACGCCATTTTGGTATTTTTTTGGAAAAAAATTTTCAAATATGTTTTTATTACAGATTGGAACCAGTATAACTATTTTTGGTTTTTTATTTGTTATTTTCACTAGCAGTGACTATTGGCAAATATATATATTTGTCATACTTATTACAGGAATTGGAATTGGAATTGATCTTATAATACCCCAGATTGAGTTAGCTGATATATTAGATGTAAATAATGAAAATCGTTTATCACAGTTTTTTACCTCATTTTTCTCAATTATAAGAAAAGCTGCTATAGGAATTGCTGCTGGTATAGCTCTAACGGGATATGGTTACTTACAATCAATAAACTTTGCAATTCACCCAAATATTCCAAATATTATGATATTTTATTTTTTTATTCCGCTTACCATTAAATTGTTCGTATTAATCTTAGTAATGAGATATAGAAGTAAATTCAATGTCTCAATTAGAGAGTAAAAAACACGTAATTTACATACTAGGCACTGTTGCCTTTTTCTTATTTTCAATTGCAGACACTATTATAAAGTTAATTGGAGATTTATATAAAGACACAGTTATATTTTCCATAGCGAGTTTCTCCGCAATAATCCCAGTGCTCCTTTATTTACTGTACAGAAAGAGCTTAGAAGAAATAAAAACAAGCAATTATAAACTTCATTTTATAAGAGGTATTTTAATGACTTTGACCTATTATTTTGTTGTAAAAGGTATCATTTTATTACCTTTATCTATTGCTTATCCAATAATTTTGTCAGCTCCTGTGTTACTCTCAATTATGGGAATAGTAATTTTAAAGGAGTCGATTTACCTATCCAAAATAATTTCTTTAATACTAGCTATGATTGCTGTTTTTATGGTCTCAGGTTTTAGTTTAAACGCAGGTTTTAATGCTTTGGGAGTAATATTTCTTATATTAGGAGTAATTTCATTGGCGTGTCTAGATTTTACAGTGCGAGTTTATGGGAAATCTGAAAGAACGATGGCTTTGACTTTTTATAGTATGGGAATTACTGGCATAATTTTCACAGTATTTTCATTTAACCATTACAAAGATATCGCTTTGTACGATTTTTTAATAATGGTAGGCGCGGGGCTTATTGATGGTGTGGCCATGATGATCTTAATTTATTCTCTTAGGAGAATAGAAGCTTCATTTTTTAGCATCACACATTATTCACAGATCATTTTTGGAATAGTAATTAGTATTGTTGTTTTCAATCACTACCCCTCAATTATAGAATTATGCGGTGCTATATTAATAATAATTTCTGGATATCTTGTTTATTCTAAATTAAAAAAGCTAAATTGATTGCTTTTCCATTGGGTAAATGGAGCATCCTGAAATTTTCCACTCCCCCTTGTCTTTAATGAGTGAGTACATTGCTAAATAAGAAACATTATCTTGCGAGACGATTTGTAGTTGATGATATACTGCTCCTTCAAAAAATTTTGATTCCATAAAATAGTAATTTTTAGGGTTATAAACAGGCTCATAATAGTTTTTCACCATACTCATAAAATTTTGAGGATTACTGAACCTCATTTTGATGTAAGGTGAGGCATGGAAGAATGCCCCTTCAGCATCTTTGTTAATGAAGGCCTTTAATTGACTTTCAATCACTGCTTGTGTTTCACTAAACTCAATTTTATCAATAGTTTCTGCAATCGATATAGTGTTAAAAAGTAAAAGGCATAAACTGGTGTAAATTAATTTTTTAAACTGCATAATATTTATATGCGTAACTAAACAATATAGATGAAAATCATTTTAATTATATTCGCATTATTTTTGAACATATCTTATAGTTACGCAGATCAAAATAGCCCAAAACTTGATGAATTATTCAGTCAGCTCTCCAAGGTAAAGGACTCAAAAGAACAAAGTCTAATTATATCAAAAATATGGGGAGAATGGATGAAAATTGAAAATCCAGATGTAAAAATAGTAATGGATAATATTTCAGATTTTTTTGAATCTAAAAACTACCAATCTGCGATATCAGCTTTGACTCTTGCTATTGAGTTAGAGCCAAATTACGCGGAGGCATACAACAAAAGGGCAACTTTTTATTTTATGATGGGAGACTATGAAAACTCTATGAGAGATATTGAAGCTACATTGTATCTTGAACCAAGACATTTTGGTGCATTAGATGGTTTGAGTAGGATTCTTATAAGCTACAAAAATTATGATGGAGCACTTAAGGTTTATCAAGAAATGAAAAAGTTAATGCCAAATGATTTGTCTGTTGATATGAAAATTGAAAATCTTAATCAAATGGTGTCAAAGGAAACTTAAATTAATCAATTTTTTAAGAAAATAGATTAACGAAATAATAAAATTTATTGCCCCTTGCCACCTTCCTCCTCGACAATGTCTCAACCCAAGCGGCTAGGGGACAAGTATAATATTCGAATTTTGGTTGATATGAAACAGATTTCTTATAATTTAAAAAGCCTATCAAATAAGAAAAATATCGTTATAGATGTTATTTAAAAATTAATTAGTTATAAATTGAGCTGTGAAAAAAAAATTTAACACAAAAGTAATTCATTCTGGGCATGGCCCAGATAAAGAAACGGGAGCCGTTATGCCACCAATACATCTTTCATCAACCTTCAAACAAATGGAACCCGGAAATTTTGAGTATGAATATGCTAGAACCAAAAATCCTTCTAGAGATATATTAGAAAAATTACTGGCACAAATTGAGTCTGGAGATAAAGCTTTTGCATTTGCATCTGGCATGTCAGCAATAAATACAGTTTGTGACCTATTTGGCACAAACTACCATATAGTTTGTTCTGATGATGTATATGGGGGTACTCGTAGGTTATTCGATAAAGTTAAATCAAACATTGACGTAACTTACATCGACTTTGATAAAAATATAAACTGGAATGATGAAATAAAAGAAAACACAAAATTTATATGGATTGAAACACCTTCAAACCCTTTAATGAAAATTATTGATATTAAAAACACTGTTAATATTGCTAGTGAGTTTAAATTACCTGTGATTTGTGACAACACATTTGCCTCTCCATATAATCAGAGACCACTTGAATTAGGTGCAGATATGGTAGTGAGTTCTTCAACAAAATATTTAGGAGGCCACTCAGATATTGTTGGCGGGTCTATTGTTATTAAAGAAAATAAGGAATACGCTGAAAAAATTTCTTTTATTCAAAATGCAGTTGGGGCTGTCCCCTCTCCCTTTGATTGTTATTTATTAACAAGAAGCATTAAAACACTCTCTGTAAGAATGAAGCAACATAATGAAAATGCTATTGCTGTGTCTAATTATTTATCCAATCATCCTAAGATAGAAAAAGTTTTTTTTCCAGGTATTGATAAAAGGCACAAGGAAATTGCAGAAAAACAAATGTATGGTTTTGGTGGAATGATGTCCTTTGTAATTGACTCAGATATTAATGGGGTAAAAACTTTTCTAAAAAATTTAAATTTATTTACACTCGCGGAAAGCTTAGGAGGAGTCGAAAGTTTGATCGAGCATCCAGCCATCATGACCCATGCTTCTATAGATCCATCAATTAGAGAAAAATTAGGCATATCAGAAACATTACTAAGAATATCTGTGGGTATTGAACATGTAGATGATTTGATCTCAGATTTAGACCAAGCCCTATCAAAGATTTAAAATGAGAGACATAGTTGATTTTATTGGCAATACGCCACTTATTAAACTCAAATACCCATCAGAAATTACGGGTTGTAATATTTATGGTAAAGCAGAATTTATGAATCCAGCTGGTTCTATCAAAGATAGAACTGCATTGGGTATAATCCTTGATGCTGAAGAAAATAATTTAATTGAACCAGGCGGCACTGTCGTTGAGGGTACCTTTGGAAACACAGGTATTGCTTTAACAATGATTAACAATGCTAGAGGATACAAAACTATAATTGTAATGCCTGACGGTGCATCAGAAGAGAAGCAAAGTATTTTAAGGAATATGGGGGCAAAGCTTAAAGTTGTGCCAACTAAACCTTATTCTGATCCGGGTAATTATCAGCATGTATCAAAGAGGTTAGTTGAAGATCTACAATCAAAAGGAGAGACTTCAGTTATGTGGGCAAACCAATTTGACAATACAGCAAATTACAAATTTCACGCAAAAACCACAGCTAAAGAAATATTCAATCAGCTTGATGGAAAAGTAGATGGTTTTACTTGTGCAATTGGGTCGGGTGGAACATTGGCAGGTACATCTATTGGACTCAAAGAATTAAATTCAAATATAAAAATAGCTTGCACAGATCCACAAGGTGCTCAAATGTATAATTATTTTAAATATTCTAAATTGGAAGTTAAAGGCGATCCATCAGAAACGGAGGGAATAGGCCAGTATAGAGTGACAAAAAATGTTGAACCTTCTCTTATTGACTTCTCATACTATATTACTGATTATGAAGCGTTTGAACTTTTATATAAAATGGTCAAAACAGAAGGCTTATTTCTTGGCTCTAGTTCTGGAGTAAACGTAGCAGGGGCTATCGAAATGGCTAAAGAAATGGGACCAGGTAAAAACATTGTTACAATTCTGTGTGATGATGCTAACAAGTATTTTAGTAAGTTATATAACAAAGAATATCTAATATCAAAAAAACTTCCCGTACCCGAGTGGCTTTAAAATATTAATCACTATCAAAAGTCATTCTTTTTAAAGTTCTATCTTTAAATACAAAATGGTGCATAAGTGCGGCTCCTGAATGTATAAAAAATAAAACTAATAAAACATTACTAGAATATTCATGGAAACTTTTGAACAAGTACCTTAAATCACTGTTGTGATCTAATAAATTTATTAATTCAAAATTTAAAAACATTACCGTGTCACCTTGCAAGTTTGTAAGTATGTATCCAGATATTGGTTGTAAAAAAAATATTGAGTAAAATAAAAAATAGTTAGTTTTCGCAACATATATTAATATTTTATTTTTTAAGATGGGCTTGGGCCTAATATTGATAAATTTCCAGCTTAATCTAAAAATGGCTAGGACAAGAATTGAAAGGCCTAGTGTGTTGTGTATCATCAATATCTCATAGTAATACTCGAAATTATTCTCTAAATTTTTGCCTAGTAAGTAAGTTGCAATTATAAGAGCAGCCATAATCCAATGAAATAACTTGCTAATTAAACCGTAATTATCTGCGCTGTTTGCTAACTTCATTATCTTCAATTATGTATGTTAATATTGTTGATTATAAATGAAATTAAAAAATTTATTTTTATCGTTATTTTTATTTTTTTCCATAAATGTTTATTCTAAAGATTTTATAATCATTCAGTCTACAACAAGCATTGCTAATACGGGTTTGCTTGATCTCTTAGCATCAGAATTTAAGAATAAAACTGGAATAAGTATAAGACCTATTGCAGTTGGAACCGGCAATGCTATTGCAAACGCAAAAAGGGGCGATGGAGATTTATTATTTGTTCATTCAAAAAAAGATGAATTAGAATTTATAGATGAGGGCTACGGTGTTCAAAGATATGAGGTTATG
Source organism: uncultured Alphaproteobacteria bacterium (assembly GCA_902610255.1). GTDB lineage: Bacteria > Pseudomonadota > Alphaproteobacteria > HIMB59 > HIMB59 > HIMB59. The sequence continues at coordinate 122,545 of CACLUX010000001.1, read as the reverse complement.
TACAATAAGTTTATTTTAGTTGGTCCAAAATCTGACCCACTGAAAATATCACAAGAGGAAGATATCTTATCCGCATTAAAAAAAATATATAACTCAGAATACAAATTTATTTCAAGAGATGATAATTCTGGAACTCATAAAAAAGAACAAGAATTATGGAGTTTGGTAAATATCAAAAAATTTGACTCTGATAAATATATAAAAACTGGAACAAGCATGGCCAATACATTAAATATTGCCTCTGAAATTGATGCCTATACGATAAGTGACAAAGGCACCTGGCTATCTTTTAAAAATAAAAATAATTTAAAAATTCTTTTTGAGGGTGGTGATGAATTACATAATCCTTATGGAATTATTGCAGTCAATCCTGAAAAATTTCCTCATGTTGAGTATAATAAATCTCAGATGTTCATTGAATGGTTGATTGCAGGTGAGGGCAAAGATGTTATTAATAGGTTTACATATAACGGTGAAAAGTTGTTTCATACCAATTAATATTACCTAAATGCTAACTTTTGAAAAAATACAATCCGCAGTTTTTATTACAATTTATGTAAGTATTTTTTCAACATTAATTGCATTTTTTTTATCAATGATTTTTGGCTATTTAATTGCTATTTATCAATTCCAATTAAAAAAACCGATTGTAATTTTCTTAAGCTCTCTTACCTCTATCCCTCCCGTATGCGCAGGGCTATTAGTCTATATACTCATAAGTAGATCTGGCCCCTTAGGTTGGATGGAAATTTTATACTCACCTATAGCAATGATCATTGCCCAGATCGTAATTATCTTCCCAATTATGATTACTTTAATAATTAAAAACATTGAAGAGGACTACCCAATCTATAGAGATGAATTAATGTCTTATGGAGCGTCCAAAAAAGATATAATTTTCATACTCTTTTCAAATAAAACAAATATCTACATAACAGTTCTTTTATTAGGTTTTGGCCGAGCCATTAGTGAGTACGGTGCGGCTGCAATAGTAGGAGGTTCAATTGATCACTTCACAAGAAACATGACAGCTACAATTGCATTAGAAACATCTAAAGGCAATGTCTCACTAGGTATTATTTTAGGAGTTATTCTTATCTCTCTGACACTTTTAATTTCAATATCTCTTAACTTTTTAAATAAAAAATGATTAAAATTAATAATATTTCATATGCAATTAATGGAAAAAATATACTTTCAAATATCAATCTAAATATTAGAAGGAACAAAATTACAGTAATCACTGGAAAAAATGGTTCTGGTAAAAGTTCCTTAATAAAAATTATAAATAAAATTATTTTTCCTAGTAAAGGATCAATTGAATCTGACTACTCTGAACCTGTTCCGATGCTTTTTCAAAAACCTATTTCTTTAAATAAAAGTCTAGAGGATAATTTTTTATTATTAAGCAATATTAAGAAATCCAAGGTTAATAAATCTTATTTTAATCTTTTCAATTTAAATAAATTAAAAAAACGTAAGTTTCAAAATTTATCGGAAGGGGAAAAGCAGAAAGTGTTTATATCTAGATTTATGAGTTTCGAACAAGATTTAATTATACTTGACGAACCTAATCAAAATCTAGACCTTGAGAGTGAAAAATCTTTTTTTTCATCTTTGTCTAAAATGAAAAATAAAACTATAGTATTAACGTTACATAATTTAACCTATATAAAAGATTTTGCAGATTATTTAGTAATTTTGGACTCAGGAAAGATAATATTTAATGACACTATTAAAAAATTTACAAAAAAATAAGTCTATAATTTTTATGTCACGTTAATAAGTTATGTTCAAATTAATTTTAATTTTTTTTCTTCTTGCACAGTCATCACTCTATGCAAACCCAATATCTGATAGACAAGAATTAATGAGAGATTATAACAAACTCATGAGGGCAGCAAATAACTTGATCAGAGAAAATGAAATAAATGATGACCTAGCATCAATTTATGAAGAAATCGAAGAGATTATGAGAGTATATCCGACTTTATTTCCAGATGACTCTTTTGGTGGTAAGTCAAAAGCTAGTACTGACATAATTGACAATAGGGAATTATTTAATCAAATTGCAAAAGAGACAGAGAACAATGCAGCGCTTGCCAAACTTTCTGCTCAAGAAGGAGAATTTGAAAATGTTATGCAATTCCACCAAAATCTTTTTGGGAGCTGTAAGAGTTGCCATTCTCGCTTTAAAAATTAATAAAAATGAATTTACTAAAAATTTTTTTTCTATTTTTTTTTCTGTTAACTAATTTATTATTTGCTCAGAGCAATACAATGAAATACACACCTATAGATACCGAAGAGTCGTTTAAAAGAATTCAAGAGGGTGCAATTGTGATCGATGTTAGATATCCAAAAGAACATAATATGATTCGAATTGAGAACTCTCATAATATTCCTTTTAAAGAAATAACTGTTGAAAAAATCAACTCCATAAACCCCGATAATAAGGATATTATCATTCATTGTACTGCAGGTATTACCTCTAAAAAAGTTGCAGATAATCTAGTTTCTGAAGGTTATCAGGGTACTATTTATGAAATGGACAAAGGTTTAATTGATTGGATTAATTTAGGTTTTAAAACTGAGCAAGGTATATAGTTCATAATTCTAAAACCTCTAAGAAAAATAGTTGGTACTGAACATATAGTAAATCATATATCCGATAAGCCCTACAACTAGTAAGACAAGGGGTATCACTGATATTGTAAAAGCCTCCCTAAATTTCTTATTAAATATTAGTAAACTAGCTAGTAATAAAATAAGAAGAATAAGTGCAAGTCTAATCATAAGTTAATTTTAGCATAAAATTTAATAATTTTGCTATTCCATATCTGCTAATTTATGTATAACAAGTCTTAATCATGTCTAGAACAAAAATAGCTATCGCAGGGGCATTAGGAAGAATGGGAAATAATCTCATAAATTCCGCTCTATCGAATAATAATGTTGAGCTCGTTGGAGTATTTGATGTTAACGATATTGACCCTAGCTTCATTAATAAAAATCAAATTCAAGAAAATGTTTTTACCACTAGGGAAGAATCATTTGAAAAAGCAGATATTGTTATAGATTTTACAACACCTAAGGCCCTATTTAATTTCACAGAAGCTGCCGTTTCTAATAATACTGGTTTAGTCATAGGAACGACCGGACTAGATGAGAGCCATTTTAACCTTTTAAAGCAAACAAGTAATTCAACAAAAGTATTTTACGCACCGAATATGAGTTATGGAGTTAATACATTTTTTGAAATAGCAAGAAAAGCCGCAAAACACTTAAAAGATTTCGATATAGAAATAATTGAAACACACCACCGACACAAAAAGGATGCACCTAGTGGAACAGCTTTAAAGCTTGGAGAAGAAATTGTAGAAGAGCTTGGGCTATCCAAATCAAATTTTAATTTTAAACGTCAGGATCAAGAAGGCCAAAGAAAAGAAAATGAAATTGGTTTCTCATCCATTAGAGGTGGAAATATTCCAGGTGAACATACGGTCATATTTCACGGTGACAATGAGTCAATAGAATTAACACACAAGGCCCACAACAGAAAAATTTTTTCTAATGGCGCTATTCAAGCAGCAGTATGGTTATCATCAAAGGAAAAAGGCTTTTACACCTTCAAAGATATGATTAGCTAGACGAGGAGCTGTACTTCTCAATAATTCTTTTTAATTTTTTCCTTCTATCCTCACTCAAAAAACTGGCGAAGAATTTTTTCTTTCCAGCATAATTTACACTTAATGAATTTTTTTCATTCTTTATCTTCAACCAATTTAAATTATAACTGTTTTGTTCAATAACCTCATCTCCATCAAGCCGCTCTAATTGCATAGATTTTGATTCTAGTGAAATTTTTTCTGTTTTTTTTAAACTCTTTACAAAAAAATAAGTACATACGACCAAAATAGAAAATTCAACAATACCAAATATAATTATCGGCCAAGCACCGACTAATAAAAATCTTCCACCAATAAAAATGATCAAGAAACCTGTAATGAATAAAAAAAATAGAATTTGAAGATTTGTCAGACTCCTATTTGGTTTGATATGAAGCTTTCTTGTCATTTCTATAAGTTTATAAAATTATATTTATATTTATAATAGATTAAATAGCACACCAATAATAATATGAAAAAACAAGAAAGAGCAAACGTAGTATTAGATAATTTAAACAAATTTTATCCAAATATCCCTATCCCTCTTAAACATAAAAATGTATATGAGCTTTTAATAGCAGTTTTATTAAGTGCACAATGCACAGACGAACGTGTGAATAAGATCACACCTTTACTATTTAAAAAGGCAAATAATCCCCATGATATGGCAAAGGTGCCTGTTAATAAAATTTATAAAATAATTAAACCATGTGGACTTGCACCTAAAAAATCAAAAGCTATTTCAAAACTATCAAAAATATTAATTAAAAAATACAATGGTAGAGTCCCAGAGAATTTTGAAGATCTTGAAAATTTACCTGGAGTTGGCCATAAAACAGCGAGTGTAGTAATGTCCCAAGGTTTTGGTCACCCCGCATTCCCTGTAGACACACATATTCATCGTCTAGCACAAAGGTGGGGTCTGACAAATGGTAAAAATGTAGTTCAAACTGAATTAGATATTAAAAAATTATTTCCTGAAGCAACTTGGAACAGACTTCATTTACAAATGATTTTTTATGGAAGAGAATATTGCAAAGCTAGAAGCTGCTTTGGTGTTGAATGCAAAATTTGCACAGACTGTTATCCAAACAGAAGAAAGGCTATAAAAGTAAAAAAACCCTAATTTTCTATAGATTGTCTATGAAAAAAAACAGAATAATGTATAAAAATAAACTTATTTAGCATTATGAAACAAATTAAGAAAATATTAATTGCTAACAGAAGTGAAATTGCAATTAGAATATCTCGTGCAGCAACTGAATTGGGCTTTAGGACTGTATCCATTTACTCGTACGAGGATCGTTTTGCATTGCACCGCTTCAAAACAGACGAAAGCTATCTTGTTGGATCAGGATTAGGTCCTATTCAGGCTTACCTAGATTACAAAGGTATAGTACAAATTGCTGTTAATTCAGGTTGTGATGCCATCCATCCAGGATATGGCTTCTTATCTGAAAACCCAGAATTTGCTGATGAATGTGCAAAACATAATATTATTTTCGTTGGACCCTCTCCAAAGATTATGCGATCACTTGGAAATAAAGTAGAAGCTAAAAAAACTGCAGGCAAAGCTAAAGTACCAACCATACCTTCCACAGGACCCTTACCAAAAGATTTTAAAAAATGTAAAGATCTTGCAAAAAAAATTGGTTATCCAATTATGCTCAAAGCATCCTGGGGTGGTGGCGGTCGTGGAATGCGAGTGATCAGAAAAGAAACAGAATTAGAAAATCAAATCAACACCGCTAGGAGAGAAGCTAAAAGTGCTTTTGGGAAAGATGACGTATTTTTTGAAAAGTTAATCGAAAAAGCTTTTCATGTTGAAGTTCAGATAATTGGCGATACGCATGGAAATATAGTTCACCTTTTTGAAAGAGATTGTTCTCTTCAAAGACGACATCAAAAGGTAGTAGAAAGAGCTCCTGCTGCCTACCTATCTGACAAAGAGAGAAATGAGATTTGTAACGCAGGTGTTAGAATAGGAAAACAAGTTAATTATTCATGTGCGGGAACTGTAGAGTTCTTAATGGATGCTAAATCTAGAGATTTCTTTTTCATTGAAGTTAATCCAAGAGTTCAAGTTGAACACACTGTAACAGAAGAAATTACTGGTATTGATATAGTAAAAGCTCAGTTCCTCTTAGCAGCTGGTGCTAAAATTGGAGATGATATATGTGGTGTGCCAACTCAAAAAGACATTCATATGAAAGGACATGCTATCCAATCAAGGGTTACAACAGAAGATGCCGCTAATGATTTTGCTCCAGATTACGGTAAAATTAATGTCTATAGATCTGCAAGCGGCTTGGGAATAAGACTAGATGCTGGAACTGCATCTACTGGTACTGTTATTACTCCTTATTATGACTCTCTTTTAGTTAAAGTAACTGCAAAAGGCCAAACCCCTATTGAAGCAAAGAGACGAATGAATAGAGCATTGAGTGAATTTCGCGTCAGAGGCGTAAAAACAAATATACCTTTTTTATTAAAGTTAATTAACCACAAAGGTTTCGATGTTTTCAAATACCATACAAAATTTATAGATAGTGAAAAAAGTTTATTTCAATTCTCTGGTCGAAAAGATAGGGCAACCAAAACATTAAACTTCTTAGCCGAAGTTATTGTTAATGGTAACCCAGAAGTCGCTAATAGACCAAAATTAAGAGAGACAACACCAGCAAAACTCTCAGACTATGGAATATCTAGATCAAAAAAAGCACAAGAGACTGTCAATAAAACATATAAACAAATTTTAGATACTAATGGTCCATCTGCTGTTGCTGAGACTGTGTTAAAAGAAAAACAATTATTGATTACAGACACTACCTTTAGAGACGCTCATCAATCTTTGATTGCAACTCGAATGAGAACACAAGATATGTTAGGCATAACTGACTTATATGAAGAAAGACTTAAAAATCTATTCTCAGTTGAGTGTTGGGGTGGTGCAACTTTTGATGTTGCATTAAGATTCTTAAAAGAGGACCCATGGGAACGTCTAGAAAAGTTACGTGAACAAATGCCCTCAGCCCTATTACAAATGTTATTCAGAGGATCGAATGCTCTTGGATATACAAACTATCCTGATAATGTTTTAAGAAGGTTTATACAACTCTCCGCTCAGTCTGGGATTGACGTTTTTAGAATATTTGATGCACTAAACTGGATTGAAAATATGAGAGTCTCTATTGACGAAGTATTAAAATCTGGAAAAATCTGTGAAGCTTCTATTTGTTACTCTGGCGATTTATCGTCTCCAGCAGAGAAAAAATATACACTTGATTACTACTTAAAAATGGCGCAAAAGCTTGAGAAAATGGGAGTTCACTTTCTTGCAATCAAAGATATGGCAGGTTTGTGTAAACCCAAGGCAGCAAAAATTTTATTCAAAGAATTAAAAAAAAGCATAAAAATTCCAATTCATTTCCATACTCACGATACAAGTGGAAATGGTGTTGCAACATTGCTTAATGCCTCAGAAGTAGGGGTAGATATTGTTGATGTAGCAATTGACTCTTGGTCTGGCTTCACATCGCAACCTAGTTTTGGTGCAGTTTTAGAGTCTCTTGATGGCAATAAAAGAGATCCAAAAATTTCTTCTGCTGTTGTCAGGACTGCTGCAAATTATTGGGAAGGTGTTAGAAAACAATACCAACCTTTCGAAAGTAAAACTCGCACTAGTATGTCAGAGGTATATTTACATCAGATGCCAGGAGGCCAGTACACTAATTTAAGAGAGCAAGCAAGGTCAATGGGTATTACAGACGAGAGATGGCCAGAACTTGCATCAATGTATGCCGAAGTGAACAAAATATTTGGTGATGTAATTAAAGTTACACCTATATCTAAGGTTGTTGGTGATATGGCAATTTACATGTTGGCAAATAATATTCAAATTCAAGATGTTTTAGACCCTAAAAAGGATGTTGGCTTTCCTGCATCAGTCATCGAATTCTTTAGTGGCCGATTAGGTCAACCATATAAAGGTTTTCCAAAAGCACTCCAAAAGAAAATTTTAAAAGGAAAAAAACCAATTAATTATAGATTTGGATCAAAGTTACCCTCATTAAAAATTAAAAATAGAACGAAGGAATTGGAAAAGAAGTATAGTGAGACTATTTCAGAGAAAGATACAATTTCACAAATATTTTTTCCCGAGGTTTTTGATGAGTATATAAAACACAAAAAGAAATTTGGTAATACTAGTGTTATCCCAACATCAAACTATTTCTTTGGGATGAATACAGGGGAAGAGATATATGTCTCTATAGAACCTGGTAAAACTCTTATAATAAGATATTTCACTTTAAGTGAGCCAAACGAAAAAGGTTACAGGACAGTATATTTTGAATTGAATGGCCAGGCCAGATCAGTTGACATCAAAGATAATTCCATTGCAGTTGACGATTTAGCTAAAGAAATTGCTGATCCTAGCAACAAAGATCATGTTGCGGCCCCAATACCTGGTTTACTTGTAGACGTTGCTGTTACTGAAGGAATAAAAGTGCCAAAGGGTGCTAAATTATGCACTATTGAGGCCATGAAAATGGAAACAGTTATTTACGCAGACCAACCTGGAATAGTTGAGAGACTGTGCGTAAAAGCTGGTGAAAATATTGAGGCTCAGCAACTTTTATTAATTATAAAATAATTTTTTTCTTAATAATATGATAACAATTTACCGTGGTTAAAAAGATTATAACTGCCAAACACAGAGGTTTTTGTGCTGGAGTTGAGAGAGCTGTTGAAATGGTCGAAAAAAGCCTTTTGAAATATGGAGCTCCAGTTTATGTACGTCATGAGATTGTTCATAATAAATTTGTTGTCAATAATTTGAGAGAAAAAGGCGTTGTATTTGTAGACTCGCTAGAAGAAATTCCTAAAAATACAAAACAACCTGTAATTTTTTCTGCGCACGGTGTTGCACAAAGAGTAATTAACAAAGCCAAAGATTATAATTTATTATTTTATGATGCCATCTGCCCATTAGTCAGCAAGATTCATAAAGAAATAATTCAATTAGAAAAAAGCAAATATAAGATTATTATGATTGGCCATGAACATCACCCTGAAGTTGACGGGACAGCCGGTCAACTAAAGGATATTAGCAATTTAACTTTAGTTCAAAATATTAAAGATGTTGAGAAATTATATTTCCCATCAAATCAAAAACTTGCCTACATTACACAAACAACCTTATCGGTTTTTGACACACAAAGCATTGTTGATGCTTTGGAAAAAAAATTTCCTTCAATTCTAGCTCCTAAAAAATCCGATATTTGCTATGCAACTTCAAATAGACAATTATCTGTACAAGAAATGTCTAAAAATGTTGATGCTTTTTATGTGATTGGTGCCCACAATAGCTCTAATTCAATAAGGTTAGTCGAAACTGCTAAAAGATTTGGCTGTAAACATAGTGAACTAGTTGAAAATATAAATGACTTTGATTATTCAAATTTATCAGAATTTAATACAATAGGTTTGACAGCTAGTGCATCTGCTCCTGAAGAGCAATTAAATTTATTCATTGATCAGATAAAAAAAGTTTATGCAATTGAAGTTTTAAATTTTAAAGAGGACGAAAATATCACCTTTAAAATACCTAATTTTCTCAATTAAATTTTCTTCTATAAAAGATATCTACTAAAGTCATATGGGGAAGAGTTAATGCCGCTAATCCAATAAACAATGTCTTTATAAAAGACTCATCAAAAGAAAAACTCTTATGAAGATAGATAATTGCTAAGCTGCCGCCGACCCATGTAAGGATAGTAAAAGAGATGGTAGTTATAGTTATAAATTTGTTATTTGATAGATATTTTGATGTATCTTTTAATATTGATTTAACATGTTTAAAAGTATGAATGAAACAAAAATAGATAGAAAATGCCACGAGCGGTTCTGTTAAAAATATTACCAATAAAATAATAGACATTTCTGATATCCCCCATCTTAATCTTGTAAATTTAATTGCCAAATATGCATATCTAATCAAAAGTAAAAAGTAACAAATGTAAACAATATATAGATATTCTTGAAATTGATTAAAAGATAAATTTGACAAAAAAGTAAATATCTCAAATGTTTCGTTAGTGTGAAAAAAAATAATCCCAAATACAATATTTAAACCATGCGTTAAAGAAACAGACCATTTATATTTCTTCAAACCTAGATAGGACCAGTCACATAATCCAAAATGAACGATACTCATTAAAATGAATAAAATTAAAGCGATTACGGAAAAGTAAATCCAAAATATAATCACTGCTGCAGAAATAATTAAATATAAAAATACAAATATAAAAAAATCTTTTCTTGTCTTATAACCTAACAGTGCAGCTACAGCTCCGTCAAATGAACCATGCGGCACACCAATAAATGAAACCATGCAAAGAGCAAGTAAAGATATAAAGCTTAATTCATACATTTAATTACGAATGGTGCTTAATGCACTTTTTATAAATTTAATTTTTGGCATTGACATAATGACCTTTAATTTTGTCGGAAAATCAGCTACACCCATCATAAATGATGCAAATTCATTGCCATTTAAAGAGTAAGCCATATTAATAAAAACCTTCTCTGTTCCACTATTATTTTTCAGATAATTCACAAATACCTTATCCATCCATTTATCAAAATATGAGTGATGAGCTTTATTAATATTTTCAAAATTTAACGTTATGTTTTTTAGAAAAAAGGAAAAAGCATACCCGGTTGATATTTTGGTGGCACCACCTCTTGAACCGATATTAATATAATTTTCACTTGATTTGTTTTCAATATCATACATTGGTAACGCCCCTTTTTCTTCATCAACTATTTTATATTCAGATAAATTTAATTTTGTCTCAATGTATTTTAATATCTGTTTTTGATACCAATCATCCTCTTGGATTTCTGAAGAAAAAACTGTTGACTCAACTAACATTCTATTTTCATCTATTGGTAAACAATACATAAAATGTAATCCCATTTTTTGTTCAACGCGAAAATCCATTAAGGTCACACTATTACTATTTATCATTTGTTTAGTTTCTATAAGGTATCCAAAAAAATGCTGTTTTACTTTTTCATTTTCTAATTTCGGTGTACGAGAATCATAAATTTTCTTAGCAAAAATTTCCTCACCATTCTCTAGCTTGATTTCATAGTATTTTTTTAAATTCGTAATACTTTGAACATGGAACTCTTTAATTGATAAGTTTTCTAAGCCTTTTAAGCAATAATTTTTCCAATCTTGGTATCTTATAGTGCAATAGGGTAAATCTTTAGTCTCATGTTTTATATGATTATTTGTTAAGTAAAAGTTCCAGCAAAACCATTTTTTTTGTGCAAGACTATCAAAATCTTTCATCCAATCTGTCAGCCAAAATGCAAAAAAATTATTTCTTTTGTTATGATAATTTTTATCAATGCCAATTAAACTAACACTTGTTCCCTTATACTTTAATTTTGCAGTAGCAAGGGCACTGGCACCCATGCCCAAAAATGCTACATCATATATTTTCATTTTTAAAAGAGCCCCTAATTGGTTTGTAGGATTTAAAAATATTTTTTAAAAATAAAAATTCAGGTATAGAAATTATTGTAATCAATAACTTTTCTAATTTGTTTAAATAAATTCTTTCAAGCTTGTAAACATAACCACCACTTTTAATCTTTTCCCCAATCCCTTTGTAAATTTTTGCTGCAAAAAATATTGCTAGTCTGGTTCTAAGAGGAATAAATTTCATACCAGAAAAACCGTTTGCATAGAATTTATCAGAGAGTTCTATTAAATTTTTAATAGATAATTCAATCAATTTTTTTTTTTGATCATCTAACTTATTATCCGTCAGGTCACTTATTGAGACTTGTCCTAACCATTCTTTTGGTAGATATAACCTATTCATTTTTGCGTCCTCGTAAACATCCCTTGCAATATTTGTTAGTTGCATAGCAATTCCTAAATCAATAGCATGCTTTCTTGCTTCAGCATCTTTGGTATTAATTATTGGTAACATCATCAAACCCACTGTTCCAGCAACCTTGTATGAGTAATCTATTAATTCTTTCTCATCTGCAACTCTGACGTTCTGCTGATCGCTGATCAAACCATCTATTAGATCTTTTAAAATACCAATGTTAATATTATTTTTTTTAAAAAAGATATTTATCTCAGAGCTCTCATTTTCTTTTATTTGATTAAATATATTTTTTATTTGAGAAGAGGTATCTAACTTCGAATTATCTGCCACATCATCTAGATATCGACATATGCTATAGAGCCTTGAAGCTGCAATTCTATTTTTTTTGGGTAAAAAAAAACTTGCCCAATAGAAACTTTTACCTTCCGATTTAATGCTATAGGTATTTGTTTTAAATGATGTCACCTTAATGACTAACTTTGAAATCCTTAATAATAAGCTTCTCTATTACCTTAGCAGAGCACAATACGCCAGGTATTCCCGCACCTGGGTGTGATCCCGCAGCTGAAAAATATAAATTTGGTATTTTCTTATCTTTGTTGTGATAGCGAAACCATGCCGATTGAGAAAAAATTGGTGCCACAGAAAATCCAGCTCCGTATTTTGATCTATAGTCATTTTTAAAATCCTCAGGAGTCATCCAGAATTCTGCCTCAATGTTTTCTTTTAGTCCTGGCATAATAGTTTTATCCAGTGCTTCAACTATTCTATCCTTAAGTTTTGGACCCTCTGAATTCCATTGAACATTTCCTTGAAGATTAGGAACAGGGCATAAAACATAAAAACTATCACATCCTTCTGGTGCAAAAGTATCATCTGTTGCTGTTGGACGATGAAGATAAAGTGAAAAATCCTCAGTCAAAATCTTTTTCTCAAAAATATCGTGAAGCAGTTCCTTATATCTTTCAGACATCCAAATAGTGTGGTGAGCGACATCAGAGAATCTTTTCTTCGATCCAAAAAAAAGAACATAAAGGCCCATAGAGTAATGTGTAAATCTCTTAGGTTTGAGAAGGCTATCTCTGGAGTATTCTGACGGTAACATTTCACTATAAACTGTAGGGGGATCTGCATTACAAATCACAAGATCTGCAGGTATTTTTTTTCCGTTATTAAGCACCACGTTTTCTGCTTTACCATTTATAATGGAAATTTTCTCTACATCTGTTTCTTTATTAACAGTAATACCCTGTCTTAACATTAAATTTTCTAACTCTCTCACAATTTTACCTGTGCCTCCCATGCAAAAGTACACCCCCCACTTTCTTTCAAGATAGTGTATTAATGCATATATAGATGTTGTAGTGAACGGATTGCCCCCAACTAATAAAGGATGTATCGAAAATGCCTTCCGCAGATACTTATTTTTTAATTTGCTATTTACTAATTGACTGACTGTTAAATAACTTTTGAGTTTTATTAACGACGGTATTTGCTTTGCCATTTCCCAAAAGGAAATAAATGGCTTATCCGATAACTTTTCGAAACCTATCTCAAAAATATCTTTTGATGTTTTTAATAATTTGTCATACCCATCAACATCATTTTCATCAAATTTTCTTATTTCATTATTTGTATCTTCTATAGATGGTCGATAATCAAAAGTTTTTCCATTGTGAAAGTAAAATCTGTACCAAGGGTCTAAGGATTTAAAATTTAAGTGATCTTTTAAGTTTTCACCAAATAATTCAAAAAGTTCTTCAAATAAAAAGGGTGCTGTTATAACAGTTGGTCCAGCATCGTGTCTATAACCGTCTTTTTCGAAAACTCTTGCTCTTCCGCCAAGCATGTTAAGTCTTTCAAGCAGCGTGACATCAAAACCAAGTTTTCTGCACCTTAAGGCAGCAGCTAGTCCTCCAAAACCCCCACCAATAACTACAACTCTCTTACTCAAGATAGTTAAAGTATATGAAATTTAGACAAAAAAAAACCAGGCAAGTTAGCCTTGCCTGGTTTAAATAGGTTATAAAGCTTTATTAAGCTTTTTTGCCTGAAGATGCTACAGCAGCAGCCCAAATAACTGCGACAAAAGCAATCTTATTCACAACGTCAGCAACGTTATAGATAACGTTTAGAGTTACAGCATCAGCTCCTCCAGTTAAGTAACCGAAGAAATACCCTAATGGATAAATTGCCCAACCAACTGTAACGATCCATCTCATTGTGTTGAAAGCTGTTTGAACAGCTGCAGGACATTTGTCAGCAGCAGCTTTACCAGCTTCACCAGCAAAAATTTCATATAAAATGTATGCCCAACCAGCTAGACCTACAATGAATCCTGCCCATGCGTTAATGAAGCCAGCTTCACCAGCATAACCAGCAACAAGCATCACTAAAGTACCGATTAACAGTCTCCAGAAAATACCAGCTGACACTGCAGCAACTGCAGCAAGGATAATGTAGAATTCAATCATCTGTAATGGAACAGTGATTAACCAGTCAACATATCTATAAACAGTAGGTGTATCACCTGTTGTTACCCATACTTCTCTCATATAGAAGTAGTGTACTGCGGCAACTAGACAAACAAGACCACCAAGTGCAAGAGATGTCTTCCACTTACCTGATACGTTGTTAGTTTCTAGGAAAAAGAATGCAGTAGCGGCAACCATACACATTGAGATAACCCAAAAAGATATCCCAACAAAGTCGTCTGGCGCTAAGCCGACGCTTGCAGAAGCTATTCCTGGCAGTGCTACTAGAGCAGCTGTTGGGATAGCCATAGATTTTAAAAACTTAATCATTGAGTACTCCTTTTCTTAAGTTCTAAAACTTATAACAGAATCCTAAATGTAAGGATTTGTTAATTTCAGGGGATTATAGGTATAAATTGCAAAAAAAAAATAACTAATATGACTTTTATTAATATATTTTGGGAGTATAGTGGGTAAAAAAATGGCTATTTTTCAAGATAGTGTACTGTTTAATGGGTTTTTATTCTTTTTATCCACACTATTGCTATGGATAATACTGAAATTCAATAAAAGCTACATAAATAACAAAAAAACTAAGAAAATCACTAATTTCTTTGTTTACCTTGTATTTATAGGTGTAATTATATTCATTTTCGATAATCACACCTCTCATTACTTGGATAACTTGTAATTATATGAAAATAAGTGAAAACTTTGAGAAAAAGCAAATTAAATCATTTTCTCTGAATTTTGATAAAAAGCTTATTAGACACATACAAGAATTAAAGTCACCCGATAAACGAATTAAGAAGGCAATGATTTATTTTGCCAAAACTGGTGGAAAGAGGATTAGACCGTTCTTGCTTTGTCGAATGGGTTTATATTTAGATATTAAGCCGAAAATATTAGATGACTTTGCCCTTTCGATAGAATGTGTTCACCTGCACTCACTAATCCACGATGATTTACCGTCTATGGATAACGATGACTATAGAAGGGGTAAATTAACTGTGCATAAAAAATTTGATGAGGCAACTGCTGTCTTAGCTGGAGATATGTTTCAAGTTTTATCAGTAAAAACACTAGCTGAGTCAAAAAATCTCTCTGATAATCAGAAAATCAAATCAATACAGATGCTTTCAAAAGCTAACGGTTTGGAGGGTTTGATTGCTGGACAATCCATGGATATTTACATGAAAAAAAATTCAACAATAAAGGATATAGAGACAATGCATCTTTTAAAAACAGGTGCATTATTCAGTTTATGTTTCAATCTTCTTCTAACTGTAAAAAAATTAAATTTAAATAAAAAAAGAGAGCTAAAAAAAATTGGAGATACAATTGGAAAAATTTTTCAAGTTACTGATGATATGCTTGATAGATGGGGCAATGAGAAAAAAGTTGGAAAGAAAATTAAAAAAGACTCACAAAAAGCAAATATTGCATATAAGCTTAATCGTACTGAATGTATTAAGTATTTAAAACTGATTCAAGATAGAAATTACAAAGCAATGCAAAATTTCTTTAATAAAAAGAGGGAACCCTTGCTATATATGTCGAGTCTTGTTAATTTTATCGTTAATCGTATTAAATGAATAATCATTTTTATAAATATGAAATAACACATAGCCAATGACAATAAATGAAAATGATTTAACGAATGCTCGTACTGCTTGGGGAGAGAGCATGATTGCAATTTCACAGGCTTATGAAAAAAAAGGTATTGATCAAGCTACTTTAGTTGCAAACGAAATGTTAGATAATCTTTACGGTTTTGAGTTAGGATCAGTATTATTTAAACCAACTCTTAGTGGTGGTAATCAAACATTTCGATTAGACAAAGAGGGAGCACTTTCATACTTTGTTGGAAATAATCCAAAGTACCCAACAGACAGTGGTTTTGGAATTAAAGATTGGCTCGAAGTCAAATCAGAAACATCATCCGTGTTTATTGATCAAAATGTAGCAATGTGGATGGGTTGGGTAACTTTGATAAACAAAGAAGGAACCTCTGTCAAAGTTGATAAGAGCTGGGGATATAAAAAAACTGAAAACGATATATTAAAAATAGTTTTGCATCACTCTTCACTTCCTTATAAAGCTTGAGTAACTATTTATTTTTAGAAAATCCGAAATTCATTTAACTTTTGTACATAGAGTAAGTTTTTTTAAATTCTTTAAATTAAATTTAATTATCGATAACTTTTACTATGTGTTCTATTGGTTTCCCCTTAATAGTAAACTGATCATGGAGATAGGAATGAATTGTAATTTTGATAAAGTTTTCTTTCAGATTAAAAAAACGTTGAGGTACGTGTACCCAGTCAGAATAAATTCTTGTGATTCTTATATCATTTATAAAAAGCTGTAAATATCCAGAGTTTGAAATATTTTCACCTCCAATTTCTGAAGGGTTTAGATTAAAATTTTTTAAATCTATAAAAATATTGTAACCATCAATTTTATCTTTGATGACTGTTAAATTAATTGAAGGGTAAGGCTTATCAGCATCTATCTGATTTCCTGGATGATGAGCAAAACAATTTATTGAGAAAAATAAAATAAATATCCCATACTTAAATTTCATAATTAAGAATTATATTATTTGTTATTAAACAATTATCTATTTTAAATATCAGTACACAAATCTTTTGAGTATGTTTCGATAAACAAATTCTTTTTATAGTTGTAAATCGTAATGTTTATTATTGTTTTATCTACAGATCTATTTTGTATAAAGATTCTACAATTATCAGTGTTATATCTGTGGAATTCATAAACACTCTCAATTTTTGAAAAATCAACTTTTCCATATTTTAAAATTAAATCATTTAGCGATTTATTTAAAAATAGTTCTACACCTTTGAAATGCTCAACAATTTCATCACTTTCCTCAACAGTTTCCTCTACTTCAGGGGTATATATAATTTTAGGTACAGGCTCTGGTTTTATTACTTTCTCTTCTACATCAGTTGTTTCACAGCTTGTTGCTATAATCAGAAAAGAAATAAAAATAAAATATTTAGATAATTTAACTAAATTCATCAAACTCTTAAATCAATAAGAACACAAATAGCTCATGCAATTTCTATATTAAAAACACGATAAGACAATCAAAACAAATCTCCAACATACTTTTTTCATCTAAATATTTAGTTTATAATCATCTTTGTGAGAATTAAATATGAGCAACCGTCTGTTTGCCATCAATCATATAAAAGTGTTCTAGGTCAAAGACCAATTTGGGATTGGAGGCACGATAAGCTGTTATGGGTGGATATTTATGAAAATAAAATAATTGAAACTGATCAAGATAATAACGAAGAACGTCAATATTCAGTACAAGACGGTGTCACCAATATTCTTTTACAAGATAATAAAAATTATATCATGAGTTCATACGACTCTCTTTATTCAATTCATCCCTCATTATCTAAAAAACAGCTTCTAACAAAGATCAATTTTGATAGTCCAAATAACAGGATTAATGATGCAGACATAGATTTAAATGGACAAATTTGGATATCAACAATGGATATTCAACAAAAGTCTCAGACTGGAAAAGTTATATGTCATGACTCTAATTTAAAACCAATATACTCAGATAACTCTTATATTATTTCAAATGGACCAGTTTTTGACTACGAGAGAAATGTAGGTTATGTAACTGACTCTATAAAAAGAATTATTTATATTTTTTCTATCAATAATTTGTCAGGCAATGGAATAAATAAAAAAGTTTTTCTTTCCATGAACAAAATCGATGGAAACCCAGATGGAATGACAGTTGATAAAAATGGTAACTTATGGGTAGCAATGTGGGGAAGTGGCAAGGTTTGTTGTTTTGATAAAAAAGGTTCACTTAAATTAATTTTACAACTTCCTGTTTCAAAAGTAACAAGTTGCACTTTTGGTGGGAAATATCTCAATGAGCTTTTTATTACAACTGCATCTGTTGGTCTCAACGACATTGAAGCAGAAAGACAACCGCATGCAGGAAAACTGTTTAAGTTTGTTACCCAAGAACAAGGCTATGCTTCAAATTGTTATAGATCTGAAAATATCCCCGATTTGTATCATTAAGTATGAAATTTAATCAATCTCAGATTAGTGAAATAATTCAAATGGCTTGGGACGATCAAACAGATTTTAGTCATATCAAAAAAATTTATGAAATTGATGAGGGTGATGTTAAAAAAATTATGAAAAAAAATATTAAACAAAAAAGCTATGAAATTTGGAGAAAGAGAATTCACCAAAGAAGTGCCCAAAAGACACAACTAAAAGGAAAAGATTATGTCTAAAGCATTATTTGGTGCAGGATGTTTTTGGGGGCCTGAAAAAAAATTTTCTGAGATCAAAGGTGTGATTGAAACCCAAGTAGGCTACTCTCAAGGCTTAACTGATAAAACTTCTTACGAAGAAGTTTGCAAAGGTAATACAAATCATGCTGAAGTCGTTTTCTTAAAATTTGATGAAAATCTTATTTCATACACTAACCTTGTGGAGTTTTTTTATCAAATTCATGATCCAACAACTTTAAATCAACAAGGCCCAGATCGAGGATCTCAATACCGATCATTGATAGGCTATTATGATGAAACTCAATGTGAAATAGCAAAGCAGATCACAGACAAATTGAACGAAAGCCAATTTAATCAAAAAATTACTACGATTATAGAACCCGTTAAGAATTACTGTCCCGCAGAGGATTATCATCAAAAGTATATGGAAAAAAAATATTCTTTTTTAAATTTTTAATTTTTAAATCGGAGAGTAGGGATAAATTATTTTTGGGAATTTATAATTAGATTTTTTCTTATAATGCTTTTTAATAAAATAATTTGATTTCAATTTTGTTGGCGAAATAATTTTATTTTTAATAAAGGCAAATTCAGAAATTTTTTTTAGTTTTTCTAATCCGTTTCCTATTAAAAAATAGTTTTGACTCAATATATCCACAAGGTTTGAGTCAATTTTTAAAGTTTTTGTCTTTCCAATTAACTTGCCTGATGTATCAATCTTTTGAATAGCTAAATCTTTTCTATTTGTGTCAATCACACACAAGACATTTTTAGTAAGTTTTTTGTTAATACCTAAAAAGAAATGCTCAAAAATAGAATAACCCACAATTTCTACTCTATGATCTATAAAAAAGCCTTTCATAAGTGAGTGACAATTTCTTATTGCTGTAAAGCGTGCTGGTCCATAATTTAGATGCAATTTTTTGATATGATCAGCCTTTATTTTTGTTTTAGTTACTAAGTTTTGTAGTAATTCCGATAATATTTTTTCATGTCCATACTCACTTTTTACAGTTTTATCCCAAATGATTTTTTCATTTTTAAATAAAGTAATTGAACAGTATGATAAAGAGCTATCGATGCCGATTTCAAAATTTTTTACTTTACTGATCATTTTTGTGTCAAATTTTACTTTTCCAATTAGTACATCCTATGCAACAAGTGTGAATGATACAATTCCAAATAATATTCTAATGTATCATCGATTTGGTGAAAATAAGTATCCCTCAACAAATATACGCGAAGAGCAATTAGTAAGTCATCTAGAGTATTTAAAGGATCAAGGATTTAATTTTATTTTAGCTAGAGATCTTTTGTTTGAAGATAAATTACAAAAAAAAACTATTTCAATAACTGTAGATGATGCTTATTTATCATTTTTTGAGGTGGGATTACCTATTTTTGAAAAGTATGAGATACCAGTCACTCTTTTTTTAAATACAGAAAACGTTGGTGGACAAAATTATATGAATTGGACTCAGCTTAAAAGTGTACTAAGTCGTGGTGTAGATATTCAAAATCACACACACTCTCATTCAAGTTTATCTAGTCTTAGTGAAATTGAAATTGTAAATGAAATAGAAAAATCTCAGGATCTTATTTTTGAAAATTTAGGTATCACTCCAAATTTATTTGCTTATCCTTTTGGTGAAAATAGCACCATAGCTCAAAAAGTAGTTTCTCAGTATTTTGATGCAGCATTTGGACAACATTCAGGTGCCTTTTCAATTAATCAAAAATATTTTATTCCAAGATTCCCCCTAAATGAGAATTATGGATCTATTAATCGAATAAAAGATGCATCAAGTGTTTTACCTTTTAATAATGTGCTTATTGAACCTGGCAACCCTTATCAAAGTGAGCCTATCAGTAGATATGCTTTAGATTTCAACGAGGACTCTTCCAACATAAATTGTTTTATTAGTGATTTTCAAGGATCATTTAATCCAACAATTACAAATCTTAATAATAAATTATTAGTTGAACTTAATCGTTTACCTGTAAAAGGTAGACTTAGGTTTAATTGTACAAAAGTTAATAATGGTATTTTCTGGTTTGGCTATCAATACTTAGTTAATTAAATTTAAATCGATCAAATTCTTGAAGATTATTTGAAGCAATGATCAGCTCTAATTTATCGACATATTTATCGCCGATTTCAGCATAGGCTGCTAAATATTTCACTTTCATACTAATAGGGTCTGTGTATTTTATGCGCTCATCTATTCGTCTAATGACACGAAAATTATAATAAGCTTGATGGGTATTAATATTAAACATATAGGCTTCAACACTTTCTGATAAATTTTTAAATTTTAAAACTGCGTGAGTTTTATCCTCATCCCTGTCTTGAGGAATGATTCCTTTATCTTCACTTGTAGTCCACTGACCATAAAGAGCATTACCCTCAGTTGCAAATCTAGACTGTCCCCAACCACTTTCAATAATTGCTTGTCCAAGAGCTAGTGACACTGGAATAATATTAATACGTTGTTTGAGTTTTCTAAAAAGTTTTGTGTTAATTTCGCTATAATCTAATTTATACTTTTTTGATAATCTAATAATTTCGTCAGTTTCGTTTTTGTTTAATTCTTTCCTAGCAAATTTTTTTTCTATATTGATTACCATTCTTCGTTCTTGCATGATTGAAGTATTCGTATTGTAAATCAATGGTAGTGTTACGAGGTAAAATAGTTTTTTCTTTGTTGGAACATCTTGTATTTCTGAAAAATCATCAGGTAATTCTGATATTATAGGAAGATGACCAATATTTTCTTGCGTTAAAATTTCAGGAATAAAATTATTTTTTTTATAATATTTATTTAAATCAACCCAATTATGAAATTCTCCTGCGTTAAGAGATGAATTTAATAAAAATCCAAAAAAAAAAAGTAAAAGACTAGACTTCAACGGGTCGTACTTCACGGACTTCAGGAATATAATGCTTTAGCATATTTTCAATTCCCATTTTTAAAGTTGCCGTTGAACTCGGACATCCCTGACAGGCCCCTTGCATTTGTAGAAATACAACTCCCTCATTATATTTGTCAAATATGATATCTCCACCGTCCATAGCAACAGCTGGTCTTACTTTACTATCTAGAAGTTCTTTGATCTTTTTTACAACATCACTATCGTTCTCATCAATTGTATGTCCAGTTGATGCAGATTGCTCTGAGATAATAGGTTTGTTCATTGTAAAGTGCTCAATGATACAACCCAAAATTGCAGGTTTCATAAGCGTCCAATCATTATCTTTGCCTTTGGTTATAGTGATAAAGTCAGACCCAAAAAAAACACCCTCAACACCTTTAATATTAAACAAGTTCATTGCCAAAGGTGAATTTGAGGCAGACTCTTGGTTTTGATAGAACATAGTTCCGTCTTTCATGACCTCTTTACCTGGCAAAAACTTTAAGGTTGCAGGGTTTGGCGTTGGTTCAGTTTGTACGAACATTGCTAATAATATGTCTATAAAATTGGAAATTTCAAGCCAAAGTGTCTATCTAAAACCGACTATCTTATAGACTTCTTTGAGAATTGGGCCTGCAATTGTGGATGCTTTTTCGCTGCCCATATCTAGGACTTTATTCAATTCGTCTTTATTATTGAGAAGATTTAATATCTCGGTTCTAATTGGTCCTATGACTTGAATTAATTTGTCTGCAAGGTCATTTTTTAATTTTGAGTATTCTTTGCCAGCATAACTTACCAGAGTTTTTTCAATACTTTCATTTGAACAAGCAGACAAAATATTGATTAAATTTAAGCATTCAGGTTTATTTTGTAACTGATCTTTGTCATCAGGAATAAGGTCTGAGTCAGACTTTGCTTTTTTTATTTTAGAACTTATATCATCATCACTATCAGTTAATAAAATTCTAGAAAATTCAGATGCATCAGATTTTGACATCTTTTTAGTTCCATCTCGAAGGCTCATTACTCTTGTCGCATTTCCATAAATAAGTGGTTCTGGCAGTGGAAAGAAGTCTACTTTAAAATCATTATTAAATTTTTGTGCAATGTCTCTTGACAGTTCTAAATGTTGTTTTTGATCATCACCTACGGGAACATGTGTTGCAAGGTAAGCAAGAATATCTGCAGCCATTAAGTTAGGATAAACCATTAAACCAACACTTACATTTTCTTTATTCTTTCCAGCTTTATCTTTAAATTGTGTCATTCTATTAAGCCAACCAATTCGACTGACACAATTAAATACCCAAGCAAGCTGAGAGTGTTCTGCTACACTTGATTGTTGAAATATAATTTGTTTTTTATAGTCCACTCCTGCTGCGATAAATGATGCTAATACCTCTAGCGTGTTTGAGCGAAGCTCAGCTGGATTTTGCTCAACAGTAATGGCGTGTTGATCTACAACACAATAAATACATTCAAATTCTTTTTGAAGCTCTACAAAGTTTTTTATCGCACCAAGATAGTTACCTAAATGCAGGGTTCCTGTTGGTTGAACACCAGAAAAAACTCTTTTTTGGAAACTGCTCATATTTAAATATTATTAAAATTGATATCAGAATTATCTAGTAATATCGAGGGACTTAAATCGATAAACATAAAAAACCTAAAAAATAGACATCAAATCCTTTTCAATTGATTTGAGTAATTTTTCATCTTTGATTTTTTGGTTATTACTATTTGTTAATTGAAATATATCGAAAACCTTTTCACCGTATGTGGAAATTTTTGCTGATTGGACACTTATTTTTTTGTCATGAAATACTCCTAAAATATCCATTAATAATCCAGGCCTATCGCCAGATAATATTTGAAAAGTAGTGACTTGCTTACTCATATCGTTATCAATTGTAATTTGAGGATTTACAGTAAGTTTTTGTAAACCTTTGGTAAATGACCGTAAGGGTTTAAAATCTTTTTGATCAAGAGCACTCATTACATGTTTAGCTGCTCTTTTCTGTTCGTTTAAATCTAAAACACCTTTATTCAAAAAATTGGTTACCCAAAACACATCAATTACTTGATTGTTATTTAAAGATATTATTCTAGAACTAAGAATATTCGATTGAGAGTGTGTAAACCCCGAAACAATATCTTTTAAAATTCCTGGTCTATTTTTACTTGTGACAACAACAGCACTATATTCTTTATTTTCATAATTAAGAAAATTTACAGAGTTAATAACCTTTGCTTTTTTATTTCTTTGGTAAATTTTAAAGATATCGACGATCATTCTTGATGAAAAGGCTTCCCAGAATTGATTTGGAAATTCATTTATCGAATTTTTTATAAACTTTTTTAAATTAACATCAGATTTTTGTAATACTGATTTCTTTAAAGATTCTTGAACAGAAGTAGAATAAGTTTTTGTATCTAGACCTCTTTGCAGAAAATCTCTTGCATTATAAAATAAACTTCTAAGCAGGCTTATTCTCCATTCGTTTAGAACGTTTGGTCCGACAGAGGCAATGTCACATAAGGTAAAAAGAAACAATGAGTTTATTTTTTCTTCTGTGTTTGCAATAGAAGTAAATTTAGCAATTGCCTCAGGACTTTGAGTGTCATTTTTAAAAGCTGTATCGCTCATTGCTAAATGATTTTCAACTAACCACAATGTCAATTCTTTTACTTCTTCTGATACAGGAAGTCTTTTTAGGACCTTTTTGGTCAACTCTGTTCCATAAACAGAATGATTTTTTGGCCCCTTCTTTCCAATGTCATGAAATAGTAAAGCGATGTGAAGGGCTTCTCTTGAGGATAGCCTGCTATATATTTCATTATAAAAGGATTTTTGTCTTAGCTCATTTAGGTTGTGCAGTGTTAATAATAAGTGTTCGTCGGTGGTGTAGTGATGATAAATATCAAACTGCACTTGTCCCCAAACTCTGCCAAACTCAGGAAATATTTCGCTAAATAGCTGGGTATCATTAAAATCATGAAGGGCTTGTATAGGATTTTTTTTGGAGACAACAATATTTAAAAATGATTGGAGGTGCTGTTTATCTGTGGTTTTTTTTAAAACTTTTCTTTTTTCCTCGACGGTCTTTAAAAAGCGAGGATGAATGAGTAAATTATGTTCCAAGGATTTTTCAAAGACGTTTGCCCATTTTAGTTGAAGGTTTTTAGCGGTATTATTTTTTAAATTCAGAAAACCTTTTTCAATTATAAATTCTTTTTCTAATGATTTAGTTTTAGTGGGTTTTCTTTTATAAATTGTTTTGATTATTAAATCCTCTGGAAGCTTTGAATAAAAGGCTCTTAAGAGAGAATTAATCTTTGCAACATTCACAAACAAATCTTTCATAAAAATCTCCACTCCTTTTTCCTTCTTTTTATCTTTGTAAGAGAGTTTTTTTGAAACTTTTAATTGATTTTCGATAGATAGAACATCACCTTTGCTTTCGTTAAATAAATGAATAAATGCTCGAATGGTTAAGAGAAATTTCCAAGCATTCTTTAATTCTTTAATTTCCTCTTTGGTATAGATATTAACAGACGTTAAGTCTTCTAATTTATAAATGTTAAACATAAAGATCGATACCCACAGTATGGTATGAATATCTCTAAGACCCCCAATACCCTCTTTGATATTCGGCTCTAAATTACTTTTAATTCCTATTCGATAGTCATGTCTTTCAACCAACTCTATAAGCTTTAATTCGCTGAGCTTTAGGGGATTTTGTTTTCCAATTAAAATCTTAATGGACCGAACAAACTCACCGTATTGAATTTCATCACCAATGATAAATCGACTCTCAACAAATTTTGTAATTGTTTTTATATCTTTCTTAGAGTCGATTAATGCCTGTTTAATTGTTAAGAAAGATATTCCAACTTCTAATCCAATATCCCACAGTGTATTATTTAATTGAGTAATAAAATCTCTTATATTTTTATTAGATTTTTTATAAATAAATAGTAAGTCAACATCACTTTTTGGTGACAAGTCATGTCTGCCGTACCCACCTACAGCGATTAAAGAGAAATCTTCTATTGGATAAATATTATAAATTCCTTTAACTATTTCTTTTACAACTGTATCCACAAGATCTGTATGATTTTTATTAAAATAGAAGCCATCATTAGTTGATGCTAATTTTTGAAATAATTTAACCTTATTTGATTGATACTTCTTTTTTATTTGAGAGATATCTTTCATTAATAAAACTTTAACATTGTATATATGTAATGGTCTCAAGAATCAATTTATGTCATCAATAACTGTTTCAGACGTAATTAGTACTATTCTTCGAGGGCTGAGAGATGTTTATTTTTTGATTAGCTTATATGAATCTACCTCATCAAATAAAAAAAAAATAATCTGTTACCCTAGAAGGCCTTTGAATCCACTTTATACTTTAGCTAAAGTTAGATGGGGCTTGCCAGTTAGGTTTACGTCCTCCCCAGAACTAGCTGACATAGAATTATATTTTTATGACAAAACTAATAGTAACTACCAAGTCTCTGGAAATCCAAAAAAAATAGTAATAAATAAAAATTGCACTGACATCAGTAAATCTAATGTTGATAAAGTTTTCTTAGAGATTTTTGGTTATTCTCTGAGCTTAGATCCAAAAAACTTTCATGGTTCAATTTTAGAAAAATCAGAGCAAAATGCAAAACATGACGGGAAGATTATAAATAGTTCTTCGTTAGGATTTAAAATTTATAAAAATAAGGTTTACCAAAAATTAATTAATAATATTTATAACGAATTTGCTATCGATTATAGGGTCGTATGGGTTAAAGATGAAATTGTATTAGCTTACGTGAAATTTGCTCAAAAAGAATATCGCTTTAAATCTAAAACTGTTTATTCAAAAATAGTCTCAATTTGTTCTTTATTTGAAAATGAAGAGATTAGTTTAATAAATGAA
Source organism: uncultured Alphaproteobacteria bacterium (assembly GCA_902610255.1). Classification (GTDB taxonomy): domain Bacteria; phylum Pseudomonadota; class Alphaproteobacteria; order HIMB59; family HIMB59; genus HIMB59. The sequence continues at coordinate 96,330 of CACLUX010000001.1, read as the reverse complement.
TTTTGTAAAAAATTTAAACTAGATTTTGGGGAGTTAGACATTTTAAGAGATAGGGATACGAAAAAAATTTACATTGTTGATGTCAATAAAACTGCTTGGGGTCCGCCAGATAAGATTTCACTTGAGGATGGAAAAAAAGCTATTGCACTTATTAATGACAAGTTTAGAAAAAGCTATTTAATCTAACCCTCCCTATTAATTTAGAGAGGGTAAAATAAATATTACTAATCAATTATAACTTCGTAAATAGCAGTTGAACCCGAAAGTTCATAGGCCCCAATCAATAAAGGAGTTCCTTTTCTGACATGATAAAGTGGAGGTGTCTTGTCGGCAGGTATAAAAACTAATGATTCAGGAGATATGTCACCACCAGTTTGTTTTGTACCATCTCCAAAAAAGTTTCTACCATTAAAATATCCAAGAAATTTTGGTTTTACCATACCAGTAATATCGTACATCATGATACCGCCCTGTCTTTCAAGACCTACAAAAGCTATTGTTCTTCCATCAATTTCTCCAACTGTAAGAGCCTCTGGCTCTGCACCTTTATCGTCACTTCTGTCATCAAAAGATCCCGCATCCTCATTCCAGTTAAAAAAACCTGAAAACGCTGTTCTAACAGCAATATCATTACCGCTATCATAAATAATTTGTCCGGTATTACCGTCTAAAATTGAAAAAGATCTTCCGCCGTAGGTATAGATTTCTTCATAAAAACCGTCACCATCAGCATCTCCCATAGTAGTAGTTGTTTTTAACCTACCGAGATTTGATTTTTTTTGTAGCTCTGAGGCATTAGGAAAGACTGAAGGGTCTAAAGTTAAATCAGCGACCCTTACCTCTTCTGAGAATCCATCGTAATCTTTTGCATCTCCCTCATTAGCCATTAAAACATAATCATACATTTCACCATTAATCTCTTTACTGACAACTACCATGGTGTCTGGTTGATACATTCCTTTAACCGGCCAAGGCTGTATATTAACTCTGTTATCCTTATTCGAAGCATCAAGAGCGGACTGAGACCAATCTTTATAGCCTAAACCAAAGTAATCAGTAACTATGCCCAAACTAATATCTATCTTTGCAATAACGTTATTTTCTTGAAGAGCTACATAAGCTCTTTTAGAGTCACCGCTAACTGCTATAAACTCTGGTTCAGCATCATACAAAAAAGATGATCCAGGTTTTACAATTCTGCCACCCTCTGGAGCCCCATTGTAATAAAAGTTTATATTTCTGATTTTATCTTCACTAGGGCCAACAAACCATTTGTTTAAATCAATAATTGAAACAGATCCTTTGGGATCAACAGTGTAGTCATCATTTGGCTCACCCTCATTGGCGACCAATGCATATTTCCCATCCGGAGTAAATACAACATTATCAGGCAGCGCACCTACTGAGTACCCAAAAGCCAATTTTAATGTATTAAGATTATAGAACAAAACAGCACCATTGTCTTGTTTGTCTTCTGCCTCGATTGCTAAAGCAAGCAAACCTGCTTGTTCTGAAACAGCAACACTGTTTATTCCACCAACACCTGCTCTTGGTTTGATTGAAATTAATTTTTCTGTATATGGTAATCTTGTAATATCTAAAACATCTATAGATTTTGTTAGATTGTTTGTTACAAATATTCTGTTTCTTTGAGAGTCGTAAGCTAAAATTTCTGATCCACCTTCGTCCCATGAAAAAGTTGAATAGCCTGAGATTTTATTAAGTTCCAATGCATTTACATTGAAAAAAACAAAGCTTAAAAGCATTGATAATAATAATTTCATTATTTTTTCTCCAAATACCAAAGAATATTAGATTTATTGATTATGTAATTTTAATTAAAAAAATATTAATCTAATATTAAAATTTTCTAATTAGGTTATAAAGCTGTTCAGTTTTGCCTGATTTTGGTACTTTTTGAATAGACGAAACCTTTTTTTGCTCTGCCAATGTTAAAGATTTAAGATCAAGCTGTTTTAATAAAAAAGAAGAACCCTTAGTTATAGAGTATAAAAAATTTAATACACACCCAATCTGATAAGCTAACTTTTTTTCGTCACTTGATAAATAAGATAAATAGGTACTTAATTCTTTTTCAATAACCCTTTGGTCTAAGATATTTTTCGTGTGCCTTAAATACACTAAATATGCAATAAATACTTTTTCTGATTGTTCTATTCCTACTAGAGGACTATTTAATATTAGGTTGAATGCATAAGAAGCTCTAATTTTGGCTGTTTGCTCCCATCCCAAATCTGAAATAATGCATGAGAGTTTTATTACTCTCAGTTGGTTAGGGGACATTTTTAAATTTATAAATTTTAAATAAACATTTTTAATCCAAGCAAAAGTCTTTTTATTAAATATTAAAAAACGACATCTACTTTTAGCTATTAATTCTAAAGAAATTTCAGTTGGATCTAAAAGCCTTTGCTTTTTGGGAAGATTTTCGTAAATGAAACCCTCTCTAATCCCGTATCTTGGATAAATAAACTGCTCGCAGTTTGATAATTTTAACACCTTGTCCAATACTTCTATTGCAATATGAATATGTTTTATTCTGTCGACAGAAATTTTCGGAATTTTTTGTAGGTCGTCAATCCCAATTTTTTGTAATTCTGATTTTAATTCATAAAAATTTTTCCGAGAGATACTCAAGTTGTGTATTTCATTAAAGGGCAATTTATTAAAATAAATATAACATCTTGCAATTGTCCTAAATGCTCCACCAATTAAATAGAAGATTTTTTGATTTTTATGTTTTGAATTTATTTCTTTGTTAATTTTTTTATGCTCTTTATGTTCTTTAGTGAAGTTTAATATACCCAAAGGAAAAGAAGATATATTTTTAATTTTATGTGGTGTTATTTGTGCTAATTCAAGACTGCCACCTCCCATATCAATAATGGTCCCATTGGCCCTAGGTATTGCAGAACGAACGCCTAGTGTGGCATAGGAGGCCTCTTGTCTTCCAGATAAAGTTAAAACTTTTCCCTTAAAAACTTTTTGTATCTTATTTGTAATTTGTTTTTTGTTAGAAGCATTTCGAATTGCTGCAGTACACAAAGCGACAGAGTGGTTAGGTTTTATTTCTTCAATTATTGAGTTAAAAAAAATTATTGAGTTGATACATTTTTTTTCAGCCTCTTTGCTGATCAATTTTGTTTTTGGAAGGTATTCACCTAACCCACAAAAAAATTTTTTATTATAGAGCACATCAGGGCTTCTCATATTGCCCCTAAATACACACAATCTTACTGAATTTGACCCTATATCTATTACTGCAATAGAATCTTTTTTATTAAGCATATTATATTGCATATATTTAACAGATGATTGAAAAAAAACTATTTTTATTACGTCACGCTAAATCCTCTTGGAAAAATTTAGAATTAGACGATCATGAAAGACCATTATCTGAGAGGGGGATTTTTAGTTGCAAAGTAATGGCAACGCATATTTTTAAAAAACTAAATTTTAAAGATATCTCAATTTTTTCATCGAATTCAAAAAGAACACAAGAGACTTGCAAAAAAATATTTAAAGACTCAATTAAAGTTAATTTTGAAAGTGAACTATATACTTTCAACTTTAACGATTTAATTAAATGGATAAAAAAAATTAAAATTAACAAAAATTTAATGATAGTAGGTCATAATCCAGCTTTGATTGATTTAATTAACTATATTGCAAAAGATAAAATAATAAAATTTCCAACATGTGCATTTTGCGAGATTAATCTATATATTAATTCCTGGAGTGAGATAAAAAAAAATACTGGTGAAATTAAAGAACTACAATTAGTAAAAAGACTTAAAAGTTATAATTACAAGAATGAATAAGTATTTTAATAGAGAAATATCCTGGCTAAAATTTAATGAGAGAGTAAATGAATTATCCTATGATAAAAACGTCCCAATTTTAGAACGACTAAATTTTATAAGTATTGCTGCATCAAACTTAGATGAATTTTTTTCAGTAAGAGTGGCTGGATTAATTGAACAGTTAAAACTCACTCCTAATAAAAAAAGTTTTGATGGAATGAAGATTGAGGATCAAATTAAAATTGTTGACTCATTAACAAGAGGTTTGATTAAAAGGCAAAATGAATCGTATGGTCAAATTGAAAAAGAATTAAAAAAAAATAAAATCTATATTTTAAGAGATAAGTTTTTAAAAAAACATTTGTCCCACATAAAAAATTATTATTTGAATGAAATTATTTCGATTCTGACACCAATTACAGTTGATAGCACACACCCTTTGCCCTTTATACCAAATTTAAGTTTGTGTCTTATCGCTAAAATTAAAAATAAAAAATCAAAAAAAGAATTTATCTCAGTTATGAGAGTATCAGATTTAAAACAACGCTTTCTTAAAATTATTGATAAACAGGGTATTTATTTTTATCCCGTAGAGTCAATAATTAACAATTATGTTGGGGATGTATTTCATGATTTTGATGTTATTGATACAAATCTATTTCGCGTAATAAGGGACAGTGATTTAGAGGTTTTGGAGGAGGCAGACGATCTTATCAGAGAGTTTAAAAAACTTGTCAGGGAAAGAAAAAGAGGACAGGTAATCAGATTAGATGTTCAAAAAAGTCTTAATAATAATTTTAAATCATTCATCATTAACGAGTTGAATGTATCTGAAAATGAAATTTTTGAATACGAAGATCTACTGGGGTTCGACCAATTATCAGAAGTCTTTGGAAATATAAAAAACAAGAATTTAAATTATAAAAAATTTAAACCTCGTTTCCCACAGCGAATAAATGATTTTGGCGGTGATTGTTTTGCAGCAATCAAAAAAAAGGATTTAGTTGTACACCACCCTTTTGAGTCTTTTAATGTTGTTGTTAGTTTTTTAGATCAAGCATCAAACGACAAAAACGTTGTGGCAATTAAGCAAACTTTGTATCGTACTAGCGATCAATCGCCAATCATTGATGCACTCATTCGTGCTGCTGATGCTGGTAAATCTGTAACAGCAGTTGTTGAGTTAAAAGCAAGGTTTGATGAAGAAAAAAATCTACAGTGGGCATCAAATTTGGAAAAAGCTGGAGTTCAAGTAGTGTATGGTTTTTTAAATCTAAAAATTCATGCAAAAGTTTCCTTAGTTACTAGAAGAGAAAAAAAAAATTTAGTCCATTACGTTCACTATGGTACTGGTAACTATCATCCTCAAACAGCAAAGGTTTATACAGATCTATCATTTTTTACTTGTAATAAAGATCTAGCATCTGATGCTATAAAATTATTTCATTATATGAGTAGTTACAACATGGCAAAAGATTTTAAACGAATATCTTTCTCTCCATATAACTTAAGACAAAAAATATACGAACATATTGACTACGAAATAGGTTTATCAAAAATTAAAAAGCCAGCTAACATATGGATCAAGATGAATAATTTAGTTGATCAAGAAATAATTAACAAACTTTACGAAGCATCTAAAGCAGGAGTGAAAATTACTTGTTTAATTAGAGGTATCTGCTGCTTAGTTCCTGGTGTTAAAGGAATGTCAGAAAACATAGAAGTTAAAAGTATTGTAGGAAGATTTTTAGAGCATTCACGTGTAGTTTGTTTCGGAAAAGGCAATAAACTACCCAGTAAAAAAGCAAAAATTTATATTTCATCTGCTGACTGGATGACTAGAAATTTTGACAGGCGCGTGGAAACATTAGTTCCTATCGATAACAAAACTGTTCACGAACAAATTTTATATCAAATTATGTACACTGCCATTAACGATAATCAAAATACTTGGATACTCGACTCAGATGGAAATTATCAAAAAATAAACTCTAAACTAAAAATAGACTCACATAAATATTTTATGACCAACCCTAGTCTCTCAGGGAGAGGCACTGCTGCCAAAAAGGTCTATAAAAAAATAGAAAAACAATAAAATGTTATTTGTATTTTCTATTGCTGTTCTCTCATTAAACTTATTTTTGTTTTTTAGTACTTCAATTAATATTTTTTTAATATCAATTATTTCTCAGAGTTTAGTTTATTTCATTTCTTATTATTTCTTTGAGAGCTATCTTGAAAAAAAAACTTTTGACCTAAGAAAATCTGACAATATGTTATTTACAAAAGTCCGAAATATTTTAGAAGAGACTCTTTTAGACAAAGAAAGACGCATCGAAGTTGGTGACAAACAAAGTTTGGAGTATCAAGACATTCTTAACTCCTTAGACCTCTCAATAGTTATTATAGATTACGATTATAATATCATATTCGTTAATAATATTTTCAAAGAGACATTTAATTTAGAAAATGCAGATAACCTTAAAATAGGTTTAAGAGACTTATCTTTGTCTGAAAATCTAAGTAACGCACTTAAAACTAAATCAAAAAAAAATTTTGAGTGGAACAGATTAATACCAAATGACCGATATTACGACGTTACAGGATTTCCAATTAACGATTTTTTTTGCGTTGCTTTTAAAGACATTACTGCAATTAAAAATCTTGAGATGGTAAGAACTGACTTCGTAGCTAATGTAAGTCACGAATTAAAAACTCCACTCTCTTCAATAATAGGATATTTAGAAACACTTTTAACTGTTGACGATGAAAAAAATAAAAAAAAATTTATTTCAATTATTCAAGATCAGTCAAATCGAATGAACTCTTTGATTGATGATCTATTAAGTTTAAGTTCCATCGAGAATAAAAAAACTAATGAGAATGACCAATTTTGTAATTTATTAAATACCGTTAAAATTGGAATAAACTCATTGGAGTCAAAAATTTTAAAGAAAAAAATAAATGTTGATATTAATTTAGACCAATCTCTTTTAGTTGGATGTCCTCATGAAGAATTTATTCAAGTGGTTGTCAATATCGTTAACAACGCTGTTAAATATTCAAAAGATGGTGCTAAAATTTTAATTAAAGCTCGTGAAAAAATGAATACTAGCAATATGACTGAATATGTCGAAATTTCCTTCAAGGATAATGGCATAGGCATTGCAGAAGAGCACATCTCAAGGCTTACCGAGAGATTTTACAGAGTGGACAGTGCTCGATCCAAAGAGGTTGGTGGTACTGGATTAGGCCTTTCAATTGTGAAACATATTTTGAATAAAAACATGGGTTTTATTGACATAAAAAGTGAAGTTGGAAAAGGCTCAGAGTTTTTAATCACAATTCCAAAGCATGCTTAATAAAACTTTAACATATTTGTAACATAAGATTTACTTCTAATGGATATTTTTAGCTCAATTTAAACAACATAAAGGAACTTAACTATGAAAAAATCTATGTTAACTTTTCTTGCTCTAGCAGTAAGCGTACTTTTCTCTGCTGAAACTTTTGCAAGAGATCAAATTAATATTGTTGGCTCATCAACAGTATACCCATATGGAACAGTAAACGCACAAAGACTCGGCGAGTCAGGTTTTAAAACCCCCACTTACAATCCAATTGGAACTGGTGGTGGAATGAAAGCATTTTGTGCTGGTGTGGGAGTTGAATTTCCAGATATTACTGGAGCGTCACGACCAATGAAAGCTAAAGAAGCTAAATTATGTCTTGAAGCCGGTGTAACAAACGTAATTGAAGTGATGTGGGCTAATGACGGTATTACTTTTTCTCACTCCAACGAAGCAGAACCTTTTTCTCTAACAAGAGAAGAAATCTTTACAGCTATGGCTGCAAAAGTTGTTGTTGATGGTGAAGTGGTCGAAAATCCATATCAAACTTGGAACGAAATTAACCCAAGCCTTCCTGCATATAAAATTGAAGTATTAGTAGCTCCTCCAACCTCAGGAACAAGAGATGCATTTGATGGTAAAGTAATGGAAGCTGGATGTACATTAGAAGCAGTAACTGGCAGTGACGATGGATGTACTGATTACAGAGAAGATGGAAAAATCATCGAGATGGGTGAGAATGACACTCTTATTGTTCAAAAACTAGTTGAGGATCCAGAACGTTTTGGTTACTTTGGTTATTCTTATCTAAAAGACAACGGAGATAAATTACAACCATCTACTGTTGAGGGAGTAGTACCATCTGCTGAATCCATTGCAACTTATGAGTATCCAATGGCAAGACCTCTTTTCATATACTTAAAAGCAGATCACATCGGGGTTGTACCTGGCATTCAGGAGTTTGCACAAATGATGGTAAGTGATGAAGCAATTGGTGATAACGGTTACCTAACAAAAATTGGTGCTGCACCTATGGTACCAGACCTTATCAATAGAGTAAGAAACGTTACTGACAGCTTAGATGCAATGGGATTTGATATTGCAGCATGTGCTGAAAAAAAACATCCATTAAAAGATGCTGGTTACGCTTTTTCAAGCGGACTTTGTAAGTAAGCATTAATTAATTATCTTATTTTTAGGGGCAAGATTTCTTGCCCCTAAGACAAAATCAGTTTATAGAGGAATAGGACAGTATGCTTTATTTATCACTTGTTTTTGTTTTTATACTTTCTTACTCTTTTTACTTCTATGGTAAAAAAAGAGCATTAAGCCTAAAATTTAAAAAAAATGAAAATCTTTCCTCTCTTCCAGATTATTATGGATATTACGTTGTCCTTTTAGTTTTTTTTCCAGCAATAATTATTTGGTTCTTTTTACTTATTTTTAAATCAAACTTTCAAGAGATGTTTGTAATGTCCCCTGTGTTATTTCCAGATGTCGCTACATGGAGCTCTGGAAAATTCGGTTTAATTATGAATAAGATTAGCAACCTATCTATAATTGTTAATTTATCAGAAATTGATTTGACCGTAGGCGATAAATCAATTTTAAAAATGGCCAGTGAGAGTGAGATAATTGCAGCAAAAAATTTAGCAAATTTTGACAAGATCTACGGATGGTCGAATTTAACTCTATTTATTATTCTACCTGTGCTTTTAGGATTTTTGGCTACGAAATCAATATCAGGAAAACTAAATGCACAGCCAATTGTTGAGAAAATAATTTCATATGTTATCAAGGGCAGTTCTTATATTGCAATATTCATTACTTTTGGAATCTTCTTTTCTCTTGTTTTCGAGGCCATTAATTTTTTTCGGTACGTAAATTTTATGGACTTTTTCTTTAATACGGCATGGAATCCCAATAGAGCTTTTGTTATCAATGCATCAGAAGGCTTCGATCAAGAGGCTTTAAAAGAGGCTTTTGGTTTTGTACCTTTGCTTACCGGAACGCTTTTAATTGCATCTGTTGCCATGTTAGTCGCTGTTCCTTTAGGACTGCTAACAGCAATTTATTTAGCAGAGTATGCGTCATCAAAAGTAAGAGATATAGCTAAACCAATAATTGAAATTCTTGCTGGCATACCCACAGTTGTTTATGGATTTTTTGCTGCTTTATCACTGGCACCTTTCATAAAAGATGTCGGTGAAGGCGTTGGATTACCGGTGTCCGCTGAAAGTGCTCTAGCTGCAGGTTTAGCGATGGGTGTTATGATCATACCTTTTGTTTCCTCTCTTAGTGACGATGTCATAAAAGCAGTTCCTCAATCTTTAAGAGAGGGTTCTTATGCAATTGGAGCAACTAAATCAGAAACTATTAAAAAAGTAATTTTACCAGCAGCTCTAGCTGGAATAATGGGCTCATTTTTATTAGCTATATCTAGGGCAATAGGTGAGACAATGATTGTCGTTATGGCCGCCAGCCTAAGAGCAAATCTTACTTTTAATCCCTTGGAGCCAGCGACTACAATAACAACACAGATTGTTACAAGTTTGATAGGAGATGTCGAGTTTGATAATCCAAAAACCTTAGTTGCTTTTGCTTTAGGCCTAACTTTATTTGTAATGACATTAATTCTTAATATTGCTGCTATAACAATAGTAAAAAAGTACAGAGAAAAATATGAGTAGTTTAGAAAAGAGACTTGCAGCAGAGAAACGTTTCAAATTTTATGGAATGTTTGCGATGACTCTCTCTTTGTTCTTCGTGCTTATTTTAATGTATAAAATTTTTTCTACCGGCAGTGGTGCTTTTGTTAGAACAACTATTAATGCTGATGTTTATTTTGACCCAAATTTTATAGAGGTTTCTAGTAACTCCTCCAAAAAAGAAATAATGAAAGCATCTTATGTTGATCTTGCTGATCAAGTGATTAACCAAAACCATCCTGGATTAGATGAAGAAAATTTTATTAAAGTCAGAGAAATGTACACAAGAAAATTTGATTATCAGCTGAGAGATTATATTGCAAACAATCCAAATGTAATTGGAAAAACTGTCAATTTAGATATATCTGCCTCATCAGATCTTGACCAAATTGTCAAAGGAAACTATCCAAGAAATGTTCCCGAAGCACAACGAAAAATAAATGATTATCAACTTTCTATCTTAGACTCTTTAGACTCCAAAGGTAAAATGTCTAAGACATTCAATTTTTGGTTTTTCACAAATGGAGACTCAAGAGATCCAGAAACAGCCGGAATACTTGGAGCACTTATGGGGTCTTTTTATGCTTTATTGATCTGTTTTAGTTTTGCTTTTCCAATCGGACTTTTGGCTTCTGTGTACTTAGAGGAATTTGTTAAACCAGGAAAAATAACTGACATTATTGAAGTAAATATAAATAACCTTGCGGCGGTTCCCTCTATTGTTTACGGACTTTTAGGCTTAGGTATGCTAATTGGAGTTTTTGGGATGCCATATCAAGTCCCTTTAGTTGGAGGATTAGTTTTAGGTTTTATGACTTTACCAACAATTATTATAGCATCTAGGGCATCGCTCAGAGGCGTCCCCCCTTCAATTAGAGAGGGAGCACTTGCTGTGGGGGCTACTAAAATGCAAACTGTATTTCATCATGTAATCCCTTTATCTTTGCCAGGTACTCTTACTGGAACAATTATTGGAATGGCACAAGCTTTGGGTGAGACAGCCCCTTTATTATTGGTAGGTATGGTTGCTTTTGTGATGGAAATACCGGGAGGGGCATTCGACCCTGCCACTGGTCTTCCTTCACAAATATATCTATGGTCTGAGAGCGCTGAAAGAGGTTTCCTCGAAAAAACATCTGCAGGAATAATGCTACTTTTATCTTTTTTGATTATAATGAATACTGTGGCAGTGTTGGTAAGAAGAAAATTGGAGGTGAAATGGTAGATCAAAACAGCAATTATGCTTTGCAAACAAGTGAGGTATATGTCCACTATGGAAAAAAAATGGCAATCAATAACGTTGCTCTTAATTTTCCAAAAAATGAAGTAACTTCTCTTATAGGACCCTCAGGTTGTGGTAAGTCGACATTTTTGCGATGTTTAAACCGTATGAATGATGTAATAGATATTTGTAATGTTAAAGGTAAGTTTTTGTTGAATGGCAATGTTGATATATATAGCCCTGATATACAGGTAGAAACTCTTCGCGAAAAAGTTGGAATGGTTTTTCAAAAACCCAATCCTTTTCCAAAAACTATTTATGAAAATGTTGCCTACGGACCAAAAATTCATGGTATTGCTTCTTCTCAAAATGAATTAGATGAAATAGTAAAAGACTCACTTCACAGAGCGGGTCTTTATGAAGAGGTAAAAGATAGAATGGATGATATTGCTACCGGTTTATCAGGAGGACAACAGCAAAGATTGTGCATTGCAAGAGCGATTGCTATAAGACCGGAAATCATTTTGATGGACGAACCTTGTTCTGCATTAGATCCAATAGCAACCGCAAAAATAGAAGATTTAATTAACGAATTGAAAGAAAATTACACAATTATTATAGTAACTCATTCTATGTCTCAAGCATCACGAGTATCATCTAAAACTGCGTTTTTTCATTTAGGTAACCTTGTCGAATATGGAGAAACTGGTAAGATATTTACAAAACCTGATAAAGAACAAACAAATGACTACATAACTGGAAGGTTTGGTTAAAATGGAAACAGCACACACAGATAAAAACTTTGAACAAAAGTTAAATCATCTTACAGATAATTTAATTAAAATGAGTAATATTGTTGAGAAACAAATTGAAATTGCAGTAAATGTTATTAAATCTAAAGACTCATCTGATGCACAGACAACACAGAATCTTGATGAACAAGTTGATGAAGTGGAAAGAGATGTTAGGGATTTAAGTTTCGAAATTATGACTTTACATAGACCCGTTGCCAGTGATTTAAGACTAGTTTTCACTGCCCTCAAAGTTTCAAAAGAGCTTGAGAGAATGGGAGATCACTCTAGAAATTTAGCAAAAAGAGCTATTTCAATTTCTTCTTCATTTGACGAGGATTTAACGGACCAAATGCATAATTTAGGTAAAGGTGTCCAAAAAATGGTTAATCAAACACTTGAGAGTTTTTTTAAAAAAGATGAGGTACAGGCAAGGATCTCATGGAATCAAGATGCAGAAATTGACAGGCAGTACAAATCTTTATTATCTGATTTAATAGAAAGAATGCACAATAAAGAAACAAGTGTTGTTGATGAAGGCACTAAGCCAATTTTAATTGCAAAGTCCTTAGAAAGAATAGGTGATCATGCTACTAACATAGCTGAAGAGGTCATTTTTAACATTACAGGTCATTATATTGATTTAAAAAAATCTGATTTTGAATGACAGACAAGATTTTAGTTGTAGAGGATGAAAAACCAATCTCAGAATTAATTGGATTTCATTTAGAACAACAAAACTACCAAATAAAATTTTCATACGACGGAGAATCTGCAATCCAAGAGATCGAACATTGGCTGCCTGATTTAATTTTATTAGATTGGATGCTACCAAATATATCGGGCATTGAAGTTTTAAAGAGAATTAAAAGAAAAGATAATCTAAAAAAAATTCCAATTATAATGTTAACAGCTAAAGGTCAAGAGGATGATAAAATTAGAGGTTTTGAATTAGGTGTGGAGGATTATGTAACCAAACCTTTTCTTCCAAGTGAGATCCTTGCTAGAATTAAATCATTACTTAAAAGAACAAAAGCAAGAGAAGAGAACGACTCACTCAAGTTTCATGATATTAACATTAATCTTACCAACAGAAGGGTATCAAGGGGTGAGAGAAAATTAAATTTAGGACCGACTGAATTTAATCTTTTAAAATTTTTTATTGAAAATAAAGGTAGAGTCTATTCTAGGCAGCAACTATTGGATAATGTTTGGTTAAATGACGCTTACGTTGAACCTAGAACAGTTGATGTTCACATAAGAAGACTCAGAAAAGAGCTGAATTTACCAGGAGAAAAAGATTTCATTCGAACAGTTAGATCCGCTGGCTACTCTATCGATTCAGAAAATTAAAATGATTAAAATTCTTGTACTTTGTACAGGTAACTCTTGTCGATCAATTATAACAGAGGGGCTTTTAAACCATTATGGTAAAGACTTTTTTAATGCTTATAGTGCAGGAAGCCACCCTGCAGGATATGTGCATCCATTAAGTATCAAAACATTAGAAAAAAATAAAATTTTCCTAGACAATTTTAAAAGTCAATCATGGAATGATTTTTCAGATATTAATTTTGATTTGGTTATTACTGTGTGTGATAATGCAGCTGGAGAAACTTGCCCCCTGTATCTCAAAAATACATTAAAGGCACATTGGGGTGTAGCTGATCCTGCAAAATTTAAAGGCACTGAAGAGGAAGTTGAGATAGAATTTTTAAAAGTATTCAATGTTCTTAAAAAAAGATGTCTTGCACTAGTTCAAAATTATAAGCAAAACAACTTATTAAATATCGATCAAATAAAAGAAATTGGAAATTTAATCTAAATTTAACTTTAATTTAATATAAATGATTATTTTATTAGGTGGAAGATTGGCATTTCCCCTGTGATTGAAACATAGACCTCCTCTACTTGTAGAAAAATCATGTCAATCTTCCCAAATTAATTAAATAAACCTAAGAATAAAACTATTCCATAGGCTGTTAGAGATAAAAAAATTGCAGCAGAGCCCAAATCTTTAGCTTTCTTTATTTTGTTTGACTTATCCATAGTAATTTTATCACAGGTATATTCTATTGCAGTGTTTAGAGCCTCAATACTAAGTATGAGCAAAGGTAAAATTATCAGCCAAAGTATGAACAAAAGAGCCGGTTGAAAAATTACGATGTATAGAGCAGACAAGGGAAGCAATAATAGCTCTCTTCTTGCTGCTTTTTCTTGAAGGAGAATTTTTAGGCCTTCAATTGAACACCAAAAAGCATCTACTATATTTTTATTTTTAAAATCCATATCTGAAGTTTAACTACTTATGTGAAGTTTTTGTTAAATCTTGACTTTTTATTTTCAATTAACCTTTTTTTAACTCTCCATCTAAGATTGCTTCGAACAATATATCCAATACAGTTTTGAGACCCACATCGACACGGGTGATCCTCGAAACAAAACATGTCATATCCATAGTCGTAGGACAGCTCCTCGCCTTTCTTAATATCTTTAATTGCGCTAATCCATATTTTTCCTTTGATGATATCAGTTTCACAATTAGGGTCGCAGGAATGATTAATATATTTTGCTAAATTCCATGTTACTTTTCCATTGATGTCGTATTTTTGATTCAGTGTAAAAATGTAAACAGACCCGACTGTTTTAGCCCTTTTGTTTGCCTCTATGTGAACATCAGCAATCTTGTCGGATTGAGCTTTAGTTATCTTTAACCCGCGATATTCAATGATTCTAGTGCCAGCACTGATATCAGCTTTTGCAAAAAGACCAGATGCATGAATTTTAGAATTTTTTCTAATATAAAGCTTTTGTGAAGAGTCCATTTAATAAAACTTTAACAATCCTCAATACTATCAATCGTAGATATATCTATTTTTAGATTCTATGCAAATCAAAAAACATCGATCTATATTTATTTCAGACATTCATATTGGCATACGTGCTTCAAAAGTAAAGGAGCTCTTACACTTTTTAAAATATAATGATTGTGATCATCTTTATTTACTTGGAGATATTATAGACGGATGGCGTCTAAAAAAAAATTGGTTTTGGAATCCTGATTTTAATACTTTCATACAAAAAGTTTTACGAAAAGCACGCTCAGGTACCAAAGTCTATTATATACCTGGAAACCATGATGAAGTTTTTTCAGATTATTGTGGTTTTTCATTTGCAAACATTAAAGTTCGAAAAAATAGAATTCATACAACAGCGAACAATAAAAGACTTCTCTTAATGCATGGGCATGAATTTGATGGAATAGTTCTAAATTCAAAATGGTTAGCAAAGATAGGTGCCGTCCTTTATGACTACTCTGTTTGGTTTAATAATATTTTAAATTTCTGTCGAAGAAAACTTGGTCTTTCGTATTGGTCTTTATCAGGATATTTAAAAACACGAGTAAAAGATGCTCAACGATATATTGAAAATTTTGAAAATGCATGTCTTGAGAGAATAAAAAAAAATAATTGTGATGGAATTGTTTGTGGTCATATTCACCATCCCCAAATAAAAAAAATTGGTGACAAGACATATCATAATCTAGGAGATTGGGTAGATAGCTGTAGTGCAATGGTTGAGGACTTTAAAGGCAACTTGGAGTTAGTCTTTTGGAATGAAAAAAAAATCCAGTCTTTAGAAAAACAAACTCTTAATAAGGTATCTGTAGCTTGAAATTATTATTAGTAACAGATGCATGGAAACCTCAGGTAAACGGCGTCGTCCGTTCTTATCTGAATACCATACCGGAATTGGAAAAAATGGGTATGCAGGTAGAAGTAATACACCCTGAGTTATTTAAAGTTCGCTTTGGCCTTCCTTCGTATAATGAGATTAAAGTTGTGATTACTCGCAAAAAAACATTGAAAAATATGATGGATCAGATCAATCCTGATCATATTCACATTGCTACAGAGGGCCCCCTAGGTTTTTTGGCCAGAAAAATATGTCTTTCAGAAAAAATTATTTTTACAACTTCATTTCATACTCGTTTCCCTGAGTATATTCAACAACGTATAAAAATACCCGCAAGTTTCTTTTATTTCTTCATAAAGCATTTTCACAATAAAGCGAAAAAAGTTCTTGTTCCTACCCCATCCATGCAGGCCGAATTAATTAATATGAATTTTAAAAATACCGTTGTTTGGTCAAGGGGTGTCGATCATCAAAAATTTGGCAACTATCAAAAATTAGACTTAGGCCCAGGACCAATATTTTCTTATATCGGTCGAGTGGCTACTGAAAAAAATATTCAAGCTTTTTTAGATTTAGATTTAGAAGGTACTAAAGTTGTCGTTGGCGATGGACCACAGTTAAATAAACTAAAAAAAAAATATACAGATATAAAATTTGTTGGTTACCAGTTTGGCCAGAATTTAGTGAATTACTATGCTAGTTCAGATGTAATGGTTTTCCCTAGCAAGACTGATACCTTTGGAAATGTGGTAACTGAGGCAAATGCAACCGGCACACCAGTCGCTGCTTATGATGTAACAGGTCCTAAAGATATTATTGTTAATGGGGTCAACGGTTTTATTGGTGATAACTTAAAAGATAATGTTTTGAATTGTTTGACTATCGATCGAAAAAAATGTCAAGAATATACAAAAAAATTTAACTGGTATGAGTGTTCCAAGGTTTTTTATGATAATATTGTGGCTTGAACTTTACACATACTCTATCTGATTCTAAAAATTGGATTATCAATCATAAAGACCAACTAGAGATTAATTGGAGTGAAAAAGATATTGAGCTTCACCTCAATAAAGAAACAAGTTTTAATATTTATCTTCTAGATCAAACTAACGTCAAAGGTGCTTTGATAGGACATTTTTTATATCAAGATCAAAAGGTCAGTGAATTTGAAATTTTACATATTGCTGTTTTGCCTGAATTTAGAAACCAAGGGTTGGGAAGAATGATTTTAGAAGAGCTTGAAAAACAACTCAAAAGTACTGGAAAATCATTTAAAATCTTTCTGGAAGCGAGTGCTATTAATAAATTTGCTATTAAACTTTATGAAAAATTAGGCTATAAAGCCTACAATGAAAGAAAAAACTATTATCGGAGTAAGTCTATAAACGCTCCAAATACGCAAGACGCAATTTTGTTTGCAAAATCCCTTAATGCCATCAAATAAGAAATTTTATATTAGAACATTTGGTTGTCAGATGAATGTTTATGATTCTGATAAAATGAAAGATATTTTTCTATCGCATAATATTAATCAAACAGATGACTTTCAAAATGCAGACTATGTAGTTTTAAATACTTGCCACATCCGTGAAAAGGCAACAGAAAAAACATTTTCAGATTTAGGAAAAATTCATAAAAAAGGAAAAGAAGACCAAAAAGTTATTGTTGCCGGTTGTGTAGCTCAAGCTGAAGGTGAATTAATTCAAAAAAGGGCACCCTACGTGGACTTAGTGATCGGACCACAATCCATTCAGTCATTAAATAAATTTTTAGATAAAAATAATTTACCAAAAACCTCTATCACTGAATTTGATGTGAATGAAAAATTTGACACACTCAATCATATTAAAACGAATACATCGAATAAATCTGCATTTGTGACTATCCAAGAAGGCTGTGATAAGTTTTGTCATTTCTGCGTTGTTCCTTATACAAGAGGGTCAGAATATTCAAGAACAGTTAAGGAAATCTCTGATGAGGTTAAATCTTTAATTGATCAGGGGGTGGTGGAATTCACACTTTTAGGTCAAAATGTTAACGCCTATCATGGTCTAGACACTCAAGGTCAATCAAATAATCTAGCATCTCTTATTAACAGTATTAGTTTAATAGATGGAGTTGAAAGAATTACCTATTCTACAAGTCACCCTGTGAATATGACTGATGACCTGATTTCCCTTCATGGTGAAAACTCAAAACTTATGCCCTATCTTCATCTTCCTGTTCAATCAGGTTCTGACAAAGTTTTAAAATTAATGAATAGAAAACATACTAGGGATTATTATTTTGAAATCATCGAAAAGGTCAGAAAAGTAAAACCCGATATAGCACTTTCCTCGGACTTTATTATTGGTTTTCCTGGAGAAACAGACAAAGATTTTGAAGACACAATCGATCTAATTGAAAGAGTTAAATACATGAATTCTTACTCTTTTAAGTACAGCCCAAGACCAGGTACGCCTGCGGCTGATCGTGAAGAAATAGATCAAGTAATTCTCAATGAGCGATTAAAGATAACACAAGATTTACTCAATGAACAACAAATTGAATACAACAACCAATTTGTAAAAAAGACGGTGCAAGTATTAATTGATGGTGCTGGTAAACACTCAGGACAAATCAAAGGCAAGTCACAATTTAATCAAAGTGTAGCCCTGCAGGGTGATAAAGAAATAATAGGTCAAATAATTCCTGTGCAAATCAAAGAGGTTTTAACACACTCATTATTAGGAGAAAAAATTTAGTTGAGTCCTGTAAATATTTCTTCCCATCAAAAACAACTCGAGTTTGAGGATAATCAATTTCTATCAAGCCTATTTGGTTACCACGATAAAAATTTAAAGGTTTTAGAGAATAAATTTAAAGTAAAGCTATACACAAGAGGCAACCTTCTATCTATAAAAGGTAATAGAGATCCAGTTGAAAAAGCCTACTTTATTATTCAAGGCTTATATCAAAAATTGAAGAATAACGATATTTCTGCAGAAGAAATAGAAAACAATATTGATTTAGCAAAACCTACATATATAAAAGAACAAATCGAACAAGATCAGAAATTCCAAATTAATACAAAATTAAAAACAATTTATCCAAAGACCAAAAACCAAGAGCTCTTTTTAAAAGAAATGAGATCAAAAGATGTCGTTTTTGCTGTTGGTCCAGCGGGAACAGGAAAAACGTACTTAGCTGTTGCATACGCAGTTAGTCTTTTTGTAGAAGGAAAAATTAATCGATTAATATTATCAAGACCAGCAGTTGAGGCGGGTGAACGATTAGGCTTTTTACCTGGAGATATGAAAGAGAAAATTGACCCCTATTTACGACCACTCTACGATGCCTTGTATGAGATGATGCCAGGTGAAGAAATTGACCGAAAAATGGTAAATAATCTAATAGAAATAGCTCCTCTTGCCTTTATGAGAGGAAGAACTTTAAATAAATCCTTTATCATTTTAGACGAAGCACAAAACACTTTATCAACACAGATGAAAATGTTCTTAACTAGGCTAGGACAAAACTCAAAAATGGTTATCACGGGAGATTTAAGTCAAAAAGATTTACCCGATAATGCAAAAAGTGGAATGCAGGATGCAATGGAAAAATTAGAAAAAGTTAAAGACATCGGGTTTGTTCATTTAAATAGTAGTGATGTATGCAGACATACATTAGTAGAAAAAATAATTAATGCTTACGATAAGTAATTTTGAGGATTAGTAATAAAAAATTTGTGATTGAGATAATTGGAGATAAGAATTTAGAGCAATTTCTAAAATCCTCCAAGGAAAAGCTAAAAAAGTTGTCAGAATATTTTCAAACAATCCACCAAGCTGATCATCAAACACAACTGACAATAAAAATAGTTTCTAATGAAGAAATTAAAAGCATGAACAAAAAATTTAAAAATAAAAATAAAATCACAGATGTGTTATCTTTCCCCGATGGAGACTTTTCTGGTGATATTGCTATTGCAGATAGTTATATTTTAAATCGCAATAAAAAAATTAACGAACAAAACTTTTTTATGCTAGTGAGTCATGGATTACATCATTTATTTGGTTATCATCACTACGATAAACAATCGAGAAGTAATATGAGATTTTTAGAAAACACACTGATGAAATTATTAGGTTTAAAAAAAGTACATGAAAATTAAAAAAAATTTAGCCATAAAATTAGTCAAAGAGCTTATTCAAGACGAGAATTTTAAAAAAGATATTATTGATCTTATCTCAGCGACTTCAGATAGTTCAGGGATTGCCAAGAATGAAGAAAAAAAAATCTTTAATAATCTTTTAAAGGTTCACAAAAAAACTGTTGATGATGTAATGGTTCCAAGAGGTGAAATAATTTTTATTGATCAAAATATTGATAAAGAAAACATCATTAAAATCATCAATAAAGAAGCTCACTCAAGAATGCCAGTCGTAAAAAAGGACTTAGAACATTGCTTGGGAATGGTTCATATCAAGGATTTATTCAAGAAAATCAATAATAAGTCCTTCAATATTAAGAGTTTGTTAAGAGAGGTCATTTATATTCCCTCTGCTACACCTGTTTTTAATCTTCTTCAAAAAATGAAAAAACAAAACATCCATTTAGCAATAGTTATGGATGAATTTAATAGTGTTACTGGTTTAGTTACCATCGAAGACTTAGTGGAAGAAATAGTAGGTGAGATTGAAGACGAACACGATAAGGATGAAGCACCAATGTTTCGACAAAAAAACAATAATATAATTATGGATGCCGCAATGCTTGTTGATGATTTTGAAAGAGAATTTGATGTCAATATCCCAGATGATTTAAAAGAGGATGTGGGAACTATAGGCGGTATCATATTTAATATAGCTGGTCGTATACCAAAGAAAAAAGAAAAATTTACTATAAATAAAAAATTATCTTTCACCATTCACAAGGTATCAACAAGAAAAATTCTTGAAGTTGTGGTTAGTGGTGTCAAATCTCAATAATCTACTGCCATATTTCTCTAGGCCAATAAGCTTAATAATTATTTTTTCTATTGTTTATGTATTTTCTCTTCCTCCATTTGGAGTATCTGTTTTCTATTACTTATCATTTTCAATCATTTTTTATAATATTCTAACTAATAATAATTTTTCAAAAAAAAACATATTTTATTTTTTCTTATTTACTCAAATAATTACATTAAGCTGGATTACTCAGTCCTTTTATTCAGGAGGTTTTGGGTATTTATTCTTAGGTATTATTTTAGTTGGTGTACTCTCTATATTTATTGCATTCCTACATTATTCAGCAACAATTCTCATTTTAGTTACATTTAAAAAAAAATTATTACAGATTTTCTTATTACCACTAGGTTTATCTATAGTAGAAATACTAAAGGAATTTATTTTTGGAGGCTTCCCTTGGAATCCTAGTGCAATTATATATTACAAAAATATTTGGATCTTAAAGTCACTACCATTTTTAGGCGTTTATGGTTTGGGATTAGTTATCCATTTGATTGTGGGTTTAATTATTTATTTTCTTTATTGCAAAAATAAAGTTGTAACTTTTAGTTTATCATCAGTGCTTGTTTTAATTTATGTATTTGGTTTTTTTGAAAATAATATTGTGAGAAAAACAAACAATGAAACTCTGAACATTCTTTTAATTCAACCTAATCTTTATGAGTCATTAGTAGAATTTGACGTTCTAAGAAACCTTGAAATATATGAAAAATTAACCATAGAAGCTCTTACCAATACTCCAAAAGCAGATTTAATTATTTGGCCTGAAGGCTCATTACCAATTGATTTGAATAACAGGGATGGACTTCTTAGCAGATTATCCTCTTTAATTAATGAGGATCAAAAAATAATAGTTGGGTCGAGTGCTATCGAGGAAAACCAATTATTTAATCGTCTATATATCATCGATCATCAAGGAAAGATTATTGATTTTTATGATAAACAAAAGTTGGTTTTATTTGGAGAATACATTCCCTTTGTAAAACCTTTTGTAAGCAAGTTTTTAAATTTAGGAATGAACTATACTCCTGGAACTAATCAAAAAATTTTAAAATTACCTAAAAATATAAACGCTGTTCCAATGATTTGTTTTGAGTCTATTTTTAATTATAAATCAATTAATACTGAGGTTTGTAATGCAGATATGGTGATACAAATTTCAAATGACTCTTGGTTCGGTAAATGGTACGGACCACATCAGCATCTGGCTAACTCTCTTCTAAGGAGTGTTGAATTCCAAAAACCCCTCATAAGATCAACTCCTTCAGGTATTACATCTGTTGTTGATTACTCGGGCAAAATTATTGAGACTATTCCAACAAACAAAAAAGGTTATCTTTATTATCAATATCCAATTAATAAATATAAACCAAATTGTTCATCAACTTTATTTTCAGTTACTCTTATGATTTTCTTAATGTTTTTAGTTAGTTTTTTATATGTTCGAATCAAAAAATAAATACTTTGGTAGAAAAAAAGGAAAGTCATTTGTAAGACTTGAGCAATACTCAAAATTTCTTAAAGAACCAAATAAAATATTATTTAATAAAATCAAAACACCAAGAATTTTAGAAATTGGAATTGGTGATGGAGAAAAAATCAGTGAAGATGCAAAACTATATTCAAAAATAAACTTTATTGGTTGTGATATTTTTGCTGATGGAGTTTTAAGAGCTATCAGAAACTCTGTTGATGATAATTTGAAAAATCTTCAAGTCTTTCATTTAAATATTCAAGATCTTTTACCATTCATACCAAACAATTATCTTCAGGAAATAAGAATATACTTTCCAGATCCGTGGCCCAAAAATAAGCATAAAAAAAGAAGAACTGTTAACCAAACACTTGTAAAAGAACTCACAAAAAAACTAAAAAAAAAAGGAGTTATTTGTTTTGCTACTGATCACGGTGACTATTTTATTAAAGCTTTAGCCTTGATGAAAAAGTTCAAATACACCATGCCAGATATTAGCCCTAAATGTTGGAAATATAGTGATTCCAATGCTTTGCACACCAAATTTGAGAAAAAAGCCTTAGACAAAAATCATAAATTATTCTATTTTAGCGTTCTTAAAAATTATTAACCAACGATGAGGAGGTGGGTTATCCCGCCTTTTTTTTTAACTAGAAAAGATAATGCTAAATAACACAGAAATATTAAAAGTTGCCGAAGTCGTCTCACAAGAGAAGGGCATCGAAATGGATATAGTAATGGAGGCTCTCGAGGAGTCTTTTGAAATTATTGGAAAATCAAAATATGGAATGGACAATAACATTAAAGCATCTATTGACCGTATGACAGGAAATATAAGTTTATCTCATATTAAAGATGTGGTTGAAAAAATTGATCCTGTTTTGCAGGCAAATCAAATTTTATTAGATCATGCTAAAAAATATGATGCTGATACTGAAATTGGAAAACAAATAACAATTCCTTTACCATCCGTAAACTTCGGAAGAGTTACAGCCAATATGGCAAGGCAAGTTATTTACTCCAGAGTTAGAGAAGCTGAAAAAAGAAGACAGTTTAATGATTTTAAAGATCGTGTCGGAGAAGTTTTGTCGGGTATTGTAAAAAGAATTGAGTTTGGGAATATTATTGTTGATCTTGGTAAAGCTGAGGGATTTCTGAGAAAAGATGAACTCATTCCGAGAGAGAATTTTAAAAATGGTGATCGCATTAGAGCTTATTTCTTCGATATAAAAGAAGAAGCCAAAGGACACCAAATTTTTCTTTCAAGAACTCACCCTCAATTTATGGCAAAATTATTTGAACAGGAAGTACCTGAGATATATGAGGGTCAAATAGAAATTTTATCTGTTGCAAGAGATCCTGGTAGTAGAGGAAAGATTACAGTTCGTGCGAACGATAAGTCTATCGATCCAGTTGGGGCATGCGTGGGTATGAGAGGTTCTAGAGTTCAGGCTATTGTTAACGAATTACAAGGTGAAAAAATTGATATCGTAAATTGGTCAGAGCTTAAGTCGATGTATGTTCAAAATGCCATTGCACCCGCACAAGTCGCAAAGGTTAATGAATTTGAAGACTCAAATAGAGTAGAGATAGTCTTACCTGAGGATCAGTTAAGTATTGCTATTGGTAGAAGAGGTCAAAATGTAAAATTAGCTTCAATACTTACTAATCTTGAAATTGATATACTAACTGAAAAAGAAGACGCAGAAAGAAGACAAGAGGAATTTAAAAAAATCACTTCTCTTTTCGCCGAAAAACTTGATCTCGAAGATATGATTGCACAATTATTGGCGGTAGAGGGATACACAAGTATTGAAAAAATTGCCAATGCTTCAATTCAAGATATAGAAAAAATTGAAGGTTTTGATAATGAGCTTGCCGCCGAGATATATGCTCGTGCAACGCAGTATATGGAAAACGAGAAGGCAGAACTTGAGAAATTAATTCAATCTTCAAAACTAGATGATTATGTAAAAGGAATTTCAGAGTTTGATAATAAAATTTTAGCTACATTGATTGAGAACAATATCTTTTCACGTCAAGATCTTGCAGATTTAGCTACTGATGAATTAGTGGGCAGAGACGGCATACTACAAAAAAGAGTTGAAAAATCTGCTGCAGAAAAAATTATTATGGATGCTAGGGAGATTTATCTTAATAGCTAGTTTTTTGAATGACAAAAGAGACAAAGAATACAAATACATCTTCGGCTAAATCTTCTACGCCTACCTCTACAACATCTGCTCCTCCCAGAAAAAAACTTACTCTCAATACAACAGCATTTCAAAAAAAACTGTCGTCCATTTCAGTTAATAATCTTTTAGATGAAGAACCAGACTACGAAAAAATGCCCAGTCTTGCAAAGACTAAAAGAAATAGAGAAAAACAAAAAACAAAATTTAAACCAAATTTAACTAGCTCTCAAAAAATTGTCCGTGAAGTTGACATACCTGTAAAAATTTCTGTGCAGGAATTAGCAAGTAGAATGTCAGAAAAAACAGGTGATGTCGTAAAAGCTCTTATGAAAAGTGGAATTATGGCTACGGCCAATCAATACATAGATGGAGACACTGCTGAGCTTATAGTTACAGAATTAGGTCATACACCGAAAAGAGAAGAGGCGATTAGTTTAAAAGATGAAATTGCAAATCACCAAAAAACAAAAATATCTAAAATTTCGCCTAGACCTCCAATTGTAACTGTGATGGGCCATGTTGATCATGGTAAAACATCTTTGTTGGATGCACTTAGAAACACAAACGTAACTTCAAAAGAGTCTGGTGGAATTACTCAACACATTGGTGCGTATCAAATTCAACATAAAAACAATCCCATTACATTTTTGGATACACCTGGTCACGCAGCTTTCTCAAATATTCGCTCGAGGGGAGCCAATTTAACAGATCTTGTTGTACTAGTAGTTGCTGCCAACGATAGTGTTAAACCTCAAACAATTGAAGCAATTTCACATGCTAAAGCAGCAAAAGTTCCTATTGTTCTTGCTATTAATAAAATGGACTTACCAGATGTTGATCCAAGCATTGTTAGAAATGATTTGTTAACTCACGAGGTAGTTGTAGAAAGCTATAGTGGAGATGTATTAGAAACTGAAATATCTGCAATTAAAAAAACAAATCTAGAAAAACTATTAGATAACATTTTATTACAAGTAGAAATCCTAGATCTTAATGTCGAACATAACAAACTCGCTGAGGCAATTGTAGTTGAGTCCAAAATTGAAACGGGAAAAGGACCTGTTGCAACTGTCATAGTAAAAAATGGAACTTTTAAAGAGGGTGATCATTTTACATGTGGTTCATCTTATGGAAGAGTTAGAGCTTTACTCGATGAAAATGGTAGTAGGATTAAATCAGCTAGTCCTGGAATGCCGATTGAAGTATTAGGTTTTGACTCAGTGCCGCAAGCAGGCGATACAGTTTATGTTATGCCAAATGAGGATATCGCAAAAGATATTACAGAAAAAGTAAAAGAACAAAAAAAATTAGAAAATACAGAAGCAGTTAAAAAATCATCACTGGAAGAAATGATGGCTAATGTATCAAAGGGAGATATGAAAAAACTTCCAATCATTGTCAAAGCAGATGTTCAAGGATCTCTTGAAGCAATAGTTTCCTCACTAGAAAAAGTCGGTAATGAAGAAGTTAAAATAAATGTCGTCCATAATGCTATTGGTGCAATTAATGAAAGTGATGTGAGTTTAGCGAGTTCCGCACAAGGGCTAGTAATTGGTTTTAATATCAGAGCTATCCCACAAGCCCGAACAATCGCAAAACGTGATAAAGTAGATATACGATATTATTCAATTATTTATGAATTAATTGATGATATGAAAAAAATGCTCTCTGGTCTTCTCACTCCAGACACTAAAGAGGAAATTATTGGTCATGCCGAGGTTCGTGATACTTTCAAATCCTCAAAGTTTGGTACAATTGCAGGCTGCTTTGTTACTGACGGTATAGTCCAAAATTCTGCTAAAATCAGGCTTGTTAGAGAAGGTAAAATCATACACGAAGGAGAAGTTGGAACCCTTAAGCGTTTTAAAGATGATGTCAAAGAGGTTAGAGAAAATTATGAGTGTGGTATTTCATTTAAAGACTACTCGGATATTTTGGAAAAGGATGAAATTGAATTTTATGTAACTAAGGAAGTTCAAAAAGAATTATAGTGTGGACAATAAGCCAAGTTTTCGAACCAAAAAAGTTGAACTTTCAATTAAAAGGCTTGTCTCTGAATATCTCGTAACTCAAAAAGATTATCTTTTAAAATTTCCAACTGTTCGTTTCGAAATAACTGAAGTTAGAGTAAGCAAAGATCTAAGATTTGCAAAAATTTATCTTATTCATAATATTTCAGAGGAGGATTTTAAAGAATTTAATAAACTTTATCTGAGAGAAATACAAAGTTTAATCGCAAGAACTCTTACAAGTAAATATACTCCAAAAATATCTTTAATTTTTGATGAATCTTTTCAAGAGTCTTTAAAAGTACAATCACTTCTAGATAAATTATAGATCTTGGTAAAAGAAAACTTTCACAGTGATGGATGGTTATTAATAAATAAACCACAGGGTATAGAGTCATTTGGAGTTATTAGAAAATTAAAATTTCGTTATTCGTTTAAAAAAATTGGCTTTGCTGGAACTCTGGACCCTTTAGCTTCTGGTTTATTATTAGTAGGTATTAATAAAGCTACGAAGAAAATACCAAATATACATCAAGAAAAAAAAAGCTATGAGGTTGAGATACGATTTGGTGCTTCAACAAATACTTTAGACTCAGAGGGTAGATTCTTTAAAATGGAGTCGTCCTCGCATAATATAAATGAAAGAGTTTCACATTTAAAAAAGTTCATAGGAACATATCAACAAAAAATACCAGACTTTTCTGCGCATAAATTAAATGGTAAAAATTTTTATGAACTCGCTAGAGATAATAAAGCTATAGAAGATCGTTATAAAAAAGTATCAGTTCAAAGTTTAAAAATTCTATCTTCTAATAGCTCAAAAATGAGAGTTGAGTTGAATTGCCATTCAGGATTTTATGTGAGGGCATTCGCAGAAGAATTTGCAAATTCCCTAGGTGATATAGCTTATGCAAGTATGATTAAAAGATTGAAAATAGGGACTTTTGATATAAATCAAGCTATTCCTTATGAAAAAATCCTTGATTTCTCAAGTATAAATGATTTACATACCAATCTAATTACCATTTGAACTGGGCGACATCCTGGTCAGATGATGTTTACTTTGAAAGGAGTATTGATGTCGGAAATACAAATAAACGATATAGCTCGTGCTGATAATGACACTGGTTCACCAGAGTCCCAAATTTTTTTTCTCACAAAAAAAATTAATCTGTTAACAGAACATATCAAAATCCATAAGAAAGATTTTCATTCTCGAAGAGGTCTGCTGATGATGGTTGGTAAAAGAAATAGATTGATGGCGTATTTAAAGAAGAGGGATGTAGGAAAGTACACAGAAGTAGCAGATAAACTAAAGCTAAGAAAAAAATAATTTTTAATTAGCTACAAAGAAAGAGGAAGATGAAAATAGAACATAAATTTGAGTTGGGTAACCAACAAATTACACTAGAAACAAATCGAATAGCAAAACAAGCAGACGCATCTGTGGTTGTAACCTGTGGCGAAACAATGGTTATGGCTAATATTTGTGCAGCAAAAACACAAAAACCTGATATTGATTTTTTCCCATTAACAGTTAACTATCAGGAAAAATATTATGCCTCAGGTAAAATACCGGGGGGTTTTTTTAAAAGAGAGGCAAGACCGACTGAAAGAGAAACATTAACAAGTCGTTTAATTGATAGACCTATTAGGCCTCTATTTCACAAAAACTTTAAAAATGAAACTCAAGTAACATTAACTGTGCTATCTTACGATAGCGTTGTTGACCCTGATATTATTGCTATGTATGCAACTGGCGCAGCATTAGCGATTTCAGGTCTTCCTGTGGCAGGTACTTTGGGCTCTGCTAGAGTTGGATATATAGATGGAAAGCTAGTTGCAAATCCATCTATCCAAGATATGGAAAACTCTGAACTAGATCTTGTTGTAGCTGGAACAGAAGAGGGTGTCCTAATGGTTGAGTCTGAAGCCCAAGAACTCTCTGAGAACATCATGCTAGAGGCAGTAATGTTTGGACATGATTTTTATCAGACATTTATTAAAGAAGTTCAAAGCTTTGCAAGCAAAACAGAAATTAAGACTTTTGAAGTCCCAAGCCTACCTGATTTTTATGAAGGTTTACAAAAAGACGTTGAAAGTAAAATTTCAGATCCTATTCGTGAAGCATACGGTTTAGTTGATAAACAAGAGCGAAGTCAAAAACTTACAGAGATCAGATCTTCTATTATCGACAACGTTGAAGATGATCAGATTTTAGCCGCTACAACAATTATCAAAGATATAGAAAAAGAAGTAGTTCGAGGCGATATAATCAAAAATAAAAGCCGTATTGATGGAAGAAAATTAGATGAAGTAAGACAAATTACATGTGAATTAGACATTCTTCCTCGAGCTCATGGTTCAAGTCTCTTTACTCGTGGAGAAACTCAAGCATTAGTTGTTACCACATTAGGAACGGGCGATGATGAGCAAATGATTGACTCTCTTGATCCTATGCACAAACAACATTTTATGTTGCATTATAATTTTCCTCCTTACTCTGTAGGAGAAGTAGGAAGAGTAGGAGCAACTGGTAGAAGAGAAATTGGTCATGGAAAACTAGCATGGCGTGCAGTTCATCCAATGTTACCAAAAAAAGAGGATTTCCCATACACACTAAGATTAGTATCTGAGATAACTGAATCCAATGGTTCTAGTTCTATGGCTACAGTATGTGGCTCATCCCTTGCTTTGATGGCAGCGGGTGTACCAATTAAAAAACATATTGGTGGCATAGCGATGGGTCTAATCAAAGAAGGCGAGGACTTTGTAGTGCTTAGCGATATCTTAGGTGATGAAGATCACTTAGGAGATATGGACTTCAAAGTTGCTGGTACTATGGATGGTATTACTTCTCTTCAAATGGATATTAAGATTACCAGTATTACTAAAGAAATTATGGAAATTGCTTTAAATCAAGCATCAGGTGGAAGAAAACACATTATTGGTGTCATGTCAGATGCCTTACCAGAAGCTCGAACAAAATTTTCTAAGCATGCTCCTCAAGTAATCTCAATCACTATTGATAAAGCTAAAATAAAAGATGTTATTGGCTCAGGCGGTAAAGTAATTAAAAACATAGTCGAAGTTTCTGGAGCAAAACTAGAAGTCAATGATGATGGAATTGTAAAAATTGCATCCAGCAATGAAGAGTCAATTAATAAAGCTAAACAAATGGTGGAAGACATTGTAGCAGAACCTGAAGTTGGAAAAGTCTACACAGGTAAAGTTGTAAAAATTGTTGAGTTTGGAGCTTTTGTAAACTTTATGGGTGCAAGAGACGGATTACTCCATGTCTCACAAATTTCACAAAAAAGAGTCGAGAATGTCTCTGATGTTTTATCTGAAGGACAAGAAGTTCAAGTTAAAGTGCTCGACGTAGATCGTGCGGGTAAAGTAAAGCTCAGCATGAAAGAAGTCTAAAAAATAATCAGTAGCGCAGATTTTAGAAAAATTTGTGCTACTTTTTCTAAGATTAGATATTAGTTTTCTCCAAACCACTCCCAAATGACTGTAGCCATCGTATCACAGTCAGTTTCACCAGCAGATATTACAGCTGATGCTCCTAACCCACCTCTCTCCCAAGCAAGTTCTTGATCGTTTGTTAAGTGCTCTAATTCAGAAGAATATCTGTCAAATCTAGGACTGTTCGGCAATCTGTCTAATATTACCTCGTAGTATTGATTATCGGCACAATACTCTTCATACACATATATTTGAGTCCACAAACCACCTAAAGCCGCTACATCTTCATTTGCAACTTCAACATCGTGAAAAGCAAATGCAAATTTACTTAAAAACAAAAATAAAAACATTACAGGAACTAAAAAGATTTTCTTCATTGGGTCAGTTTATATACTTTTTTTATTTCTACAAATCTTGAATACTCATTCCTACATTGTTATAGCCATTATCTACATAAAGAATTTCACCTGTAACGCCTTTAGAAAGATCGCTCATTAAGTAAACAGATGACTTACCAATATCTTCCAATGACAATGGTTTTTTTATAGGAGAATTTTCAATAGTATAATTATAAATCTTTCTTGATTTGTTTATAACGGCACCTGCTAAAGTTCTCATCGGGCCAGCTGAAATTGCATTAACCCTAATACCTCTGTCACCCATATCAACAGCAAGATACTTTATAGAGGTTTCCAATGCAGCCTTTGCAACACCCATTACATTATAACTTTGCATATATCTTGTGGACCCATAATAAGTAAGGGCCATGATTGATGCACCATCATTCATTTTTGGCGAAAGCATCCTCACCATTTCAGTTAAAGAGTATGCAGAAATATGTAGTGTTTTAAGAAAATTTTCTCTTGTGGTATTTAAATATTTACCTGATAGCTCATTTTTATCTGAATAGGCAACGGCATGGACAAAAAAATCAATATTACCCTCAATTCCATTAAAAACATTTTCAAGAGAAGATGTGTCAGATACATCACAAGGCATAATTCCTAAGCAGTTAATTTTCTCAGATAGGGGTTCAACTCTTTTTTTTATTGAGTCATTCTGATAGGTTAAATACATACTTGCACCTTCATCACTCAAGGACTTTGCAATGCCCCACGCAATAGAATGATCATTGGCTATACCAACAACCAATCCTTTTTTGCCCTCTAAAATTTTACTCATTAAAGCTAGTTAGATAGATAGATGCATTCGTTCCGCCAAAACCAAAACTATTTGAAAGTATAGAATTGATTTTGATATCATTTTTATTCTCTAAGAGAATGTTCATTCCTTCAGCCTTTTCATCTAAGTTTGTAATATTGGCCGACTCAACCATAAAATCATTTTCCATCATTAAAAGAGAGTAAACGGCTTCTTGCACACCAGTTGCTCCTAATGAATGACCCGTTAGCGATTTTGTAGAGCTAGTTGGAGGAATGCTATCTCCAAAAACCTCTTTAATACCTTGTAACTCAATCATGTCTCCGACAGGTGTTGATGTTCCATGAGCGTTGATATAATCAACAGGTCTACCCTGTGTTGCCATCTGCATACACCTTACTGCCCCTTCTCCAGAGGGCTGAACCATGTCATATCCATCTGAAGTCTGACCGAAACCTTGAATTTCTGCAACAATATTGGCCCCTCTTGCTTTTGCACTATCAAGGCTCTCAACTACTAAAACACCTGCACCTCCCCCAATGACAAACCCATCTCTTGAGGAGTCGTAAGCTCGAGAAGCAACTTCAGGTGTTTCATTATATTTACTTGATAAAGCACCCATAGCATCAAATAAAATTGACATTGTCCAATGTGTTTCTTCGCCACCACCAGCAAATACAATCTCTTGTTGACCATGTCTAATGAGATCATAAGCATTGCCAATGCAGTGCAAACTTGTCGAACAAGCTGAACTAATGGAGTAATTTACACCTTTAATTTTAAAAGGAGTTGCTAAAGTAGCAGAATTTCCTGATGCCATTGTTCTAGTAACCATATAAGGTCCAATTTTTTTAACACCTTTTTCTCTCGCTATATCAAATGCTTGTTGTAGTTGATACGTTGAAGGCCCACCTGACCCCATCACTAACCCGGTATTAACATTAGATATAAGTTTCTCATCAAGACCTGAATGTTCAATTGCCTCTTTCATTGCAATATAATTGTATGCTGCACCTTCCCCCATAAAACGCAAAATTTTTCGATCTACATTTTCTTCAATATTTATTTTAGGTTTTCCATGTACATGACTTCTCATTCCAAGTTCTTCATATTCCTTGCAATGACTAATCCCAGATTTCACATCTCTTAAGCTCTGTAAAACCTCTTTTTTATTATCTCCTATACAAGAAACAATGCCGTATCCAGTAACGACAACTCTTTTATTACTCATTGAATAAACCCACTCTTAAATCATTGGCATGGTAAATTATTTTTTCTTGGTGAATTATCTGCCCATCTCCATACCCTATTGACAACCCTTTTTTATTTAAAGATTTTTTTAAGCTAACTTTATATTTTATTAATTCTTTGTCGGGTTTTATTTCTTCAACAAATTTTATTTCCCCAACACCCAAAGCACGACCTTTCCCAGGATACCCAAGCCAACCTAAATAAAAACCCAACATTTGCCATAAAGCGTCAAGACCCAAACATCCGGGCATTATAGGATCACCCAAGAAATGGCATTTAAAGAACCATAAATCTGCGTTAATATCCAGTTCAGCAGTTATCTCTCCTTTTCCATGTACCCCGCCATCTTTATTGACATTAGTGATGCGATCAAACATAAGCATAGGAGGTGCTGGTAGTTGAGCATTTCCCTTTCCAAATAAATTTCCTTTCCCACACTCAATGATTTCTTCATAACTATAACTAGATTGAGGTGTAAATGTATTCATCTTAATGAGGACAATCTTTATTACTCAATTGTAGTTTGTTTATGTCTGAAGTCAAAAGGTCTATCAAATTGATTTCACTTTTCAGTTGAGTTTTAATTTTTGCAAGGGCAAATATAATTTTCATACAAGCAAAACTAGTAACAAATCCTGCAACTGGACCTATCATTGCGCTGTTAAGACAGCGGTGATTCTGATCAACTTTAGGAAATAGACACTCAAAACATAATGGATTATTTTCTTCATTGTTTTGTGCAAAGTATATGCCCTCTGAAGAGTTAATTGATATGGATACAAATGAGATTTTATTAGCTTTAGAATATTTTGAAGAAAAAATTTTATTCTGATGATTATCCGTGCAATCAAATATTAAATCAAAATTATTATTTGGATTTTTTTTTATGAAAGACTCAAAATTTAAAGAATGCTCTTTTATTATTGTTGAGTCATTTATATTATTTAGTTTATGTTTTGAAATGTTTGATTTAGATTTACCAACATCATCTTTATCATAATTAATTTGACGATGTAAATTTGACTTCTCTATAATATCATAATCAATAAGGTGTATCTCACCAATCCCAGCTCGAACAAGATATTGTGATGCAACTGTTCCCAGAGCACCTAAGCCAATTATACAAATTTTTTTCTTAGAGATATTTAGTTGCCCCTCTTCATTTATCCCAGGAACTAAAATTTGTCTTCCAAACTCTTCAATCAGTTTTTCACTTTGTTCCTGTTGATCCAAAACCACCACTCCCCCTCTCGCTTTCACTTAAATGACTTACTAGTTCAAAATTAACCTTTTCATATTTTGACACAACCATTTGTGCAATCCTCATTTTATCTTCAATTTCAAACATTTTTGATCCATGATTTATTAAAATCACTTTTATTTCCCCTCGATAGTCAGCATCTATAGTTCCTGGGCTGTTAAGAACAGTAATAAAGTTTTTCACAGCCAGTCCACTTCGAGGTCTAATTTGAACTTCTAATCCATTTGGAATTTCAAAAAATAATCCTGTTCCAATTAGTTTTGTTTCTTTTGGTAGTATGCTAACTTTTCCATTAGGTAAGTATGCTCTAATATCCATTCCGGCACTAGATGATGTCTCATAAGTTGGAAGAGTAACGTTATCATTTATCTTTTTTACTTTTATATAAACCATCCTAATTCTTTCTATTGCTAATGTATTTAACAATTTTATTTGCAAAAATTGTTTTAGTTACATTTCCTAAATTTAAAAAATCACCTGATCTTCCAATTAAAATACCATTATTGTATTTTGAATTAAAAATTTTATCTTCTGCTGTTGGAAAGTTCAAAACTAGATAATCACAATTTTTGGAAAGCAATTTTTTTTTTGCATTTTGAAATACATCATTTGTTTCATAAGCAAATCCGACTGTAACTTTAGGTTTATATTTACCAAATGACATTGATCTTAAAATATCAGGGTTATTGGTTAATTTTAAAGACAGTCCATTTTTTTTCTTAATTTTCAGTTTATTATATTTTTTAGCTTTATAATCACTTACCGCAGCATTAAAAATTCCTAAGTCGATAGATTTATATTTTTTTGCTTCTTTTAACATTTCATCTGCTGTAGGAGTGAAGATAAACTTAACATTTTTTGAGACTATTTGTTTTGTTTGAAGATATCCGTGTAAACAAATAACTTTATAATTAAATTTTAATAGGCTTTTTATTAAAGCTATGCCTTGCCGACCTGATGACTCATTTGATATATATCTTACTGGATCTATATACTCTCGAGTGCACCCAATAGTTATTAATGCTTGTTTCAATTACTTAAGTTGACTAATTATTTCACTAGGATCAACTAATCGACCACTACCATACTCACCACAAGCTAAAGATCCATCATCTGGGCCAATAAAATGATGGCCAATTTTCTTTAAATAGTCCACATTTTCTTGAATAATTTGATTTGCCCACATTTCTTTATTCATTGCAGGTGCAAAATATACAGGTTTGTTTGCAGCAATCATACATGTTAGAGCTAGGTCATCACAAAAACCTTTTGCAAATTTTGAAATTATGTTAGCTGTCGCAGGGTAAACAATAATATGTGTATTATCTCGTGCTAATTTTATGTGACCAATTTTTTTTTCCATATCCAAATCAAAGAGCTCTGAATACACTGGCTTATTGGAAATTGTTTCAAGTAGTAGTTTAGAAATAAACTCATAAGTGTTTTTTGTTGCAATAACTTCATATTCAATGGCTTTTTTTTGGCACTCACGAATTAGATCTAAAGATTTATAACAGCCAACACTTCCCGTTATTATTATTAAAATTTTCATTTTTTCTGCACTATATATATGCTGTTAGCTCCAGAAATGAAATCAATAGTTTTAATATGAGAAAAACCTGTATTTATCAGTTCTTTAAGAAGGTTATTTTGATTAGGAAAAGAAATAATACTGTCAGCTAAGTATTTATAACTATGTCTATCGTTGGAGATGATGCTACCGGTAAAAGGTAAAATATATTTTAAAAAGTTTTTGTATGGACTTTTTAATAAATCTCTTTTTGGAATACCAAATTCCATAATAAAAAAATAACCATTTTTTTTAAGACATCTATAAATCTCAGAAAAACCATTTTTTCGATTTTTGAAATTTCTTACACCATAGGTACATGTTATAATTTGAAAAAAATTTTTTTTATAAGGCAAATTTTCTGCATAACCAACTTCGTAATTAATTTTTTTAGAACTATTTTTTTTTCTGGATATATTGTGCATTTCGGAAACAGGATCTAAAGCATAAAGATTTTTTGAAATAGGAAGCAAATTAAAAATATCTCCACTACCGCTAGCAATGTCTAAAATTTTTTCATTATCGGTATAATTTGATAATACAAGGTCAACAAAATATTTTTTCCAAAGTCTATGTATGCCAAGACTCATAATATCGTTCATTAAATCATATTTTGCATGAGATACATTTTCAAAAATATCTGTAATATTATAATTATTTGAATTATTTTTAGTTATCATGCCTGAACTACCTGAAGTAGAAACCACAATAAGATATTTAAAGTCAAAAGTTAAAGGAAAAAAAATTATTTCTATCAATAGGTCACAAAAAAAACTAAGGAAAAATTTAAACTTTCAAGATCTTGAGAAAATATCACAGAAAAAAATTATATCTGTTGAACGTTTTGCAAAATACATAATCATAGGATTAGAAAACGATAATTATGTAATTATTCATTTGGGAATGAGCGGTCGATTAAAGTTTTATTTAAACGAGAATTATAAAAAAGAAAAACATGACCATGTTGTTTTACAATTTAACGAATTTAAAATTATTTATAATGATCCTCGTAGGTTTGGCATGTTTTTTAGACTTAAAGATTCAAAAGAAGTTAAATTTTTTTTTAATAACTACGGCACCGATTTACTAATTAACAAGGTTAACTTAAATGAGGTGTATAACAAATTTATAAGAAAAAAAATCTCTTTGAAGCAAGCTTTACTTGATCAAAGTTTAATTGTGGGTATTGGAAACATATACGCTAATGAAGCTCTTTTTCATTCAAAGTTAAATCCTCAAAGACTAACTAACACTCTTAAAAAAGTAGAATTATCTCAGTTATTAAGCTCTTGTAAATTTGTATTGAAACTATCTTTAAAAAATGGTGGCTCTTCAATAAATGATTACAAATCCCCAGATGGTACTCTTGGAAGTTTTCAGAGTTTATTTAAGGTCTATCAAAAAAAACATGTAATATACAAAAAAAAGACTTATAAAATAAAAAAAATCATCCAAAATGGTCGTTCGACTTTTTTTTCGCCTGCTTTACAAAAATAAAAAAATGTGTATAAGTTATTAACGCTTTTAGACGAACAACCTGTTAATAATACTTTTATATGCCACAACATAAATCAGCAAAAAAAAGACTTCGACAATCTGATAGAAAAAAAACAGTTAACAAAGCTGTGAAATCAAATGTTTCAACTCAGCTAAAGGCAATTGATAAACTCATTAAAGATAAAAAGGTAGAGGAATCAATGGCGAAACTAAAAGTAGTTATGTCTGTATTGCATAAATCTACTAAAAAGAAAATCATGCACCTCAATAAGGCATCTAGAACCATCTCAAAACTACAAAAAGACATAACCGCAATTTCAAAATAATTTTTTTTTTCAAGCAATTTTTTTTAAAAAAAACATTTTTTTTTATTCTTCTTTTTTTACTTTTCATGCTTAAATAGTTCATCTTTTAGAGGAAGGAATTAAGTTAGTGGAAGACGTAAAGCATCAAGGTGGCATAGATGTGTCCTGGCCGAAGATCACATCTGAATTAAAAAAATCACTTGATAAAGATACTTTCCAAAACTGGATTAAACCGATTTATTTTGAGTCTTTAATTGACACTTCTCTTACTCTCTCAGTTCCAACCAGGTTTTTACGTGATTGGATAATCAAAAATTATGCTTCTGTTATTAAAAAAGCTTATATGGACCAAGGTCATAGCATTGATAAATTAGCTATACTCGTCAAAGAAAATAATAATCGAATTATTCCTGGCACAGAAGTCATCTATGAAGATAAAGATGATGACGAAGACACATATTATGATGATATTTCTGCACCATTAGATCCAAAATTTACTTTTGATAATTTTATTGTTGGTAAACCCAACGAGTTAGCATACGCAGCAGCTCAACGTGTAGCACAATCAGAAGTTGTAAGCTTTAATCCATTATTTTTGTATGGTGGTGTTGGATTAGGAAAAACACATTTAATGCATGCAGTTGCCTGGAATATAAAAAAAAGAAATCCTAAAAAAAATGTTGTCTATTTAACAGCTGAAAAATTTATGTATCAGTTTATTAAGGCTTTAAGATTTAAAAATATCATGAGTTTTAAAGAACAATTCAGATCAGTAGATGTTTTAATGATTGATGATGTGCAATTTATTATTGGTAAAGATAACACACAGGAAGAATTCTTTCATACTTTCAATACTTTAATTGACAAAAAAAGACAAATTATTATTTCAGCTGATAAATCCCCTGCCGATCTTGATGGATTAGAGGACAGATTAAAGTCCAGATTAGGCTGGGGATTAGTGGCGGATATACATCCCTTAACTTATGAATTACGATTAGGTATTCTGCAGGCTAAAGCTGAACAAAAATCACTAAATCTAAAACAAGAAGTAATGGAATTTTTAGCAAATAAGATCACAAATAATGTTAGAGAAATGGAAGGCGCCTTGAATAGATTAGCAGTTCATGCTTCAATTCAGGACTCAGAAATATCTGTTGACCTAGTAAAAGATGTTTTAAAAGACTTACTCAGGACTAATTCAAGAAAAATTACAATTGATGAAATTCAAAAGAAAGTTGTTGAGCATTACAACATTAAACTTTCAGATATGCATTCACCGAGAAGATCAAGGTCTGTGGCGCGTCCAAGACAAGTTGCAATGTATTTAGCTAAGTCAATCACCACAAGATCTTTACCTGAAATTGGTAGAAAATTTGGTGGCAGAGATCATACCACTGTTATTCATGCTATTAAAACTATCGAAGAAATTATGGTAAATGATCCTAACCTATCAGAAGATATTGAACTTTTGACTAGAATATTGCAAACTTCTTAAATGGATTTTAGAGTAAGTCGAGAGGCTTTTTTAAGAGTCTTAACTCACGTTAGTTCAATTGTTGACAGTAGATCTACAATTCCAATTCTTTCTAACATTTATATAAAATGCGATAATAACCAAGTAGAAATTAGATCAACAGATATGGATATTTCTATCAGAGAATTCGTATCAACCGACTCTTCAAAAAATGGCGAAGCAACTGTAAATTCAAGAATTTTAACTGATATAATTCGTAAGACAAAAAAAAACTCTATTGTAAAATGTAAATTAGAGGGAAATAGATTAATTATAAATTCTGATAACTCAGTCTTTGAGTTAAATGCATTAACTGCAGATGAATTCCCAAAATTTGTTCCTTTAGAACAAACAAATTCATTCGAATTAACAATCTCTCAGATAAAAAGGCTTTTTAATAAAACTAAATTTGCTATATCTGCTGAAGAGACGAGATACTACCTAAATGGCATATACTTCCATACAGTTACTAACGGACCAAAGTCAACTTTGAGGTGTGTTGCTACTGATGGCCATAGACTTGCTAAAACAGAGTTAGATTTAACAAATGTCATAAATATATCTGGAATTATACTTCCTAGAAAATTTATACTTCAATTAGACCGGATTTTAGGTGATTTTGAAGGTAAGGTTAGAATAATATGTACTGATACTCAAGTGAGTCTAGAAGCAGATAATTTCATTATAATCAGTAAACTAATAGATGGAACATTTCCAGATTATGAAAAAGTTATACCTGTATCCAATGACAAATTATTACAAGTTGAGGCAGAGCCTTTTTTTAATGCCATTGATAGGGTTTCAACTGTTAATCAAGACAAAACACCCACAGTTAAGTTACAATTTGAAAATAATAGCATTAAGATAATGGCCACAAGCACTGACAGTAACAAAGGCGATGAAGAGGTTGCAGCAAATTACGCTGCCGATGGTCTTGAAATACTTTTTAATTCAAAATATATATTGGATTTACAAGATGTTGTTGAAGGAGACACTTTGATTCTAGAGTTACTAAACCAATCATCACCAGTAATAGTAAAGGACCCTAAAGATACAACAAGTTTATTTATTTTAATGCCTATGAGAGTTTAATTGCCCCCACCATTAAAGGGTTTACAGCTATCGAACTACAGAAATTTCGTCAACAAAAAAGAAATTTTTAACTTTGAACATACTTTGTTTAAAGGAAGGAATGCTGTTGGTAAAACAAACTTATTAGAGTCTATAAGTTTTTTATGTCCTGGTACTGGTTTTAGAAAAGATGTTATACAAAATTTTATTTTTCAAAAACAAAAAGAATTAAAAACTTCTATAAACTTTGATTTTATTCATGAGGATTTAGAAAGCCATTTAGCTATTATACTGAGCAATAAAGATGAAAGATGGACGAAACAATATTTTTTAAATGATAAAAAAATACAACAACAAAAACTTTTAGATATTTTTCAATTATTTTGGCTAACAGAAACGGATAAAGTTTATTTTATTAAGGATATCCAGTATCAAAGAAATACTATCAATCGAATTATATGTTATTTTGACTCAAAGCTATTTGGCTTTCTAAGCAGATATACAATTTTAAGAAGAGAAAAAAGAAGAATATTACAATCTTCTCAGGATATTTCATGGCTAATTTCACTGGACAAACAATTGTTTGACATAGGAAGAGCTATTATTGAGATTAAAAAAAAATTTATTTCTGAATTTCTAGGTTTTGTATCAGAAAATAATAAACTTTTTTTTGACTTTGAAATTAAGCCAAGTTTTGGCCTCATACAGACTGAGAGATTTTTGGAAAAATTCCAAAAAGATCTCTCTGATGAGAATCAATGGCCAAATGATCATAAACTTCAATCACAACATGATCCAAAAAAATCAGTTTTTGAAATTTCACACAATCAAAAAAAAATTTCTCAGCTATCTTCTGCTCAATCTAAAATGTTAATATTAAGCCTTCTTCTTAGTTGTGCAAAATTTCTAAATCGTAACAAGATTACTATTTTTTTAATTGATGAAATATTTGATAACTTTGATATGATGAATGTTGATAAAGTTATTCAATACTGTGCAGAAAATAAATTTCAGACTTTCTTCTCAACCACTGATAACTTCACACTTCAAGGGAATATAGATAACTTAGATATTAAAGAAATATTTTAATGACAGATCAATATACAGCATCCTCGATAAAAGTTTTAAAAGGCTTAGAGGCAGTCAGAAAAAGACCAGGTATGTACATTGGTGATACCGATGATGGCACAGGCTTGCATCACATGGTTTACGAGGTACTTGATAACTCTATTGACGAGGCTTTAGGAGGTTATTGTGACAGTATTCAATTAATAATTAATAAAGATGGGTCAGCTACAATATCAGACAATGGTAGAGGTATTCCAGTTGACCAGCACAAAACTGAAAAAGTCCCAGCAGCTGAGGTAATCATGACCCAACTACACGCAGGTGGTAAATTTGACCAAAATAGCTATAAAATCTCTGGTGGTCTTCATGGGGTTGGTGTTTCTGTTGTGAATGCCTTATCAGAAAAACTATCTTTAACAATTCGCAGAAATGGCAAAATTCATACAATGGAATTTAAAGATGGTGTTACAACAAAAAAATTAAAAGAGATCGGTTCAATGAAAAAGACGGAGAGAACAGGAACAACTGTCCAATTTTGGCCGTCAAAAAAAATTTTTTCCAATACAACTCTTATTCTTAAAACATTAGAAAATAGAGTTCGCCAGTTAGCTTTTCTAAACTCTAACGTACACATTACATTATCTGATATGCGCACATCAAAAGTAGAACCTATTGAATTCTATTATCAAGGAGGTTTAACGGCATATGTGCAATTTCTTAATTTAAGAAAATCAACTTTAAATAAAATTATACCTTTTAATGGCGAGTCAAATGGAATTAAAGTCGAAGGCGCTTTACAATGGAATGATGGATACAATGAAAATATGCTTTGCTTTACTAATAACATTCCTCAAGGAGATGGAGGAACACATTTACAGGGTTTTCGATCAGCACTAACACGCTCATTAGTTGGATACTCAAATACAGTTGCAGTTGCTAAAAAAGGCAATATCACCATTTCAGGAGATGATGCTAGAGAGGGCATGACATGCGTACTATCTGTAAAGGTTCCAGACCCTAAGTTTTCATCCCAAACCAAAGATAAGCTAGTTTCGTCTGAGGTAAGACCAGTTGTTGAGAAAATAATATCTGAACAACTAAGTGCTTGGTTAGAGCAAACTCCTGGAGAGGCAAAAAAGTTAGTTTCAAAAATTATTGAGGCAGCAAGTGCAAGAGAGGCAGCAAGAAAAGCAAGAGAACTTACAAGAAGAAAAAATGTATTAGAGACATCATCACTGCCGGGAAAATTAGCAGATTGCCAAGAAAAAGATCCATCAAATTCAGAATTATTTATAGTTGAAGGTGACTCAGCTGGAGGCTCAGCCAAGCAAGGCCGTGATAGGGTCACTCAGGCTATACTTCCACTAAGAGGTAAAATATTAAATGTAATTAAAGCAAACCCTCATAAAATTTTAGAAAATAATGAAATCTCTGCACTTATAACAGCCATCGGTGCTGGATATGGTAATCCACCAAAAGATAAAGAATACAATCCTTCTGATTATTTCAATCCTGAATCAATGCGATATCATAAAATTGTTATCATGACAGACGCTGATGTTGATGGAAGTCACATAAGAACGCTGCTACTCACATTTTTCTATCAATTCATGAGAGATATTATAACCACAGGTCGTTTATATATTGCTCAGCCACCCCTATATAAAGTAAAAAAAGGAAATGCTGAAAATTACTTATTAGATGATCGAGAGTTAACGAAGTTTTTATTGTTAAATAATAAGGATGATCTTGATTTCAACATTTACAATAAAAAGAAAAAAATTCAGCTAAAAGAGGAACAGTTAAACGAATTAATTGATTTAGCTTCTCGTGCAAATTCTGCTTATCAAAACTTAGATCTTACATATTTAGATGCAAAGTTTTTTGATCAAATTCTAAATACAGGTTTATTTTTTCAGGATTTTCATCCAAATAAGATAGAAAAGTCACAATTTAAAATTTTCTTATCTAATTTAAATCAAGTTTATAAATCAGAAAATATTAAATTTACATTTCAAAGTATGATTAGTAATGAACTAGTTTTTTTACAAGAAAAAGAGGGTTACAATAAAATAATAAAGGTTGCTTTAGATAAATTATTACATTTAAGAGAGTTTATTTCTTCAGACAGTATATCTCTTTATAATAAAATGGGTTTTGCAAAATCTACTGATACTTACTTTGGTATTTCTAAACTTTCTTCAAAAGAAAACTTTAATTGTAATGGACTTGTTGAATTTTTTACTACTCTTTTTGAAATGAGTAAAAAAGGCCAATCAATTAGCCGTTATAAAGGTTTAGGTGAAATGAACCCTGATCAATTGTGGGAAACAACATTGGATCGAACTAATAGGAAATTGCTTCAAGTTAAGCTCGAAGATCAAATCAATGCTGAAAGACAGTTGATCATGCTGATGGGCGATGATGTGACTGATAGAAAAAACTTTATTCAAGATAATTCAGTCAAAGTAGCAAATTTAGATATTTAGTTGAATAATCAAAAAAACTTTCTTTTTGTTAATTCTTCAGATTTTTTAATTATACGTGCAATAGCTTTTGGAGGCCAGGCCGCCACTTTATTTATAACACAGTATTTTTTCGAAATTTCTAAGACAGTAGCAATGAGCTCTTGGATAATAGCTTTTATCTTAATGGCTAGTATTCTCTTAGGATTTTATTTAAATAAAGGAGATAAAATTATTTCTGAAAAACAAGTCTTCTTATTTTTATGTTTTGATATTGTTCAAATTTCAAGTTTGATTGCTTTAAATGGTGGACACACTAATCCTTTTATATTTATTATCTTAGCTCCTATTGCTATTGCAGCATCATATCTCACGATAGAAAGAATAATAATTATCTTAAGTTTAGCATTAGTTTGTTTTGCTTTGATATTTAACTTTTATATTAATCTTCCTTTGTCTGTGCATCCTAATATTAATTTTACATACAGCCTAGCTATTATGATTTCTTTATTCATAAGTAGTATTTTTTTAGTTTTTTATCTTTATTACTTTTCATTAAATTACAAAAGCACCCAAAAAGCATATGAGTTAGCTAGTAAACAACTTCAAAATGAAAAAGAGCTATTAAAAGTTGGAGGTTTAGCAGCTGCAGCTGTTCATGAATTAGGTACACCACTGAATACCATAAATTTAATTGTTGATGATTTAAAAAAAGATCAAAAATTAAAAGATGATTATGGGAAAGATATTAAAACTCTATTATTAGAGTTAGACAGGTGTAAGGAAATACTAAAAGAGCTCTCAACAAACCCAGAGTCAAAAGAACTCTCTTCTGAAATTACAAATATGTCATTAGATGCCTATGTGCAATCTTTATGTGATCAATTTTCAAATAACTATCGAGCTGTGAAATTAAATTATAGATCTGATGAAAATTCAAAAAATATCAACATTAAAATCACACCCGAACTGAACATAGCGATGAATAATATTATAAAAAATGCCATAAGTTTCGCTTATAGACAAATATTAGTAATCTCAGAGACAT
The DNA here is from genome assembly GCA_902610255.1 of uncultured Alphaproteobacteria bacterium. Taxonomy (GTDB): domain Bacteria; phylum Pseudomonadota; class Alphaproteobacteria; order HIMB59; family HIMB59; genus HIMB59. The sequence continues at coordinate 52,392 of CACLUX010000001.1, read as the reverse complement.
CGAAAAATTCTTATTCAATTAAAATCAGAGATGATGGTCCCGGTTTTGATAAGAAGTTTATAGCTAATTTTGGAAAACCATTCTATTCTAGCAGACCTGAAAAAGGGGTAAATATGGGCCTCGGCCTATTCATAACAAAACAAATGATTGAAAATCTAAATGGTGAAATATTAGTACAAAGTAATGATGGAGCAGAAGTAACTTTAACATGGCGGATTTAGAGCAAAATACATTAGTCAAAGATAAAACACTTTTTATTATTGAGGATGATAAACCCTTTCGTGAGCGTTTAACCACTTCGTTTCAACGTAAAGACTTCACAGTAACAGCAGCAGCTTCAAAAAAAGAGGCTTTAAATGTTTTAGCTGGAAATAACTTTAATTATGCCATAGTTGATCTTCGTCTAGGTGATGGTTCAGGACTCGATGTCATTAAGGTGATCAAGGAGCAAAATCCAGAATGTAGGACAGTTATGTTGACAAGTTATGGTAACATTGCAACGGCTGTATCCTCCGTTAAATTGGGTGCTGATGATTACTTAACTAAACCTGCAAACATAGATGATATCGAAAAATCATTAATGTCTGCTACCGCTACATCCTTGCCCCCACCACCTGAGAACCCAATGTCTGCTGATAGAATAAGGTGGGAACATATTCAAAGAGTTTTTACACAGTGTAATCGTAATGTTTCTGAAACTGCTAGAAGATTAAAAATGCACAGAAGAACTCTTCAAAGAATTTTAAATAAGCACGCCCCTAAAGAATAGAAACTCACTACAATCTTTGTTATTCTGCTTAAATGTCTAAGCCAAGACTAATACTTGTTGATGGTTCCGGATATATTTTCCGAGCTTATTACGCCTTACCCCCAATGAATAATTCTAAGGGTATTCCCACAAATGCAGTTTATGGGTTTTGCAATATGATGCTTAGACTTATTGAAGAGCATCCAAATGACAAAATACTAATCATTCTTGATGCAGGAAGGAATACTTTTCGAAATACTTTATTTCCTGAATACAAAGCAAATCGTGGTGAGGCACCAGAAGATTTAGTTCCTCAATTTAGTATTATTCGTGAAGCTATTGATGCGTTTGGTTTAGATGTTATTGAAAAAAAAGACTTTGAGGCCGATGATGTTATAGCAAGTTACGTCAAATATGGTGAAGACAATAAAATACCCACAACAGTATTTAGTTCAGACAAAGACCTTTTTCAACTGTTATCAGCTAATAATCGAATCATGGATCCAATGAAAAATATTGAAATTGATGAAGCAAAGGTAATGGAAAAATTTGGTGTTGGCCCTGACAAGATTACAGATGTACAAGCTCTAATTGGTGACAGTGTTGATAATATTCCTGGCGTCCCTGGCATCGGACCAAAAACAGCTTCTAAATTAATTAATGAATTTGGTTCTTTTGAGGGCCTTCTGGCAAATAAAGAGAAAATATCAAATGAAAGAATTAAAAATCTTATACATGATCATGAGGAAAAAGCAAAAATAAGCCACCAACTAGTAATTCTTAAAAATGATCTTGAACTACCTATTACAATCGAAAAGTTAAAAGATTTTGAAGACTCACCAAAACTTAATGACTTTTTCAAAAAATATGAATTTAAATCATTAATTAGAAATAGCGCTCATGAAACAAAACCGCATGCAGCCAAAAAAAACTTAGAATTTAAATCACTTATTAAGACAAAAGATATAATCGAATATCTAAAGTCTCTTCAATCTGAAAAAACCTTAGCGATAGATTTAGAGACAGATAGTTTAGACGTCAATGAAGCAAATATCATTGGCATTTCATTATCTAATGCACAGCAAGCTTATTACCTACCTTTTAAATCACCTGAAAATGAAATATCTGAGACAGATCAAAAAAAAATATTAAAAGAGCTGAATTTATTATGTGAAGATCCTTCAATTTTAAAGATTTTTCATAATGCTAAATACGATAGTGTTATTTTAAAACGCTTTAATGTAAATACTATTTCTTTTCAAGATACCTTATTAATGTCTTTTTTTGTCAATAACGGTTTAACAAAACATAATCTTGAGGATTTGTATTATTTTTATTTTGGAGAAGAAAAAGAAAAATTTAAAGATGTCATTAAAAATGAGTCTAAAAGAAATTATAAAGATTTTTCTGAAGTGCCTTTACAGTCTGCAACAAATTACGCTGCTCATGATGCTTATGCCACTTATAAATTATATGAGACATTACACGATCAAATATTAGATGCCCCCGATAGTTATATATATTTTGATATCGATAAAAAATTAAGCTTAGTCCTTCAACAGGTTGAAAACAATGGTTGTAAGATTGATCTTAAATTTTTAACAAAACTTGAAAAAGATCTAAATAAAGAAATTGAAAAAATTGAACAGAAAATTTTCAAAATCGCAGGTGAGGAGTTCAATATTGGTTCGCCAAAGCAACTTACCGAAATCTTTAAGAAACTTGAAGTGAAGGTAACAAAAAAAACAAAAGCAGGAGATTTTCAAACTAATGTCAAAGTCTTAGAACAATTAGAATCTGAGGGAATAGAGATTGCCTCGCATATTCTACAATGGCGTCAATACTCCAAGCTAGTGTCGACCTATACATCTTCTTTAGCTGAACATGCTGATAATAACGATCGAGTTCACAGCACATTTAATATTGCAGCTACTATTACGGGCAGATTAAGTTCATCTGAACCTAATTTACAAAATATTCCTATTAGAACTGAGATCGGAAAGAAAATTAGAACAGCATTTATTGCAGAAAAAGATCATGAGTTATATAGCTTCGATTACTCCCAAATCGAGCTTCGTGTGCTTTGTGAAGCGTGCGAAGACCCTAATTTATTAAAAGCTTTCCAAGAGGATCAAGATATTCATCAAAGTACAGGCCAATTAGTTTTTAACAAAAAAACAATTAATGCTAATGATCGAAGAATGGCCAAGATTATTAATTTTGGAATAATCTATGGAATTAGCCAATATGGTTTAGCTAAACAGTTAGGTGTTAGCAATGCTGAAGCAAAGCTTTTCATAGATAACTATTTTCAAAAATTTCCAAACATTAGTGACTTTATGAAATCAACTACCGATAAAGCAAAAAAACTAGGCTACGTTGAAAACCTTTTTGGAAGAAAGTCTCACATTAAAGACATCAATGCTAAAAATTTTATGCTCCGATCTTTTGCAGAAAGACAAGCTATCAATGCACCTATTCAAGGCACAGCATCTGAGTTAATTAAAATTGCAATGTTGGATATTCATAGCTATTTAGAGAAAAATAAATGTAAATCTAAAATGACATCGCAAGTCCATGATGAGCTTTTATTTGAAATTCATAAAAAAGAAAAAGATATTATTCCACAAATAACTAAGTTGATGGAAACATCACATCAAAAATACAAATCTTTTAAAACTCCTATAAAAGTCGACTTCGGTGGTGGCTTGAACTGGGGATTAGCTCACTAGTTAAAACTAAAAATCATCGTCAGGTTTATTAAATGCCATCCAACGTTCTAGTTCATGGTAGCCACCAATTTTCTCACCGTTAATGATGATTTGGGGAAATGTTTTGGCAGTTGGAAATATTTCAAAAAACTGATCACGGCTGTAATCCTCATCAAGCATTAATACTTGGGGGTTATGTGAGGATAAAACTGCCTTGGCTTTAGTGCAAAAAATACAGTTATCTTTACTATAAATTTTGACTTCCACTTAGAAAGACTCGTCAAAAGACAAAGAACGATCTGTTGGACGCTGGTATTCAGACACCCTTTTTTCGAAGAAATTAGTCACGTTTTGAACATCAAGAGCTCTCATGAAATCAAATGGGTTTTCAGTATTAAATACCCTTTCAAATCCAAAAAGATCAGCAATTCGATCTGAAACAGCTTCAATATACATACACATCATTTCCTTGTTCATACCAATGAGATCAACAGGAAGTGCGTCAGTAACAAACTCTTTTTCAAACTCTACCGCTTCTCTGACTATTTCTTCGAACTCAGACTGTGCGACAGGGCCAGGTATTAAATCCATTGATTTAATATCTTCATCAGACAAGGTTCCTTTATTAAACTTTTCACTTAATGTTTTAAACATCAAAGCTGAGAAACTGAAGTGCATTCCCTCATCTCTGGCTATCCAGTCATTTGATAGGGCTAAGCCTGGAAGCAAACCTCTTTTTCTAAAGTAATATATGGCACAAAAGGATCCAGCAAAAAATAACCCTTCAACTAAACCAAAGGCGATTAAGCGTGTTAATAAATTTTGATTCCCATTCAGCCATTTTGAAACCCACTGTGCTTTTTTATTAATACAAGGAACGTTTTGAATAGCAGAAAATAGCTTATCTTTTTCTGTTGGGTCCTCTACATAAGCTTCAATTTGTAAACCATACATTTCTGCGTGAATAGACTCATTCAGCATTTGCATGGTGATAAACAATCGAGACTCAGGAATTAAAATCTCATTATAAAATCTGGATGCTAGATTTTCATTTATCATTGCCTCTGAATTTGCAAAAAATGCAAGCACATGTTTAATAAAATGTATTTCTCCTTCTCCTAGAGTTTTTAGATCTCTTAAATCATCTTGAAGAGACACCTCCTCAGGTGTCCAAAATGCTTGAACGTGTTGCTTGTAACGATCGAAAATTTCTTGGTGTTGTATAGGGAAAATTGATTTGCATCCTTTAGATATCATGACTTGCTCCTTAAATTAAATTGATTGAAAATCTTACGCACTACATGTTACACAATCTTCTGGTTCATTAGATTGCGCCTCTTTGACATAAGACTCTTTTGCTTTTTTTTCAGAAGACACCGTTACTTTAACTGCGTCTACGGCTGATCGGCTTCGCAGGTAATACATGCCTGTTTTTAAGCCTTTTTTCCATGCATACATGTGCATGGAGTTTACTTTTCCAAAAGTAGGTGTTGCCAACCATAAGTTCATGGATTGGGTTTGGTCAATAAATGGCGCTCTATCAGCTGCCATATCTATAACTGTTTTTTGAGATGTTTCCCAAACAGTTTTATAAACATCTTTTAAGTCTTCAGGAAATCCTTCAATATTTTGTACAGAACCATTTTCCAAAATAATTTGATCACGTAATTCTTTGCTCCATAAGTTTCTCTTCATAAGTTCTTTAACAAGGTGACGATTTACTAATAAAAATTCACCTGAGAGAGTTTGTCTTTTATAAATGTTTGATGTTTGTACTTGGAACGTTTCAGTATTTCCTAGGATAATACCAGTGGAGGCTGTAGGCATACATGCAGTGGTCAAAGAGTTTCGAACACCATGCTTTTGGATTTTCTCCATTAATCCCTTCCAGTCCCACATACTTGACGGTTTAACACCCCAAAGATCAAATTGGAATTTCCCTTCAGATAGAGGGGAACCTTTAAAAGTAGAGTAAGGCCCCTTATCAGCAGCAAGTTCCATTGATGCTTCTAAAGCTCCAAAATAAATTGTCTCAAAAATTTGTTTATTAATTATTTGCGCTTGAACAGAGTCATAAGGGATATTCATTTTAAAATAAACATCTGCTAAACCCTGTATACCAAGACCAATAGGACGGTGACGACTATTTGAGTTTTCAGTTTTATTAGTAGGATAGAAATTTATATCAATAACTTGATCTAAATTCTTAGTCGCCAGTTTTGCAACTTGATATAAGTTTTGATAATCAAATTTACTTTCGTCAGTTACAAATTTTGGTAATGCAATTGACGCAAGATTACAAACAGCAGTTTCATCTTTTTCAGAATACTCCACTATCTCTGCACAGAGATTAGAAGATTTAATGACACCAATATTTTTTTGGTTAGACTTATTATTAACAGCATCTTTGTAAAGCATGTATGGCTGACCAGTTTCAATTTGGGCTTCGATGATTTTAGACATTAAAGCTCTTGCCTTTATTCTTTTTAAGTCAGGCATTTCATTTTCATATTTTGTATAAAGATCAACAAACTCCTTGCCATATGTATCCGATAAACCAGGGCACTCGTGTTCACTCATTAGAGTCCATTCGGCATCTTCTTCGACTCTTTCCATAAATAAATCAGGGATCCATAAGGCATAGAATAAGTCTCTGGCTCTAAATTCTTCAGCTCCAGTATTTTTTCTAAGCTCTAAAAAAGCTTCAATATCCGCATGCCATGGCTCTAAATAGACAGCAAAAGAGCCTTTTCTTTTACCTCCACCCTGATCAACAGACCTTGCTGTTTCATTAAAAATTTTAAGAAAAGGTATCAATCCATTAGACTTACCATTGGTTGACTTAATACGGCTACCGCCACCTCTGATGTTATGAGCATGAAGTCCAATGCCACCAGCGGTTTTTGAAATTAAAGCACAGTCTTTTACAGTATTAAAAATTCCTTCGATAGAGTCATCTTCCATTCCAATAAGAAAACAGGACGACAATTGTTGCATCTTCAAACCACTGTTAAATAGAGTGGGAGTTGCGTGTGTGTAGAAACCCTGAGATAGGCTGTCATAAGTTTTCTTGACCTGATAAAAATCAAACTTATCTCCGGACACACATAAAGCGACTCTCATCCATAAATCCTGAGGTCTTTCTGCTGTTTTATTGTTTGATTGTAAAAGATAAGCTCTGAACAAAGTAGTCAATGCAAAATAATCAAAGTAGTAATCACGATCGTAGTCAATAATTTTTTCAATCTCTTCAGCATTAGCTTTTACTTTTTCATAATATTCATCGCGCAATAAACCATCCTCATAAAGATTTTTTGTTGCAATAATAAAACCTGGTGTTTCTTTATGTAGAGCATTAGCTTTAATCCTCCCAGCTAGATACGAGTAATCGGGATGTTCTACTGTCAGAGCAGCAGCTGTTTCTGCTAAGTAAGTGTCAATTTCATTTGTTGTGATACCATCGTAAAGACCTTGAATTGCCTTTTGAGCTATTGTAATGGGATCTATCTCTAAACCGTTTGACAAAATAGAGATACGATTTGTAATTTTTTCTAAAGAGATATCCTCTTTGTTACCATCTCTTTTGGTAACAGCCATTGTGGATACTTTGGCACCAATTTGTTCATTCAGTTGAGCAGTCTTATAACGTTGGTTAGCTCTTTGTTCTCTGTAGAGTACATAGGCGCGAGCTACTTTATGATGCTCACCTCTCATGAGGGCCAATTCCACTTGGTCTTGGATATCCTCGATATGAATCATATCACCGTTTGCAATACGTCTAGTTAGAGCCGCGGTGACTGTTTCAGTTAACACTGAAACATTTTTGTCAATTTGTTTGCTATCACGAAGATCAGTTTGTGCCAAAAATGCTTTTCTTATAGCATTTGCAATTTTGTCAGATTTAAAAGGTGTTATAGATCCATCACGCCTTACAACACTGAGACTTAGCAAGTTTATTTCTTCGTTTTGCTTATTTATAACTGTGTTTTTTGTTGAATTTTCAAGTGATTCTGCGTTATTTGTTTCCATTCTTCCTACCAAGTTTAAGTGTACTTTTTTGAATAATCACTAGATGTAGTGTTTATTGCCTAGTGACTATACAATCTATAGACAATCTTAGTCAATTTATTTTGTATTAAATTCTGAAAAGCCAATAAATTCAATTGGAAATTAAAGATTCAATTAACAAGTAATTTGAAAATATTCACAGGTTTTTATCAAATTTTCCAAAACTACGAATATCTCTTAAAAAATATTATTTAGGTCCATTTTTAATAGCCCTAATTCTGACCTGATTCGCATTTTGCACATCAAAAACAATTCACATTTATGTTCAACTTTCATAAGAAATTCAGGATTTTTTAATAGATCTCTGTTTAAAATCCCTTACTTTCATGTGGTGAAAAAAATTCTAGGGGTAGGGACTGCTTTGGTTGATGTCATATGCCAGGTAGAGGACAGTGTCATCAATAATCTGAAATTAACTAAAGGCTCTATGACATTGATTGAGGAGTCTCAAATTAAGGAAATTAGGTCAAATTTCGATAATCCATTAATTACTTCGGGTGGGTCAGTATGTAATACTATCCATGAATTAAACTTTGGCTCTCATGAGGCAAGTTTTTACGGCAAGGTCAATGATGATGAGTATGGAAATGCTTTTGTTCAAGATTTACAAAAAGAAAATATCTCGTTTAAAGGTGTCTCCAATAAAACAGATCTTCCAACTGGCTGCTGTAATATTTTAGTTTCACCCGATGGTGAAAGAACAATGGCTACACACATAGGAATAGGTTCACAATTAAATCCAGACGAAGTTAATGAGGATATACTCAATTCAATTGATCATGTGTACATGGAGTCATATCTTTGGGATCATGAACTAACAAAAAAAACACTCAAAAAATTTTCAGATATTGCAAAATCAAAAAACATAGAAATATCTCTTTCATTGTCAGACCCTTTTTGTGTTGATCGACACAGAGATGAATTAAAAAATTTTATAACTGATAATGTAGATTTAGTTTTTTGTAATTTTGATGAAGCAAAGATGTTTACACAATCTGATTCAATGGCAGATGTGAGTTCTTTTTTTAAAAATTTTGGAAAAAAAATTGTTATGACCTCTGGTGCTGAGGGTGCATATTATTTTTTTGAAGACGATGTAAAACATCAATCTGCTCAAAAAATAGAAAATGTTTTGGACACAACAGGCGCTGGAGATAATTTTGCTGCAGGATTTTTAGATTTTTACTTATCTGGAAAACCTGTCGATGAAGCGCTTAAAAATGGTAATAGAAAGGCTGAAGAAGTTATTCAGCAGCTGGGACCAAGGATAAAAAGAGCTTGATAATGAAGAATAAATCATATTTTATTTTAAATAGTCTATCTAAAAGGAGGGTTAAGTGGATTACAAAGTAAAAGATATTTCCCAACATGAATTCGGGAGACAAGAAATTGAAATAGCAGAAACTGAAATGCCAGGATTAATGGCTATTCGTGAACAATATGGAGATTCAAAACCGTTGGCTGGAGCCAATATTATGGGTTGCCTTCACATGACCATCCAAACTGCTGTTTTAATTGAAACACTTGTAGCACTTGGCGCCAAATGTAGATGGAGTTCTTGTAACATTTACTCTACTCAAGATCATGCAGCTGCTGCGATTGCCCAAAGCGGTACACCTGTTTTTGCCTGGAAGGGTATGAATGAAGAGGAATTTTGGTGGTGTATTGATCAAACAATTGAGGCAGATGGGTGGGAGCCTAATATGATACTAGACGATGGCGGAGACTTAACACTTCGAATGCACGAGAAGTACCCTGAGCTATTAAAAAATGTTAGAGGACTATCTGAAGAAACTACCACAGGCGTTCTTCGTTTAGAGCAAATGGCATCTAAAGGAACTCTTCAAGTTCCAGCTATAAATGTGAATGACTCGGTAACAAAAAGTAAATTTGATAATTTATATGGTTGTAAGGAGAGTTTAGTAGACGGTATTCGAAGAGGAACTGATGTAATGATGGCTGGTAAAGTTGCAGTTGTTGCTGGGTTTGGAGATGTTGGAAAAGGTAGCGCAGCTTCATTAAGAGGGGCCGGGGCTAGAGTTCAAGTAACAGAAGTTGATCCTATTTGTGCACTTCAAGCAGCAATGGAAGGCTATGAGGTTGTCACTATGGATGATGCATGTAAGTATGCTGATATATTTGTAACTGCAACAGGCAACAAAGATATCATTACCCAAGACCATATGAGAGAAATGAAAGACCGAGCAATTGTCTGTAATATCGGACACTTTGATAATGAAATTCAAATAGATGATTTGCAAAACTATAAATGGGAAGAGATAAAACCTCAAGTTGACCAAGTAACATTTCCGGATGGTAAGAAGCTAATAATTCTTTCAAAGGGAAGGTTAGTGAACCTAGGTAATGCCACTGGCCATCCTAGTTTTGTGATGAGTGCGTCATTCTCAAATCAGGTTTTAGCTCAAATCGAAATCTGGGAGAATTACAAAAACTATGAAAATAAAGTCTATGTCCTTCCTAAAAAACTAGATGAAATGGTTGCAATGTTTCATTTACAAAAAGTTGGTGCTAAATTGACTGAAATGTCCAAGGAACAAAGCGATTATTTAGGAGTTGAGCAACAAGGTCCATTTAAGAAAGATACATATAGGTACTAAAATGAGAAAAAATTATATTTTTACATCTGAGTCAGTGTCTGAGGGACACCCAGATAAAGTTTCTGATAGGATTTCTGATGCAGTTGTCGATCATTTTATCTCCAAAGACCCATTTGCTAGAGTCGCTTGCGAAACATTAACAACAACCAACAAAGTTGTTTTATCTGGTGAAGTAAGAGGACCAGTCCAAGAAGACAAAGATGAAATTATTTCAAAAGTAAGGGAGTGCATAAAAGACATCGGCTATGAGCAAGATGGTTTTCATTGGCAAACCGCAGATATCCAATATTTACTTCACGGACAATCTGCAGATATTGCAATGGGTGTAGACTCATCATCTGACAAAGACGAGGGGGCAGGTGACCAAGGAATTATGTTTGGATACGCTTGTACGGAAACACCTGAACTGATGCCGGCACCAATTTTTTATTCTCATAAAATCTTAGAGATAATGGCTAAGGGTAGAAAAGACGGTAGCTTAAAAGGATTAGAGCCTGACTCAAAAAGCCAAGTAACTCTTAAATACGTTGATGGTAAACCAAGTGCAGTTACATCTGTTGTGATATCAACACAACATGCTGATGGATTATCTCCTGCTGATGTTAAAGAAATAGTAAATCCAGCATTAAAAGAATCTATCCCTGAAGAGTTATTAAAAAATTTAGATGATAAAGAATACTACGTAAATCCAACAGGTAATTTTGTAATTGGAGGACCAGATGGTGATACGGGATTAACAGGAAGAAAAATTATTGTCGACACCTATGGTGGTGCAGCACCTCACGGTGGAGGGGCTTTCTCTGGAAAAGATCCTACAAAAGTCGACCGCTCTGCCGCTTATGCCTCACGATACTTAGCAAAAAATATTGTTGCTGCCGGTTTATGTGATCAGTGTACTATCCAGTTGTCTTATGCAATCGGTGTAGCCAAACCGTTGTCAATATATGTGAATACTCAAGGCACTAATAAAATAGATGAAGCAAAAATTGAGTCTGCGATACCTGACATTATGAATCTTTCTCCAAGAGGAATCAGAGAGAAATTACAGTTAAACAAGCCAATTTACGAACAAACAGCAGCTTACGGTCACTTTGGTAGAACACATGACAGCTCTTCAGGAGCTTTTTCATGGGAAGCTCTAGATTTAGTGTCCGATTTCAAATCGCTAGCTTAATTGAGTTTGAGATTTGCAGTCTCAAATGAAATTGAGTTAAAACCTTTAGCTAGAAAAATATCTAGGTCTATTTCTAAAAACCAGATTATTTTTTTTGAGGGAGAGGCCGGTTCTGGTAAGACAACTCTAATCAGATATATCTTAAGTGAAATTAGCAAGTCAGAAAAAAAAACTTTTTCCTTCCAAGGGAGCCCCACGTATCAAAGAGAACATATTTACAATTTTAATAAGTTTAATATTATTCACTTTGATTTTTATCAAGTTCAAAATAACAAACTAGATTTGGATGAGTATTTTAATGATAATTGTGTTCTTATTGAGTGGCCATTAGAAAATCTTATTAAAAGATATAATCATATGGCTTTATCTATTAATATTTCGGTTACTGGTGAGAAAAGAAATATAGAGATAAAATCAAGTAATAAAAAATGGCTTCACAAAATAAAATAAATCTAATCAAAATAAAAAACCACCTTCAAAATAAAAATTTTAAAATAGGGGGCTTTTTAAATTTCAAGTCTGATGCATCAGAAAAAATTTTCAAATTATGTAAAACAGCAAATCAATCATTACTTGTCCTCTCTTTTTTAAATAAACCTAGCGATTATCAAAAATATATTAAAGCAACTGATATTTTAATCTCTCAAAATGTTAATACACCAAAAATAATTGACCAAAGTAATTTATATAAGTTTGTAATCATGGATTATTTCCCTATTGCAAATGCATCAAAATATTTCCAAAAACCACAAATTAAAAAAATACTTCCATTGGCTGTGAGAGCTCTTACAAATCTTCAAAAACCCAAGAAAAAGTTTTCAGGCGTTCAAGTAAAATCACAAAATAATTTACTAAAGGATGCATTGAACGGTATTGAGACTTTTATTGACCACTATGATCACAAGATCCAAATTGGTTTTTATCTCAATAAACTTGTGAAAGTATCTCTGAAAAAAAGTACTGAAAAATATAGAAAATTTAAACCAACTTTAACTCACGGTGATTTTTTTTTAGATAATTTAATTTATTACAATCAAAAAGTTTATGTTATTGATCATCAAGATACTCACTACAACCATCCATTATTAGATATTTCTTCATTGATTTTTGATGCTAGGAGATCTTATTCTACCAAAGTCGAAGATAAATTATTGAAGCTTTATGCAAGAAGAATGAAACTTAATCTCAAGCAGCTTAGGTCAGACATTCATATGATTAGTCTTTTACGTAATCTGAGAATTCTTGGTAATTGGGTGCAATTATATAATGCTGGAAAACCAAAATATCTTAAAGTCTTTAGAAAAAATACATGGGCTCAAATATTTAAACATGTCGAATATTTAAGACTTTGGGATTTAAGAGAAATATTTATGGAGATATATAACAAAACAAGTTAAATGGACGCTCTAATATTAGCTGCAGGTTATGGAATGCGAATGGATAACTTAACCAAAGATATCCCTAAACCCTTATTAAAAATAAAAAATAAAACACTTATTAGCTATGCAATCGATCTCATTAAAAACATGTCATTTGATAAAATTTATATCAATACCCACTATAAACATAATATGTTAGAAAGATTTATCTTTGAAAATTACCCTGATATTACAATTTCTTATGAAGAAACTATCTTAGGAACAGGAGGTGGTATAAAAAACATACAAACAAACGATACAGTAATTCTAAATACAGATAATTTATGGGACCAGTCCTTTGAAAATGAATTAGAAAAATCAATTAAATTTTTTGATGAAAATAAAAGTTTTGATAGTGTCCTTCTTATAAATTCTAAAAATAATAATTTTGATCTTGAAGTAAACAATGAAGGGCTTATTAACTTTCCATCAAAAATATGCAATACTTCATTTCAAGGTTGTCATATTATTAGAAAAAACTCTTTGCATCCTTACCCTGAAATTTTTAACATTCAAGACTTTTGGAAAGATTGTTCGTTAAATGAAAAAATCTATGGATATGAGACTACTAAAATCAATGCTCATGTTGGGACTAAGGATGAGTATTTGAAATACAAATAATAATAACCATATTAATTATATGACAGTTGAACAAATAAATGACGATGAATTTAATCAAAAAGTTCTTGAAGGATCAAAAGATAAGCCTGTTTTGGTTGATTTTTGGGCTGAGTGGTGTGGTCCATGTAAGGCTATTGCTCCTATTTTGGATAATTTAGCTTCTGAAATGGGCGATAAGATATCTATAAAAAAAATTAATATAGATGAAAATCCTCAAGCACCAGCAAACTTTAGTATTAGGAGTATACCCACAATGATACTCTTTAAAGATGGATCAATGGCTGATGCAAAGATTGGCTTAGGCTCAGAAGCGGACTTAAGAAGTTGGATTAACAGTAAACTTTAGAAGAAATTCATCTCAGAACACGCTTTATCAAATGAGATTTTATTTCCAATGAAATTTTTTCCCCTCTCACCTTGAAAAGCATCCTCAACATATTTATCCCATTCAATTTTTGGTATTCCAATTTCATTTAAATTTAATGGTGCTTCAAGAATTCTCAATGTCTCAGATAGTCTTTTTGAACTCTCAATGAGATCGACATTATAAATTTTTTCTAGGGATTTTTCTGTTTTTTCATCTTGGCCAATCAGACTCCTCATTATTGTCGGCAAAGTAAAAGAACAAGCTATTCCATGTGGAACATTAAAATTAATTGTTATCGGGTATGAAATATTATGTGCTATTGCAGTTTTAGTATTTGAAAAAGCTAGACCTGCATGAACACAAGCTTTAGCCATTAAAGTTCTCAACTCTATGTTATTTAAATCATTTACAAGTTTTGGAAGTGTATCGATCACGGTTTGAGCACCTGCAATTCCATGAAATGTTGAAATCGGATTTGAGTTTACATTCCAAATGCTTTCTAAGGAGTGGGACAATGCATCAAGACCAGTAGAAATAGTCAGATTTTTTGGCTTGTTGATCATTAACTTAGGGTCAATAACTGATATTTCAGGATATAAAGATTTATCTGCTAATGAAAATTTACTTTTATATTCTTTATCCCAGACTGTAGCCCAACACGTAAGTTCACTCGATGTGCCCGAAGTAGTAGGTATAGCTATAATTTTTTTTGGATCTTGAACGTAAGCTGATTTTTTATTTCTTACAAAATCATTTAAATATTTATTTTCACCTTTAAAAGCTGCAAGTAATTTGGCCGTATCCATGACAGAGCCGCCTCCAAGAGCAACAACTGTATCAATTTGACTTTCTATTTTTGAAAATTTTTCCCCTACAGGAATTAAATCTTGATAGTCTGGATTTGGTTGAACATCATCAAAGATTTCTAGAGGCTTATTTGATAAATTGTTAAAAAACTCTCTGTACGTATCAAAGTTATCATCAGGATGGGTAACAAGAATGTACTTTCGATTACTTATTATATGTTCAATTTCACTAAATTTTTCCGAACCAAAAATAACATTTACCGGATTATAATATTCCCACATAAGATTTAGAGATTTTTAACAGCTTTTGAGAGAATTTGCATTTTTTGTTGTGCTTGATTTCTATCAAAAAACCCTAGACCACAATCAGGAGCAGCAATTAATCTTTCCTCATCAATATGCTCAAGAACTTCTCTGATCCTTTTTTGAATTTCCTCGACACTTTCTATACGACTTTTAGCTACATCAATCAAACCCATAATAACTTTGGTTTTTTTAAATTTTTCTAATAATTTTAAATCTAAAGGTCGGTGAGAGTCTTCCAAAGAAACTTCGTCTATACTAGAGTCTTCAACTAAGTCAGCAATTTTATTATATGCATCTAGATCTGCTTTTTTGTAGTGTTCTGAGTCAAGCGAGTTAGGATAACCGCAGCAAATATGACAAGCTTTTTGAGTTTCTTTTAGTATTCCATGCATTGCTCTTTCTAAATTTTCCATACCATAATCGTGTGTTTCTTCTGGTTTTCTGGCGAACACTGGTTCATCAATTTGAATGTATTGACAACCAGCTTCGGATAGAGCCTTAACTTCATTACTAATACATAAAGCTAGATCATAACCCATTTTTTTGGGATCATAATAATAGTCATCAGCAATGGAGTCAGTTATTGTCATAGGACCAGGTATAGTTATTTTCACTGGGTTATTAGTAAACTGCTGTGCAGATTTCCAATCATCTACTAATCGTAATGATTTATTTGAAACTTTACTTGTAATTGTTGGGAGTGTTGCTTCAAAAGCTCCTTTCCTGACTGATTTAGTCGTTAAGTGTTCAAAGCTTACCCCATTAAAAAATCTCAATTGATAAAAAATATAGTTTTCTCGCCTTACTTCACCATCTGTGGGGATATCTATTCCGCTACTTGTCTGATCAAGAATTACTTCTTCAATAGCTTTTAAGAATAGTTTTTCTTTTTCCTCATCTTTCTCTTCATATACTTTATGGTCTTCACTTTTGGGATCCCAATTTGATAACAATCCCTTGGATTGTTTTTTTTCTTCGTCAGATTTATCTTGGAGAAACCAATCTCTTATAGGTGTGTAATTAGGTTTTGGATAAGCTCCAATGGTTGTAGTTTTGATGCTCATTTAAAAAAAAACAGCAGCCAGTATACTAGCTGCTGTTTAAAAATCTAATGATAAACGGAATTGAAAAGACCTACATTAAGTCTTCAATTTCCTCCATCATTTCTTCCTGAAGATCGCCCATGTCGTCGGCGTCACCTGTAGCAATGGTCTCAGTATAGTCATAGATTACCTGAGTCACAGCAAGACCGTTTTCTCCAGGATAAGCGAACCAATCAGCTAACAAAGGCAGCTGATTAACAGCAGTTAACTTGTTGGGGTTTGCATCATAAAAATCACCTAACAGGTCATTTGCAGCTTTGTTAGGAGGAACGTAACCTGTTGTTTCTGCAACAGCAGCTGCTCCTACACCTGATGTGATAAACTTTAAAAATGTCCATGCCGCTTGTACTCTTTCAGGATCATCTGAAGTAGTAACTAACATCGCTGCGTTACCACCGGCAGGTAGTCTAGCTGGAGTTCCACCATTAACACCAGGTATTCCTGGGAAAGGCGCAGTCTTTAGTTCAAAGTCAGCTTTTGCAGCTTCAACAGAGCCTAAACTACTAGTACTCCAAAACATCATACCAATAGTACCTGCATTAAACGCAGCTTGTCCGTCAGCAATAGAATAGTTAGGCATATTACAGCCACCCATGATATCTTTCATTTGTTCTAAAGTTTTTAGACCAGCATCTCCTCCCATATTAACAGCTCCATCTTTAACCATTGGAACATTTTGGCTATGCATTAGAGCTTGATGGAACCAGTTACCTGTAATATTCCATCCAAAGTAAAGTGTACCGTGTCCTGCAGCTTCTAATTTATTACAAGCGTCAATGACTTCATCCCAATTTGATGGAATGCTGCTAACACCAGCACTTGCTAAAAGATCCATGTTGTAGTAACCAACTGGAGTTGATACTGAAAATGGCAAGCCATAAACCTCTCCTCCAAAGGTAGATAAGCTCAACATAGCTTCATGATAACCGTCTTTTGCAAAATCTGGCTCATTAGCAATGAAAGGCTCTAAAGATAAAGCGATACCTTTGTCTACTAAAGGTGCTTGTCTATTAAGACCTTGCATGGTGATATCAGGTAAGTTTCCTGATGTTGACTCTCTTAGTATAGTAGCAGTAGCATCTTCATAGTTTTCATAAGTTGCTCTGAACTTAACTTTAATGTCAGGATGAGCTTTTTCAAACTCTGGCATAATTGCCTGGTATGTCACATCGAACAAACCTGAATAAGGATATGCAAATTCAATTTCTACCGCATTAGCGTTGTATGCGAAAACTGATGCAAAAAATCCTAAGATTACTTTTTTCATAGTCCCTCCTTAAAATAATAATAATTAATTATTAAATCCTTAATGTTAAGAATAAGTTAAATTTTTAAAGCAAAGTATAAATAATCAGTATGTGTGAGAAAAAATCTGTGAATAATTCCTAAAAGCTATTAATTACCAAGGTAATGAGAAGGTTTTTACATTTGTATAACTTTTCATAGCCTCTATTACACCCTCTTTATAGCCTAATCCTGAGTCTTTTATTCCGCCAAAAGGTGACATCTCAATTCTGTAACCGGGCACTTCCCAAATATTAACTGTGCCCACATTAAGACCGCTTATGTATTTTTTAATTCTTCTAAAATCGTTACTACAAACACCTGATGACAAACCAAAGGCCGTTGAATTTGAAATTTCCATTACTTTTTCATCATCATTGGGAACTCTAATGACAGGCACAATTGGACCAAAGGTTTCTTCAACAACAAGTTCTGATTTATAATTAACGTTGTCTATAAAAATTGGCGGCACAAGAGCTTCTTGGACCCCAGGGTTATAAAGAATTTTTGCACCATCCTGTTCAGCTTTATTTACTCTGTCATTAAACATACTTGCTGCCTCTTTATTAATTACTGTGCCCAACTGATTATTAATATCCATGGGATCACCAAATTTTATTGCTTTTGCTTTTTCCAAAGCAAGCTCGACAAATTTATCAGCAACTGATTCTTGAACTAATATTCTTTTTACAGCAGTGCATCTTTGACCAGAGTTTTTTGTTGCTCCCATGATTGCTAGATCAGCTGCTTTATTTAAATCATCATCATCTAAGTCACTCAAAACTATTAAAGGGTCGTTTCCACCTAACTCTAAAACAGTTCTTTTGTAACCTGCATTTTCAGCTATCAGTTTTCCAACACCAACGCTTCCTGTAAAAGTAATTAAATCTATATTCTTATTTTTAATTACTTCATTCCCAATGTCTTCAGGCCATCCTGTTAAAATTGAAAACATTTCTGGAGGAAGGCCACATTCATATAAAATATCTGCTAGTAGCATAGCTGTTAAAGGGGTCAATTCAGTTTGTTTACAAACAGTACAGTTGTTAGTTGCTATTGATGGAGCTATTTTGTGAGCAACCATATTTAAAGGATGATTAAATGGAGTGATTGCAGATATAGTGTTAAGTGGTTCTCTAATTGTAAATATTTTTCTTTGTTTTCCATGAGGTGTTAAATCACAAGAATAAATTTCTCCGTCATCCTGGATACAAAGCTGAGCAGTAAGAGAAAATACATCAAAGGCTCTACCAACTTCATAAAGCGTATCTTGTTTCGATAGCCCAGACTCAAGTGAAATTAGATCAGAGATTTGTTCTTTTCTCTCAACAAGTGTTTCAGCAGTCTTTTGAAGTATTTTTTGACGATCATATCTAGATAAATTAGGTTTATAATTTGCTGCAATATCAAAGGCTTTTTGAGCATGTTCTGCTGTGCCAGCTGGTACTGTGCCTATAACTTTACCTGTGAAGGGATAGATAACATCAATCTTGTTATCGGTGTGAACAGTTTTTCCACCAATCCTCATACCCTCATTAATAATTTTATCAGCCATGATTAAGCTCCATTAATAGCATAAAAAAATGCATCATAGTTATTTAAACTTTGATCTTTGGCAATGTTTAGTTTTTTATTAGAAATAAAAGGAACTTCTCTTTCATGATGACCTCCATGAGATCTAAGGGGTTCCTTTAATTTTGAAAGATCATGATTAGCTTTTGAGGTACCAATTGTCATATCTTCGGATGACATGCATACGATATCACCTATTCTATCTGAAGGTAGCCTATATTCTCTACATGCTTCTTCTTGTTTAACAACTACTTCAATTTCTTTAATTGATGATATTTTGCTGATTGTTTCATCAATTTTTGATTTATCTTTTACATATATTGTGGCAAACGATCCCAGTGAACCATGATGAACTACATAAGGGTCAGTAATTGGAAGTATTACTTTAGCCTCATCTTTACCCATTTGGTCATCTAAATAATCTTGAAGGAAGATGGCATTAGGTTCTCCATTAATATTTGCTTTAGACTTCATTCCATGATCTGCAGTGATAACAACCGAATTCCCATTACTACAAATTTTACTGACATACTTATCAAACATCTGATAAAAATCATTTGCTTCTTTATCTCCAGGTGCATATTTGTGTTGAATAAAGTCAGTGGTAGATAAATACATAATGTCAGGATTAAATTCCTCAAGTAATTTTACCCCAGCAGCCATAACAAATTCTGATAGATCCTGAGAATATACTTCAGGTACTTTCATTCCAATCCAGTCATTAATATTTTCTATACCATTTTCACTGAGAGTGGCCTGATCTGATTTTTCTGATGAAAAACAGATTGCTCTTCCTTCATTAAATTTTAAACCATTACCTAAAAGAGTTCTTAATTTATCCTTAGCAGTGATTACTGCTATTTTATAACCTTCATTATAATATTTCTCAAAAATAGTTGGAGCTCTTAAATATTGTGGATCATTCATCATCACTTCTTCACCGGTTGATGGGGTATAAAAGAAATTACCACTTATTCCATGAACATCACTAGGCTGCCCTGTGACTATCGAAATGTTGTTAGGGTTTGTAAAACTAGGAATAGCACTGTTAGCCATCAGATATTGGCCATTTTCCAATATTTTATCAAGATTTGGTGTCAATCCTTTTGAAGAGGCGATATCAATATACTCTTTTTGACTACCATCGAGGCATATAACTACTACAGTTGAAGTAAGTGACTTATTATAATGTCTTTTATTAATGTCAATTTTATCACTCATAATTATAACTGCTCTCTACAAAGAACAAATTTTTGATTATTTTAAAATTTGTTCATAAAGTTTTAACATAAATATTACAAATTTACTTTTAAAATGTCTTAATCAGAACTATTTTAGTTTTGAGGAATAAAAATAGATGGGGACAATTTCTTTAAAGAACATCAATAAGTCATTTGGCTCAACTGAGGTGCTTAAACAACTAAGCCTTGATATCCAAGATGGTGAATTTTTAACATTAGTCGGTCCGTCCGGTTGTGGCAAATCCACTTTGTTAAAAATTATTGCTGGATTAGAGCAACAAAATAGTGGCGATGTAATTATTGATGATAAGAATGTTAACAGCACCAGAGCTAGCAAGAGAGACTTAGCAATGGTTTTCCAATCTTACGCTCTTTACCCGCACCTGACTGTCAGAAAAAATCTAGAAACACCTTTGAAATTAAGAGACTATAGTTTTGTAGAGAGGTTGCCTCTAGTTGGTAATTTTGTACCTAGTAGAAAAGAAAAAAAGAAATCAATTGATGACCTTGTTTTTAAAACATCTGAAACTTTAAAAATAACAGAACTACTTGATAGGAAGCCAGGTCAACTATCAGGTGGTCAAAGACAAAGAGCGGCACTAGGAAGAGCGATGGTAAGAGAACCAGTTGCATTCTTAATGGATGAACCTTTATCAAATCTTGATGCTGCATTAAGAGTTCATATGAGATCTGAACTATCTGAGCTTCATAATTCTTTAAAGACCACTTTCATTTATGTGACACATGATCAAGCTGAAGCACTCACAATGTCAACTCGAATGGCTGTAATGATTGATGGGGAACTTTTGCAACTTGATACACCAAGTGAGGTTTATAATAATCCATCATCTTTAAGGGTTGCAGAATTTGTCGGTAGCCCAAAGATTAACACATTTGCTGCTCAGATTAGCTCTGATGGTTCTGTTGAATTTATGGGTATTAAGCTTGAAAGAAAATTTAATACTAATAGTCAAAAAGCTTTAGTTGCTGTGAGGCCAGAACATTTAGAAATTACAAA
Source organism: uncultured Alphaproteobacteria bacterium (assembly GCA_902610255.1). Classification (GTDB taxonomy): domain Bacteria; phylum Pseudomonadota; class Alphaproteobacteria; order HIMB59; family HIMB59; genus HIMB59. Next base: position 31,337 of record CACLUX010000001.1, on the reverse strand, counting down.
AGACTCAAACAAACCTGCATTTGAGGCTACAGTTTCATACAGAGAAAACCTTGGTTCGGATATATTTTACCATGTTCAAGTTGATCAATCTGACTCTAAGATCATAGTCAGAGGCTCACCAGCTGGACTAATTTCAAATGGGGAAACAGTTAGAATAAGTCCTTCTCATGCAGAGGCTATGCTTTTTGAAACATCCGGTGAGCGTACCCGATAAATATGCACCACTCTAAAGCACATATTTGGTTTGTTTGGCCTGCAATCATACTAATGATTGTCATATTAATACTTCCAATTTTTTTAGCCGGAGGTATCTCATTTACTAATTACAATCTTGGTAATTCTAGTTTCGAATGGGTAGGTACGGAGAATTATGAAAAAATGTTCTCCAGAAAAACTTATATAAAAATGATTATATCAACGGCAACTTACGTGTTAATAGTTGTCCCTGTTTCAGTGGTATTAGGTTTAGTTGCAGCCATTATGCTCAACTCTCTTCGATTTGGAGCTGATATTTATAAAACAATTTTCTTTCTTCCGGTGATGGCTACTTTATTGGCAATGGCTATTGCTTGGGAATTTACTCTTCATCCAACTCTTGGAATAATAAATTCTTATCTTGCCAATGGATGCGGAGGTATTAGAGAATTTATTTTAGGTTTTCATTGGCTACCGTGGGTTAGTTCCGAGGACAGTTGGTACAGTGTTGCTTGTGCTAACAATATGGATTTCCCGTATTGGCTCAAAGATAAAAAAACAGCGATTTGGACAATTTGTTTTATTGGAGTATGGCAAGCCTTTGGATTTAATATGGTGTTATACTTAGCTGGTTTAACAAGCATACCAAGAGAATTGTATCATGCTGCAGAAATGGATGGTGCTCAGTCAACTTGGGAACAATTTAAACTTGTAACTTGGCCAATGTTAGGTCCTACAACTCTTTTTGTGGTTACCATAACGACAATAAGGTCATTTCAAGTATTTGACACAATTGAAATTCTTACAAAAGGAGGTCCTGCCAAAACAACGTATGTAATGATGTACGCAATTTTTGAAAAAGCAATTCAACAAAATATTACAAGTATTGGTGCAGCGATTACTGTTGTGTTTATAATTTTTATAATCTTGCTAACATTCTTCCAAAGATATGTGATTGAGAAAAGGGTACATTACTAAAATGTTAGCTAGACATTATATTGGAGAGTCATGGAAGCATGGGCTGCTCATCATTGGAGCATTAATTGTGTTGATCCCATTCTACATGATGGTTTCAATGTCACTTAAATCTCAACAAGAAATTCAGTCAATATCTGGAGGTTTAGTCGGAGCACAGGAGATTCAAACATTCCCAGTTTGTACTAAGCACGGATACACTGAAGAGGTATGCACAATGCGACCTTATAAATACAATTTCTGGTTTGCATTCAAAAAAGCCCCAATTCCAAGGTATTTAATGAACGGTTTGATTGTGACTGTTTCAATCTTTTTAATACAAGTATTGATTGCACTTCCATGTTCTTATGCACTAGCCAAGCTTAGGTTTAAAGGCAGGGAATTTGTCTTTTCAATGGTTCTGTTCTGTTTATTAATACCTGTACATGCAATCGCTTTACCGTTGTATGTCATGTTAGCAAAAGCTGGACTGGTGGATACCTATGCAGCCTTAATAATACCGTGGACGATATCTGTGTTTGGAATTTTTCTAATGCGGCAATTCTTTATGACAGTACCAGATGAACTAATTGATGCTGCAAGGATGGATGGTATGGGAGAATATTCTATTGTTTGGAAAGTCATGCTTCCTGTAGCTATACCAGCGTTACTAGCTTTTGCAATTTTCTCAGTTGTTGCTCACTGGAATGATTATTTTTGGCCTAGGATTGTTATCACAGGTAATCGTGATTTATTTACACCACCACTTGGTATTAGAGAATTTAGAGGTGGTATAGATAGTGATGAATTTGGACCTATGATGGCGTCGATTGTTACTGTTACCATTCCACTTATTGTGGCTTTCATAGTTGCTCAAAAAAGATTTGTTGAAGGTATTACTATGACTGGAATGAAGTAATTATTTACCCAGAGCGTTTACCATAACAATACCAAGTATAATCAGCCCACAACCAAGAATTCCAAATAAGTTTGGACTCTGACCAAACTTAATTATACTTAATATGAACGTTCCAAAAATCACTAAACCAGCATAAGAGGCATAGGCAATTCCCATTGGTAAAAACTTCATTACCTTAGAAATAAAAAAGACCGCGATTACTATGGAAATAGCACTTAGTGAGGTTGGTATGAATTTCTCGTATCCATTTGATATTTTTGCAAAATTATTTGAAAGTATCCCGAAGAAGACCGCTGCAGCTAAATAAAAATATCCAATCAGTTTAGATATCTATCTCATAAGGAAATGAACTTAGTTGCTTCAAGCCATCTTTGGTTACAACGAACTGATCCTCAAGTTTAATTCCTTCTTTGCCGCCAACTTCACCAATATAACTCTCTACACAGATAGTCATATTTTCCTCAAAATTGGCTGAGTAATCCGCATTGCTAAAATCTCTATTTGGGTAAGCAACAAGTGGCCATTCATCACAAAGACCGACACCATGAATAATGCATGGATAATGATTATCGTAGCAATTATCAGGCAATTTCCAGGATTTTTCTGCAAATTCTCTAAAATTTACACCAGCTTTAATCAGAGATTTGTTATGATTAATATGTTCTAAAGACATTGAGTAGAGCCTTTTTTGTTCATCATTTAGACGATTGCCCTCAACAAAGGTTCGAGAGATATCAGCACAGTAACCGTACGGTCCAACCATATCTGTGTCAAAAGCAACTAAATCCTCAGACTCAATGACTCTGTTACTGCATTCTTGAAGCCAAGGATTTGTTCGTGGTCCAGATACTAAAAGACGAGTCTCAAACCATTCCCCACCATTTTCAATATTGACTTTATGCATGTATGACCAAAGTTCTTCTTCTGTCATACCTGCCTGAAGTTTGTCTCTCATTAGCCACATTCCTTTTTCAGCAGTCTCAATAGAAGCTTTCATGCAAATTAACTCATCATCAGATTTAATAGATCTTGCAAGCTCAATATACTTTTGGGCGTTCACTAGTTTAACATTAAACTGTTTAAGTAATATTTGTATTCCAACTGGATCGGAAACATCTATTGCAAGGCAATTATTATCAGGTGAATGCTCTCTCATTAAATCTTGAACAGTGCCAGCCCATTTTTTTGCATTTTGATCAACAAAATTATTTGCTGAAAAAAAATCCCAACTATCAACTGCTCGAATATCATCAATCGTGCATAAATGTTCTGAGAGATGCTCGCTCTTTGGATAATCAAATAGTATTACTTTTCCCTCTGCAGAAATAAATACGAATCGCACGAGTTCATGCATTGTAAATAAACTCATATTTCTACTGTCGGTTGCATACCTTATATTGATCGGATCAAATAATATGCAAGCACCAACATTATTTAATCGTAGTTGCTCTAAAACTCTATTGAGTCGATACATACGTAAACGGTCGAAGTCTATTTTTTCTTCGTAGAGCCTAGGTTTATAAACTTGATTTTCAAAATTTTGGTTAATTGTTTCGAAAAACTTTGGGCCAATTTTACGGTCTGCAAATTTACTTGTAAAATTACTCATCCAAATGACTTTTAAAATTATTCTTTTCAAATCTTAAAAGATAATCACTAAATTGCAATTTAAGTTTTTTTGCACTATTGCTAATTTTATCTAGAAAATTAATACTTATTTTAATACTTTTTTGTTCATTTTCGGATATTTGACCAACATAGGTGATAGCATTCCATAATCCAAGAGAGTTCATCGGTGAAAATTTTTTCTTAGAGGATAATGATAGGTTTATAAATGAAAATAAAAATGAAGATATGGATACTTTAAATTTTTTTCTAAAATGAGGTATTTTTTTATTCAGGCTTTCTACAAATTTTTTGGGATCACTAAATTGATAGGGATTAATTTTTGGAAAGAATAATTTGAGAAGCTTTTTTGAAAAATCATTTCCGGATGAATAAATAAAAAATAGCTGACCTTTTACATCTAACATTTTTAATAATGGAATAAGTACTAGCTTAAGTGTTCTGTCGTAAGGAGATCTTAGCCTGAAAGCTTGAGATGCAATTATATAGTCGTAAAACTTTGGAATACTCTCTAACTTACTTGGTATCAAATGCTTCAATGCAATTTTTTGATCCTTCCTATATATAACCATCAGTGTCTTTTGCTTCGGTCTCAATATGGTTGAAGAAGTATCCTCTTTTATATCCCAATTTTTTCTTATAACCTCACCCATATTCATGAGTTGCTGATTGAAACTAAAACTTGAATTTCCAACTAATTCTTTTTTAATTAACTTACAATCTGTGAATCGATTATCATTAATTTCTCTATAAGATGCATTTGTTATACAGAAAACTAAATTCTTATGTTCAAAAAATCTATAACCAAGATAATTTAGAAGACTGTTAATATCATCGATACTAATTTCTTTTCCAACAACTATAATTGGATCTTCAGGAAATTTGTCATGAACAGCCGATAGCAATGTGCAGATAACTGAGCCATCTCCTGTCCCAGCATCAAAAATTCTAAATGCATCCTTAGTAATTTTAGAATTTTTTAAATACTTCGCTAATTGAAAAGCTATTCGACTTTTTTCGTTGGTAGAATTTACAAATGATAAATATTTATCTCTTGAATCAAAAAAATCTGACTTTTTTGCCCCCACCTTATTTCTCCTAGTTTTTTTTTAAACTAGAAATGCATTGATTACCATAATAGAGTTAACTGGTTAGATTATAAATATGACTTTAGAAACCTCGCTTTTATTGGGTATATTTGGCGCAGTTTTAGCAATAGCGATAATGGTTTTTGATATTTACAAAAGAAACAAATAATCTAACTCAAGTAACATTTATTATAATAATAAGACATGACCAATATTATTAAATCAGGCGGAAGCCACGAAACAGACGTTGTTATTATCGGTGCTGGTCCATGTGGTCTGTTTCAAGTCTTTGAATTGGGTCTTTTAGATATGAAGGCTCATTTAATCGACAACCTTGATAAAATAGGAGGGCAGTGCGCAGAATTATATCCTGATAAAAATTTATATGATATTCCAAGTAGGCCTGCTATTACAGGCCAAGAACTAACTGATGATTTAATAAAACAAGCTGAGCCTTTCAATCCCTCTTATCATCTCAATCAATTAACTTCTAAAATATCTTTAAATGATAATGATATTTTAGTTGAAACCGATAAGGGCACATCCATTAAATGCAAGTCTTTAGTGATTGCAGCGGGCGCTGGTAGTTTTGTTCCAAGAAAGCTTCCTGCAGAGGGCTCTCAGGAGCTAGAAAATAAAAATATTTTTTACTCTGTTAAAAAAAGATCTGATTTTCAAGATAAGAATATTTTAATAATTGGCGGTGGTGACTCTGCACTGGATTATGTAATGGGATTTCAAGGAATAGCCAAAAAAGTTTCTTTGGTACACAGAAGAAAAGAATTTAAAGGAGTTCAAGACTCTGTAAATAAAGTTATGTCTTTAGTTGATAAAGGCGAAGTAAATTTCAATATGGGAAGTTTAAAAAAGGTTGAAAAAAATGATAACAGTAAAGTCAAAGTGACACTTGATGATGAGACAACCATAGATGATGTTGACGCAATATTCCCTTTTTTTGGTTTAAAAATAGAATTAGGCCCAATCGCAGACTGGGGTTTGAATTTAGAGAAAAATTTAATATCAGTGAATACTGAAAATTTTGAAACCTCTGTTCCAAGAGTTTTTGCTGTTGGAGATATTTGTATTTATCCTGGTAAATTAAAGTTAATCTTGAGTGGATTTCATGAAGCTGCACTTGCAGCTAAAAAAATGTTTGAGTATTGTCATAGCGATAAAAAGTATGTTTTTAGATACACTACTTCTTCAAGTGACCTTCAAAAAAAACTTGGTGTAAAATAACTGTTAAAATGTTTATAACCGGCGGTTTATTACTGACTGTATGAAGATAATAATTTTTTCTAAAACTATTTTTTTATTTATTTTATGTTTCTTAATACTTTTCAGCACCCATTTATATTCAAAAACTTTAGAAAAAACCAGAGTTTCTCTGGATAATCCTTGGGGGATGAGTTGGATAGATGACCACTTATTGATTACTCAAAAATCAGGTGAAATTTTCCTTGTGAATACAAACGATTATTCACAAACAAAAATTGATCACAACATTCCTTTTGTTCAACACGGCCAAGGAGGTCTTTTAGATATTGTAAGTGAAAAGAATTTTATATGGGTTACTGGCTCAATTAAGAAAAATGGAAAATACACAACTGCTGTGTTTTCTGCAGAGCTTAGAGAAAATAAGCTCATTAATGAAAATCTTATATATGAGGCTTTACCATATTTTGGTAATGGTAAACACTTTGGTTCACGAATAGAAATTCTTGATGACTACCTTTATGTAAGTATTGGTGAAAGAGGAAAAGGCATGATTGCTCAGGACTTCTCAAATTCAATTGGCTCAATAATCAGAATACATAAAAATGGTGAGCACCCTAAAGACAATCCTTTCATATCGGGTAATGATTGGCTTACTGAGTTATTTCAAATTGGTGTAAGGAACCCTCAAGGGATGACTTTTGATCCTCATACTAAATCTATTTATATATCTAATCATGGACCTAAAGGAGGAGACTTTATAGGTAAAGTAGTAAGAGGTACTAATTATGGTTGGAAGAAAATAGGATGGGGAGGAACAAATTACTCTGGAACTAAAATTGGAGATGGCAATGCTTGGGAACCTGGTTTTTTAAAACCAGAATTTATTTGGGTACCTTCAATTGCAATTAGTGGTATCAAATTTTATCAAGGAGAGGCTTTTCCAGAATGGCAAAATTCACTTTTGGTGTCCTCATTAAAATTCAGATACTTATCTGTATTGCATAGAGAAAATAATAAATTTGTTAAAGAGGAAATAGTATTTAAAGATAAAATTGGGAGAGTCAGAGATATGGAAATAGATAGATTGGGAAATATATATATTATTGCTGATGAGACTAACTCAAATTTATTTGTTTTAAAACCATAGCTTTAATCTATCTTAATCAAATGCGAAACATTTTACTTTTTATTTTCATGTTTTTTAACTTTAGTTTATATGCGTATAATGAAGATGAAATTATTTGTATTGCAACTTATGAATTAGCTACAGATTTTTTTTCATCAATGAAAGATGAAAAAACTTCACAGGAGATGTTTTTAAAAAAACAAGAATTACTCGATAAATACGAGGATGGTCATTTTCCATTAGAAGATATAGAATTTATGAAAACAGAAATACACTATGCTTGGTCGAATAATTTTGATTTCCTACCTCCTATTTTAGAAAATTGTGTCCAAAATATTAAGTAAAATAAGTCTATAAATAGGATAATTACTATGAATTTTTTCTGCTGTCTGTATAAAATTAAAATATGAAAATTCTAGTTGTGGGTGGCATCGGATACATAGGCTCACATATGTTAAAGCGTTTCAAAGAAACAAATTATGACATTGAAATTCTTGATAATTTATCAAGTGGACAAAAAGAGAATACTCAAAATTACAAACTTCATATTTGTGACTTATCAGATAAGGACACAGTTTATAAAATATTGTCAGAGCAAAACTATGATCTTGTAATGCATTTTGCAGCATCTATTAATGTTGAGGAGTCCTATTACGATCCAAAAAAATATCGACAAAATAATGTTATCAACACAATTAACCTTCTTGAGTGTATGAGAGATTTAAAAATCAATAAATTTATATTTTCTTCATCTGCTGCTGTTTATGGTGAGCCAGAGCATCTTCCGATTACAGAACTTCATACTTTTAATCCAGTAAATCCTTACGGTAATACAAAAGCAGAAGTTGAAAATACTTTGAAAAATTATGATGAGTCTTGTGGTTTAAAATATGTATCACTGAGATACTTTAATGCTTGTGGCGCCCATTACGATGGCACAATAGGGGAAATGCACGATCCAGAAACACACTTAATACCTCTTGTGCTTCAAGTTGCTAACGGAAGAAAAACACATATTAGTGTTTTTGGTGATGATTATCCTACCCCTGATGGCACTTGTGTGAGAGATTATGTTCATGTAATGGACATAGTAGAGGCTCATATATTAGCTATGGAAAATTTAATAAATACAAACAAGTCTCAAGTATTTAATATTGGCAACAAAAAAGGTTTTAGTGTTAATCAAATTATCCAGATGGCCAAAGAAATTACTAAAGTCGATATTCCCTTCAAGATTCAAGGAAGGCGAAAGGGAGATCCAGCAGAGCTAATTGCTGATAATAAAAAAATAATGAATTTATTAAACTGGAATCCAAAATACTCTGATTTAGAGACTATCGTCAAATCAGCATGGAATTGGGAAAAAACTTTAAAAATAAAGTAAATTAGCTATTTTACTGTATCAATATAATTATTTTAATATAATAAGACTGCTTAATTAAATACAATCTAATATAGATTTGTAGGAGGATAAAATGAAAAAAATCATAGCTACTTTAACAGCTATTCTAGCTATGGGATTTTCTTCTTCATTCGCAGGGACATTAGTCATTAATACTGATTTAACTGACTCAGCTCCAAAAGCAGCGTTTGAATGGGCTTTTAATAAATTCCAAGAAGAAAACCCTGACGTCACAATTGAAGTTAATAACTTCGATCATGAAGGATATAAACAAGCAATCAGAAATTTTTTAACCACAAGCCCCCCTGATGTTTTCAATTGGTATGCAGGAAACAGAATGCTTCCATTTGTAAGAGCAGGGCTTGTAGAGGATGTATCAGATATCTGGTCAGATACCGGATGGGTTGATGGAAACTTAACAGAAGGTATGTCTCACGCTAAGAAACCAATGACTATTGGTGGCAAACAGTGGGGTATTCCATACACCTATTACCAGTGGGGTGTTTATTACAGAAAAGATATTTTTGAGGCCAACGGGATTTCAGTACCAACAACTTGGGATGAATTTGTTGCTGCCTGCGCAACATTGAAAGCCGCAGGTGTTACACCAATTACGATTGGATCAAAGTATCTTTGGACAACAGCAGGTGTCTTTGACTATTTAAATTTAAGAACAAATGGTTATGAGTTCCACATGGCTTTGACAAAAGGTGAAATTCCTTACACTGACCCTAGAGTGCATGCTGTATTTGACAAGTGGGATGAGTTAGTTAAACCAGGATATTTTCTCGAAAATCATGCCTCACTTGCCTGGCAAGAAGCAATTCCTCCAATGATTAATGGAGAGGCGGCGATGTATGTTATGGGTAACTTCTCAGTTGCATTATTCAAAGAGGGTGGATTAACAAATGACAACCTCGGCTTTTTCCAATTCCCAGAAATAACTCCTGGTATTCCTATGGCTGAAGAGGCACCAACTGATACGATGCACATTGCATCTGGAGCCAAAAATAAGACAGATGCTAAAAGATTCTTGATCTTTCTAAGCAGAGCAGATGTTCAAGAGGAGATGAATAAGACTCTAGGACAACTGCCAGTTAATAGCGGCTCTAAAGTTGATCCAGATCCATTTTTAGAAGCAGGTTTGAATATGTTAAATAACGCATATGCAATGGCGCAATTCTACGACAGGGATGCCCCAGCTGAAATGGCCTCTGAAGGAATGAAGGGTTTTCAAGAATATATGGTTAATCCTGATAGAAGAGATAAAATTCTTGAGCGTTTAGAAAAAGTACGCCAAAGAGTTTATAAATAATCAATTTCAATTGGGGTGGTTTTCAACCACCCCATTTCTTAACGTGCCTGATTCAACACAAATTACATATAGAAAGTCATCATGGTGGAAACTTAATCAACAAAGGTTAACACCATGGATTTTTTTGTTTCCAGGTTTATTACTATTTTTAGTCTACGTAATCTGGCCAATTTTTAATTCTCTATATATTTCTTTATTACAATGGGACGGGCTATCTCCAGCAATTTACGTTGGATTATCAAATTATATAGAATTATTGGACGACGAATATTTTTATATTTCGTTAATGAATAATCTTAAGTGGTTAATCTTATTTATGTTAGCTGTTCCAATAGGATTAGGCTTAGCAATATTTTTAAATCAAACTATTTTTGGTATAAGACTCATCAAATCTCTTTTCTTTTTCCCTTTTGTAATTTCCCAAGTTGTTATCGGAATTATATTTTCATGGTTTTACAATCCAAGAGGTGTTATTGGGCCTTTTTTAGATAAATTAGGTCTCAGTAATTATGCCATATTAGCAGATGAGAATTTTGCTACCTATGGAATTATCTTTGCAGGAATTTACCCACAAATTGCATACTGTATGATCTTGTATTTAACGGGCTTAAACAATCTTAATACAGATCAAATTGAGGCAGGTAGAATGGATGGTGCAAAAGGTTTCTCTTTATTTAAAAATATTATCTTACCTCAATTGAAGCCAGCCACTTTTCTAGCAATTGTTGTAACTGTGATCGGATCCCTGAGAAGTTTTGACATGGTTGCTATCATGACACAAGGTGGCCCATATGGTTCAACTAATGTTTTAGCCTATTATATGTTTGAGACCGCTTTAAGCGAATATGGATATAGAATGGGCTATGGTTCAGCTATTGCAGCAGTTTTATTCACCATAATGATGTTCTATATATTATTTTTTATTTATCGGATGTATCAAAGTGAGAAAAAAGGACTTTAAATGTTTCCCATACCAATTCAAAAAAGACCTTTAATTAACAGGATTTCATACAAAATACTTGTACCTGTATCTTTGTTCGTTTGGTTGATTCCTCTAATAGGGATTATGCTTACTTCAATTAGAGGTCTAGGAGATATCACCGCAGGAAATTATTGGGGCATACCTAGTGAATTTTTATTATTTAGTAACATTAAAGATGTATTTCAAAATACCCCAATGTTGTCTTACATAATTAATAGTTTTAAAATAACCATCCCCACTGTAATAGGTGCTGTTGCTATAAGCTGTATGACAGGTTTTGCATTAGCATCATATAAGTTTAAAGCAAATCTTTTTATCTTTTTCACTTTTATTGCTGGAAATTTTGTTCCCTTTCAAATTTTAATGATACCAGTTCGAGACCTGACTTTTCAAATGGGTTTGTATGATACAGTTACAGGATTAGTTTTATTTCATGTCGCCTTTCAAACTGGCTTTTGTACTTTGTTTATGAGAAATTTTATTAAAGCTTTACCAAATGAGTTATTTGAGGCCGCAAGGATTGATGGTACTTCGGAGTTTAATATATTCTTGAAAATAGTAGTTCCCCTTACAAGACCAGCTATTGCTGCTTTGTCAGTGCTAATATTTACATTTATATGGAATGACTTTTTTTGGGCAACTGTTTTAATTCAAGGACAACACGCAATGCCAATTACTGCAGGTTTGAAATCTCTAAACGGTCAATGGGTTACTGTCTATCATCTTCTATCTGCTGGATCAATAATCGCAGCAGTTCCTCCTGTGATAATGTTTTTTCTAATGCAAAAACATTTTATTGCTGGTCTTACACTAGGCGCTAGTAAGGGATAGAATTGGCTAAAATTACTTTTATAGGTGCGGGAAGTACTGTCTTCATGAAAAGTATTTTGGCAGATATTTTACTTGAGCCGGAATTAAATTCGTTTGATATTGCCTTACATGATATAGACCCAAAAAGATTAAAAACATCACAAATAGTAGCTGATAATATATGTAAGTCGCTAAAAGCTCCAGCATCAATAAAAACTTCGTTAGATAGAAAAGAGGCTCTTAAAGGCGCTGATTTTGTTATAGTTATGATACAGGTTGGAGGTTATGAACCCTCAACTGTTATTGATTTTGAAATACCAGCCAAGTATGGACTTCAACAAACAATTGCAGACACGCTAGGTATTGGAGGCATTATGCGCGGGTTGAGAACAGTTCCTGTTTTAGTTGAAATTGCTAAAGATATAATAGAACAATGCCCTAAAGCGTGGATGCTTCAATATGTAAATCCTATGGCAATCAATTGTCTAGCTCTCTCAGACTTTATTCCCGAGCTTCAATATGTAGGACTTTGTCATTCTGTCCAAGGTACAGCTGCTGATTTAGCGAGAGACATAAATGAAGATTTAAGCAAAATTCAATATGAATGCTCTGGAATAAATCATATGTCATTTTTTACAAAGTTTGAAAAAAAATTAGATAATGGTTTAACGGAAGATCTTTACCCTAAAATTTTTAAGGCAGGAGAGGAAGGGAATTTTGGCACCAATTGGGATGGTTGTTCAAATCACGTAAGATATGAAGTATTGAAAAGGCTTGGTTATTTTGTTACAGAGTCATCGGAACATTTTGCAGAATATACACCTTGGTTTATTAAAAATCACCAAAAAGAATTAATCTCAAAATTTGATATTCCAGTTAATGAATACATTCGTCGCTGTAAAAAACAAATTCAAGAATGGGAAATGCAAGAAAAAGAGTTAATTAGCAAACCTCAAAAAGAGTATAATAAATCTGTCGAGTATGCTTCGAGAATAATTTTATCAATGGTAACCGGAAATCAAGACACTGTTTATGGTAATGTTCTTAATAAAAATTTCATACCTAATTTACCTAACAATTGCTGTGTTGAAGTCCCTTGTATTGTTCAAAAAAATGACCTTACCCCACAATCAGTACCACCATTACCTATGCACTTAGCAAATCTAATTCAGACCAATATTAATGTTCAGCAATTAACAGTTGAGGCTCTTAAAACTCTTAAGAAAGAGAGCATTTATCATGCTGCCATGCTAGACCCACACACCGCTGGTGAACTTAATTTAGATCAAATTTGGAAAATGGTTGATGAGCTACTTGACGCTCATGGTTCAATGTTACCTGTTTTCAAATGATGGCTAATCTATCGATAAAAAGAATTGATAGGGGTGATGGAAAAGAACTAATTTTATTTAGTCAAAATCCCATAAACTACAAAGTTTTTGAAGGCTTACCGCCAATCTCTGGTAACAAAACTCATCTTAGGTATCACCCAACTCGCTCTGAATGGGTAGGATACTCAACATCAAGACAAAACAGAACCTTTTTACCTAAGGCCCTTGAATGTCCATTATGTCCAATGAAAAATGAGGAAGCACCGACTGACATTCCTGTTGACCAATATGAGGTTGCCATCTTTACAAATCGTTTTAGCTCATTCAAATTAGTCGAGTCTGATATACCTCATTTAGAAGTAGAAACTAATCAGGCAGTAGGAACTTGTGATGTAATTTCTTATAGTTCGAAACATAACGATGAGTTTTCTAAGCTACCTATTGAGAGAATTGAACTAATTATTCAAGCACTATCTAACCGCACTGAGGAATTATATAATAATTCAAAAATTGAATTTGTTTTACCATTTGAAAACAAAGGAAAAGAAATTGGGGTAACTTTAGATCATCCTCATGGACAAATATATAGTTTTGGACATACTCCAGAATTGATTAAAAGGCAAGCTATAGTACAAAAATCAAATCCTCTCGAAAAATATTTATCGAATATTCCCAAAGAATTAATTTTAAATAAAAATTCTTCTGCTATATCCTTTGTGCCTCGTTGGGCTAGATACCCCTTTGAAATTTGGATAGTTCCTTACCGAAGGACATCTAATATTTTTGAACTTTCAGAAAATGAGCAAAAAGATCTTGCTGAACTTATGCTTGATGCCTCTAAAAGTTTAGACAAAGTATTTGATGATCCTATGCCGTATACTCTTGCATGGCAACTATCTCCCAAAGGTTATGAGAATTCTTACCATTTTCATGTCTGCTTTCAACCTATACGCAGATCAAAATCAAAATTAAAATATTTAGCAGGTGTTGAGCAAATTACAGGTTTTTTTTTAGTAGATCTTCCTCCAGAACGCTCAGCTCGTATCTTGAGAGGTGAAGAACTTCCTGATGAATAGTCAGTCTTTATTTAAGCAGCACTTCAACTATTCTGCAGTATCATCATCAGAGGCACATGGAAGAGTAAATTTAATTGGTGAGCACACCGATTATAATAAAGGTTTCGTACTTCCAACATTAATCGAACAGAAAATTGAAGTAAGTCTTAGTCCTCGATTAGACTCTAAAATAGTTGGTATTTCTGAAGAATTTGGTGAAAAGACCGTATTATCTGACTCAAATACTGATGGCACTTGGATAGATTTTGTCAGAGGAGCTTTGTATTATATGGCAAAGGAAGGGCAACTAATTAAAGGTTTAAATATTGCGGTTGTCTCTAGTATTCCAACAGGGTCTGGATTATCTTCTTCAGCCGCACTTGAAATAGCAATTTTGAGGGCCTTGTGTCAAATGGTTGGACATGAATTATCATCAACTAAAATAGCAAAAATAGGACAGCTGATAGAGCATCATTTTATAGGAACCTTTTGTGGAATTATGGATCAAATGTCGTCATCAAAATCTAAATTTGGACAAGTATTATTCTTGGATTGTGAAAATTTGAATACAGAAATAGTACCCATCTTTGAAGATTATACTTTCATAATTATTCATTCTGGAAGTACACGAAAACTTTCAGAAGGATTGTATAATGAAAGAAAAAGAGAGACAGAAATAGCTAGTAAATCTCTTAATATCTCGTCATTACGCCATGCAGAAATTTCTGATTTAAATATTATTAAAGATCCTAAAATTTTTAGAAGAGCTAGACATGTCATTACTGAAAACGTTCGAGTACTAAAGGCTGTACAATTTTTAAAAGATAATAATGCGCAAGCATTTGGAAATTTAATGAACGAAAGTCATATTTCCATGGACAAAGATTATGAAATATCTAGTCCTGAATTAAATCATATTGTTAAAACTGCTCAGTCAAACGGTGCTTTAGGCGCAAGACTTACGGGAGCTGGATTTGGAGGTTGCACTGTGGTTTTGTCGTCAAATACTCGAAGAGATGATATTATCAAAAAAATATTAGAACATTGTCCTAAATCATATTTAGTTACCAATATAGGGCAAAATATTGCACCTAGTAAAAATGAATAAATCTAAAGTTACAACAATTCTTAAATGCAAAAATTTACTTGGCGAAAGTTGTTTTTGGGACCCAAGATATAACTGCTTAGTTTGGACAGACATAGAAGCAAAGAAGGCATGGATGTTTGATGATAACAATCAAAGCTTTGTTTTTAATTTACCAGATAGGGCAGGGTTTATTCTTCCAAGGAAAAAAGAGGGATTTATTATTGGATTTCCCAAATTTATTTCTATCTGTGATAAAAATTTTTCTTCATTTGAAAAAATATGCGAAGTTGAAATCACAAATAATCAAACTCGAATTAATGATGCAAAAGTAGATCCTTATGGAGGCATAGTATTTGGTACTTATAATGAAGATCTGGATAAAGTAAAAAGAAAGCCTATTGCAAATCTCTATAGACTTGCGCCAAATTTATCTTTAACACAACTTTTGTCAAACGTCACAGTTTCTAATGGAATAGCCTTTTCAGAAGATGAAAATATCATGTATTTTGCTGATACTCCAACTGGTCGAATACAAAAATTCGAGTACACTAAAAATTTCAATAAGTTTTATGAATTAGAAACAAATATGATCTTTAAAAATGTCGGTGAACCCGATGGAGCTACTGTAGATATAGATAATAATTATTGGTCAGCAAGAGTCAGAGGGAAATGCATTATTTGTGTTGATACAAAAGATGAAAAAATTATAGAAAAAATTAGTCTTCCAACCAATACGCCCACATGTGTAACTTTTGGTGGTGCTAATTTAAACAGTCTTTACATCACATCTTTAAGAGCAGACCCAACTACTGATAATGAAGGTGGAAATCTTCATAAAATTGAAACTAGTACTCAAGGCCGTGCTCAACTTTTAACTGATATTTGATTTTAAAGAAATTTCTTATTAACTAAATTTTCCATGTTTAATTTCGTCATATTTTTTAAATAGTAGAATATATTTTGTGATGCCTCTAGAGACATTCTCTCTCTGCATTCCAAAGTTAAAGCAGCATTATGTGGCGTTAATAAAATATTATCTAACTTAAAAAAAGGATGATTGGACTCTGGAGGTTCAGAGACAAAAACATCCATTCCTGCTCCTAAGATTTTTTTTGAGTTAAGGGCTTGATATAAATCATTTTCATTTACTATCCCACCTCTAGATGTATTTACTAGAATTGTTTTCTTTTTCATAAGATCTAATTCTGTTTGTGATATGAAATTTTTCGTGTCTTCATTTAATGGTAAATGTATGCTAACAAAATCGGCTAATACTAAACCATCATTTTTTTCTATGGGTATACAGCCACTTTTTTTTATTAAATCACTGTTTAAAAATGGATCATAAACATATACTTCCATATCAAAACCGAGACATCTCTTTGCAACTTCTTTTCCTATTCTTCCAAAACCAGCTATAAGTAATTTTTTTTTATATAATTCAAAAAAGTTTGGCAGTTCAGACCTTTGATTAAAATTCCCACCTTTCACTAATTTATCAGATAGAGATAAATTTTTCGTTAAATACAAAAAGAACGACATTACATGCTCCGCAACACTTACGGCATTAGATGTTGATGTAATACAAAGAGCAATTTTTTTCTTATTTAAATAATCTAAATCAACATTGTCATAACCAACACCATGTCTTGAAATAATTTTTAAATTTTTACAATGTTCTAAAACATTATGATCTAGCCTTGATGTTCTTAGTAGGATTGCATCAA
Organism: uncultured Alphaproteobacteria bacterium; assembly: GCA_902610255.1. GTDB lineage: Bacteria > Pseudomonadota > Alphaproteobacteria > HIMB59 > HIMB59 > HIMB59. The sequence continues at coordinate 14,502 of CACLUX010000001.1, read as the reverse complement.
CAAACTTTAATTCTTCTTGTAGGTTTTGATTATTAAAATTTGTTACTTCTACTATTTCTAGCTCATTTTCTTTTAAAAATTCTAACCCTTTTTGATGAACTTTTCCTAATATTGCAATTTTCATTTGTCTCTCTGATTAAAAGTTATGTCAAAAAAGTGTCAATTTTAAAAGGTTTTTCATTCAAATTATTTTTCTATCATGTAATATCTTTAATACGTTTATTTTTTGGAGGAATAATGAAAACCATCAAATTGTCTTGTGCACATGCACTGTTTAAATATTTAATTGCACAAAAAACTATTATTGATGGTAAAAAACTACCATTATTTCCTGGAGCATTTGCAATTTATGGTCATGGTAATGTGGCTTGTCTAGGTCAAGCAATGGAAGAATTTCAGTCTGATCTCCCAGGTTACAGAGGACATCATGAACAAAGCATGGCATTGACTGGTATTGGCTATGCACGAGCCATGAGAAGAAAGCAAATTTTTATTGCTACCTCATCTGTTGGTCCTGGAGCTACAAATATGGTTACAGCGGCAGCAGTAGCTATGAGTAATCGTCTTCCAATCTTACTTCTTCCAGGAGATACATTTGCAAGCCGATTTCCTGATCCTGTATTACAACAAGTTGAAAATTTCAACTCTCCTATAGAAACTGCAAATGATACCTTTAAGTCTGTTTCCAAGTATTTTGATAGGATTACTAGACCAGAGCAAATTCTTGCATCTCTTCCTCAAGCAATTCAAGTGATGCTTGACTCATCAGATTGTGGTCCTGCTACTATTGCCATGTCTCAAGATGTTCAAGGGGAGTCTTTTGATTATCCTGAGGTCTTTTTTGAAGAAAAAATCCATCAGTTAAGAAGAGTTTACCCTGATCCAAATCAAATTAAAGAAGCTGCTGATAAATTAAAAAATTCAAAACAACCTATAATAATTTCAGGAGGTGGTGTTCTATATTCTGAGGCAGAAAAAACACTTTCTAATTTTGCAAAAAAACACAATATCCCCGTAACTTCAACTGTGATGGGAATTGGATGTATGACCAAAGATGACCCTTATTACATTAGTGCTATTGGTGCTTTAGGAGAGGGTTCCTCGAACAATTTATCTAAAGACACTGATTTAGCTCTAGCTGTAGGTACAAAACTTGCAGATTTTACAACAGGTTCATGGGCAAATTTCGAAAATCCTAATTTTAAACTAATCTCAGTTAATACAGCCCGCTATGATACCACTAAGCATTTAGCGACGCCTGTTATTAGTGATGCAAAAGTGGGTTTGCTACAAATATCTGAAGCTCTTGGTGATTGGAGGGCCCCTGATACTTGGTATCAAAGAGCAATTAAAGAGAGAGATGGATGGGAAGCATACGTTGCAAAACAAAGTGGCCCTACAAATCAAGAAGAGCCATCTTATGCTCACGCAGTTGGGGCAATTTATAGAAATTCAGATCCAAGTGATATTGTTGTAACAGCAGCCGGAGGCCTTGTAGGAGAGGTCGTTCAAGTTTGGAAGCCAAAGGAACTTAATACTTTTGAGACTGAATGGGGTTTTAGCTGTATGGGATATGAAATATCAGGAGCGCTGGGAATTAAAATGGCTAAACCAGATCAAGATGTCGTTGTATTTGTTGGAGATGGTTCTTATCTACTTAATAATAGCGACATATATAGTTCGGTTCTCTATGATCAAAAACTAATTATTATTATTTGTGATAATGGCGGACATATGGTTATCAATCGTCTTCAACTAGCTAAAGGAGGTAAGGAATACATTTGTAATCTTCGTGCTGCAAGAGCTACCAATCTTAAATTTGTAGATTTTGAAAACCATGCTAAAAGCATGGGAGCGAATGCTGAGACAGTAAGTTCGACCTCAGAGTTAGAGGCTGCTTTCAAAAGAGCTAAAGAGTCTGATAAAACATATGTCATAGCTATAAAAACTCATGGCTATGAATGGTTAGATGGGACAGCTTTTTGGGAAAGCCCAACGCTTCAAGATCCTATAACTGAAGAAAACAAAAAAGCATTAGATGACTTTGAGTCGGGAAAGAGTAAACAACGTAAAGGCGTTTAATCTTGATTTCTAAAAAAAAAATTGTTCTGATAACCGGGGCTGAATCTGGTATTGGAAAAAGTACATCTAAAATGTTTGCCAATAATGGTTACAGAGTACTAGGAACTTCACTCAAAAAAATTAATTACAAAATTAAAGATATTGAATACTATCAAATAGATATAACCAATAATTCTCATTGGAAAAGTTTAACGAATACTATCAAAAAAAAGTATGGAAAAATTGATGTTTTAGTTAATAGTGCCGGAGTGAGACTGAGCGGAAATTTAGAGACAACCTCGATGAGTGAATGGACTTATCACTTTAATAACAATGTGACTGGCACTTTTTTAGCTTGCAAATATGCATTACCATTGCTCAAAAAAAGTAAGAAATCTTCCATAGTAAATTTAGCTTCAATAAATAGCATTAGAGGAGCAAAAAACATGTTGGCTTATGCAACATCAAAAAGTGCGATAATATCTTTTACGTCGTCTTTGGCTTTGGACTTGTCTAATTTCAATATCAGAGTTAATGCTGTTGCTCCAGGTGCTATTGATACCCAAATGCTAGCCTCTTTTAAAAAGGATTTAACAAAAAAGGAATTTGAAAAAAGGATGCGAGAAAATCATCCTATTGGAAGGATTGGAAAACCGTCAGAAGTTGCAAGTGTAATTTATTTTCTTGCAAGTGACGCTTCAACTTTCATGACAGGATTAACCATTCCTGTAGATGGAGGAAGAAGCATAAGATAACTTTTATTTATTGATTTTTAAAATAGTTACATCCGCTTGTTTCATGTTTTTTGATCCCAACAGAATTTCACCTTCAAAAGAGTCAGGTATAACAACATTTTTTTTTCCATAATTAGTAAAAAATAATAGATCACCTCTTTGCCTTACTCTTAAATATTCCGGAAGTGTAATTGGTTTTAAACCTGCCATAGCCATTTGTTCTTTCATTATTGAACTTAACAATGCTTCATCTGGCCATCCACACAAATAACTTCCTTGGTTCCCGCTAGTTATAACAGGAAATCCATCTTCTGATTTACCTTCAGAGATGCCTGAGATGTCTCCTTGTTCTCTCCAAACATTTAACTTTCCCTTCTGACCTTTCCATTCTACTTCTATAGGAAGTTCATAGGGAAGGGCATCCACTCTTTTAACTTTATAACCAAGTCCCTCTAAGCTTAAGTTTTCCGGAATTTGAAAATTTCTATCTTTTAATCCTGTTCTTGGACCAGCCAAAATTTTTGCTCCAGAAGAAACCATTTTTTTAAAAGTGTCAGTTTCAAGATGTACAAATGAGGGAACAATAATTAGTTTATACCCACCAAAATCAGCATTCTTTCCAACAATATCCAGAGAGCCACCATTAACTCTAACTGATTTATAAAAATCAATCATCATACGCGTGTAGTGGAAATCTTCTGTTTGTCCATCCAGCTCAGTTATCCAACAAGCTTCATAATCATGCAATAACGCAATTTTGGATTTTTGTGTTTCTGGTAAATTGAGCATTTGTATCTCATTACTTACTTGCATGGCCTCGTGACTACCGATTGCTGGTGTATTATTACGGTACATTAGTCCTGCATGCATTTGTTCTTGGGCAAAGGGTGCTTGTCTCCAACGAAAATAACTTACAACTTCAGCGTCGTGAGCAAATGCCTCCCATGTCCACATCCTTACAGCACCAGCTACTGGAATAGGATTATATCTAGCCCAATTAACTGTACCAGGTTGCTGTTCCATTATCCAAAGACGACCCATCCCTCTATAAAGGTCATGATGGTAAGATTGAAAATCAGGATCACCAATATTGTAACAATCCTCAAGAAGTTTTTTATCTCCTCTGGCGATAGTTTGCATATTTTGAAGAAAGCCTAAAGGATAACTGTCCCAAGCAGCAATATTTAAATCTTTACATATTTCTCGATGATCAAATTCTGTAAAGTGACCCATAAAGTTATGACTAATGGGCCTTCCAGGAGAGTAATCATTTAATATCTTCACCTGTTGGTAATTAAAATTTTTTACTTGATCCGAGCTAAACTTTCGAAAATCAAAATTATGAGAAGGATTTGCCTCAGTAACTGTTAAGTTAGGAAGTTCGATCTCCTCAAAAGAGCGATACTCCATAGACCAGAAAACATTTCCCCAAGATTTATTCAAGTCATCTATGTTTTTATATTTTTTTTTAAGCCAAACTCTAAACTCTCGCAAAGTAGACAAGCACCAAGAGTATGTTGTTTCATGGCAACCAAACTCATTATCTGTTTGCCATGCTTTCACAAAATTATTTTGTCCGTATCTCTCTGCTATAGCTTTAGTTATACGTTGACTTTCTTTTTGATAACCAATATGAGAGAAGGAGTAGTGTCTCCGAGATCCGAATTTTCTAGTCTGGCCATTTTCATCTAAGGCGACCATGTCAGGCATTTGGTCAACCAGCCATTTAGGAGGAGTGGCGGTCGGAGTGCACATTACAATCTTTAGACCATTATTTCCTAATATATCGACAATCTTATCCAGCCAATTCCATTCAAAAACACCGGAACTTGGCTCGATACGAGACCAAGCAAATTCAGCAATTCTTACCCAACTGATACCATTTTTGTGCATATTCTCAGCATCGGTTATCCACATTTCTTCAGGCCAATGCTCCGGGTAATAACATACCCCCAATTCGGGACTCTTAGACATTTTTAGTCGATTGAAACACCAGAGGAGTCGAAAAAGTGCTGATGATTTTGATGCCAATCTAGATGAATATTTTCATTAATTTTGATACTACTATTTACATCAAGTTTAGCTGTGATCTCATTATTCTTTTCCAAGTTTATGTAACATAATAAGTGCTCACCTAAATTCTCTATATGTCTTATAGTTCCTTTGAGTTTACTAGAGTTATCATTTGATACATTGAGGTGCTCAGGTCTAATTCCTATTTTGGTTGCTCCACTTGGAATATTTAAATTAGTCATATTTAATTTATGCCCATTCTTTAAATTTATCATATTCATTTTTGGAGAACCAATAAACTCAGCAACAAATTGATTTTTTGGAGAATTATAAAGCTCAATAGGTGTCCCAACTTGTTCAATAATTCCCTGATTGATAACAACAATTCTATCCGCTAGAGTCATTGCTTCAACTTGGTCATGTGTTACATAAATCATTGTCGCAGCTAATTGATTATGAAGCTTAGCTATTTCTATTCTCGTTTGAACACGAAGTGCTGCATCTAAATTAGATAAGGGCTCATCAAATAAAAATACTTTTGGATTTCTTACTATAGCTCTTCCAATAGCAACACGTTGTCGTTGACCACCTGATAATTGTTTAGGTAGTCTTTCAAATAAACTTTCAATTTGCAAAATCTTTGCTGACTCTAAAACTCTACTTTTGATTTCATCAATAGGAGTTTTAGCTTGTTTTAATGCAAATGACATATTGTCAAAAACTGTCATGTGAGGGTACAATGCATATGATTGAAAAACCATCGCAACACCCCTCTCTGCAGCAATAATTTTATTTACAACCTCTCCACCTATAGATATTTCTCCTTCAGTTATATCTTCTAGTCCTGCTATCATTCTAAGGAGTGTGGATTTACCACAACCAGATGGTCCGACAAAAACAATGAACTCACCAGAGTTAATATCAAGGTCTACTCCATGAATCACTTCAGTTTTATCATAAGTTTTTTTTACACTTTTAAGGTTTACTTTAGCCATAATACCCCGAAAACTTTAGCATTTTTTGTGAAAATATACATCAGTGACTGTAGATTTAATTTAGGCTAAATACTTTGAGAATTCAAAATAAGATTTTTTTGGAGTTCGTTTAAAGCTATCGAAATCAACATAGACTATTCCAAATCTCTTGGAATAACCAAATGCCCATTCATAATTATCAAGCAATGACCAAACAAAATATCCCTTAATAGATAAACCTTCATTCAAACAATCTAATATTTGTTTTAAATGTATATTAAAAAATTCTATTCGATCTTCATCATAAACTTCTCCTTTTGATGTTAGTTTATCGTTATTTGCCATCCCATTTTCGGTAATATAAATTGGAATTTTATTATCATATTCTTGGTTTATTCTTTTAATAAAGTAGCTCAATCCTTCAGGATAAAATTCCCATCCCATATCTGTTTTTTTTAGTGTTCCACTATTACACTCATAATTAACACCATCGTCTGATTTTTTATATTTGATTAATGAGCGGGTATAATAATTCAATCCTATCCAATCAATTGGTAAAGATATTAATTCTAATTGTGATTTATAATTTTCTGGTAAGTATTTTTCTAGAATAGATAAAGCTAATTCTGGATATTTACCTTTAAAGATGGCATCAGAGAACCATCTATTATGAATTTCATCAAAGAGTTTTGTTGCTTGAATATTTTCTTCATTACTATCTATGGATTGACCGAACTGATTATTTAAAACTATACCAATCTGATGGGCACCACAGGACCTTATTGCTTCAACAGATTGCGAGTGTGCAAATAAAATATTATGCATAGTTTTAGCAGCTGATTGGATATTTTTAATACCTGGCGCATGATCTCCAAGATAATGACTTAACCAAGAAACACACCAGGGTTCATTAATGGTCGAAATTTTTTCGAATTGATCTCCAAATGTTTTTGATACGAAAAAAGATAAATCTCCAAAATGTTTACAGGTTTCTTGGTTCTCCCAACCTTTAATTTTTTGAAATCTTATGGGAAGATCCCAATGATAGATTGTTGGGAAAGCCTCTAAATTGCAATTATTTATCTCTTCTAATAATCGCTTGTAAAAATCTACACCCTTAAAATTTACATCTTTGTTGTTCTCTGGAAATAATCTAGGCCAAGCAAATGAGAAACGATAGGTCTTAAAACCCGCGTCCTTTATAAGTTTAATATCCTCTTTGAAATATTTAATATGACTACAAGCAAGCCTACCATCAATGCCATTCAATTTTCTTTCAGCAAAATTGTCCCAAATTGATTTACCACAATTGCCGTACATCGTTCCTTCAATCTGATAAGAGGAAGTAGCTACTCCTAATTTAAAACCCTTAGGAAACCCTTGTAGAAGAGATAAGTTAATCAATTCTAATTTTGTTACTAGAATGAAATAAATTAGTTTTGTTTAAATCAAATTTAATTTTAACATCATCACCAACTTTAATTAAGCTATCCCCTGATGCCTCAACTACTATTGGTTCACCCTCGTTATCTAAATAAATAAAAGTGTTTGAACCTAATTTTTCCACAACGAAAGCTTTACCTTGGAAATCATAATCTGAGTCACCAGTAATAATAATATCCTCGGGTCTAATACCAAAAATTATATCAGTATTTTCATTTGATTTAATTGTTTTTGAAATTGTAATACTTGTACCTAAAACATTAATTTCAACTTTATTTTTATCTACTGATGAAATTTTAGCATTGACAAAATTCATCTTTGGAGAGCCAATGAAACCTCCAACAAATAAATTTTTAGGATTATTATATAATTCTATTGGCTTACCTTGTTGAGAAATCTCACCTTGATCTAACACAACAATCTCATCAGATAAAGTCATTGCCTCAGTTTGGTCATGAGTCACATAAACCATTGTTGCATCCAAGTGGTCATGTAATTTTGCTAGTTCAATTCTCATTTGAACTCTCAAAGCGGCATCTAAATTAGATAAAGGCTCATCAAATAAAAAGACTTTAGGCTTTCTAGTTATTGCTCTACCAATGGCAACTCTTTGTCTTTGACCTCCTGACAACTGTTTAGGCTTCCTTAGAAGATAATCTTCAATTTGTAAAATTTTTGCAGCCTCATGTACTCTATCTTTAACTTCATCTTTAGGTCTTTTCTCTAATTTCAGTCCAAATGCCATATTGTCAAAAACAGTCATATGGGGGTAAAGAGCATATGATTGAAAAACCATGGCAATATTTCTTTCTTTAGGAGGGAGGTTATTTACTTCTTCTCCACCAATTGATATTTTGCCAGAATTAGTTACTTCTAACCCAGCTATCATCCGTAATAATGTCGACTTCCCACATCCAGAGGGCCCAACAAGTGTTGTAAATGACTGACTTTTAATATTGAGTGAAAAATCCTTTATTACATGGGTTTTTCCAAAGAATTTATTAATTGAGCTGAGTTCTATATCTGCCATCAGTTTAAATATCCTAAAAATTTTGATTGTTTATTAATCATAGTATTTAAAAGTTTCTCAGCCTTAATTGCATCATCAACAATAGGATCTGACAAAAGAGCTAAATACGCACCGTGTTTTGATTTATTTAAAATCGCCTCTGTTGTTAATTGTATGACTCCTGTTTGCGAATTTAAAAGAGCGCCAAATGTTTTAGGATAATTATCTAGTTTTTTTCCATTCGCACCTTTCTTATTAATAACAGCTGGGACTTCTACTACTATATCATTTGGTAAATATTCAATAAAATTATTATTTGGGATATTTACTGCATGTTCAAGTCTATTGTTATCTTCAATAATACTTTCAATAATTGGCACAACTCTCTCATCTAGTTTTGGTTTGCTATTATCAAAAAACCTCCCATACAAAAAGTCATCTTCATAAAAATTTAAACATCTATTTTTATATTTTTTATAAAAATCTGAAATTCCTTCGTGATCAGCAACGCTGAAAGCCCATTGCATGTATTCTCCGACATGACTGTCTGTTGTAATGGGAAGGTAAGAATATTTTTTAAATAACTCAAAGAAGACACCTCTTTCAGCGCCAGGGTCTGATTCAAAACCTTCGTGATCATTAATTAAGTTAGAGTAGTAGCTATTAAATTTATCTCGAATAATAGGGTATCCATCTTTGTTGGTATCTTTATATTTGACATCCAATAGGATACTAAAATGATTTAGTCCACCTGCTTCAAATTCTATATTGCTGAGTTCGGTATTGAGCAATGTTGGTAATTGTCTTTCCATAGAATGAATTTCGTGGCACAAGCCTATTATATTAAGATTTGGAAATTTTGTAGTCAGAGCATGACATATTCTTTGCATTGGGTTAGAGTAATTAAATACAAAAGCATCAGGGCAAATTTTTTCTATATCCTCACAAATTTCAATTATCACAGGTATAATTCTCAATGCATGAAATAGACCTCCAGGGCCTCCGTTTTCTCCATAAATTTGTTTAAAACCATATTCAACTGGTATCCCCCAATCTTGTTCCCAGAGTTCAAATCTATTTCCAACTTCAATTGAGATTAAACAAAAATCAGCACCTTTGAGAGCTTCGTTTCTAGAAGTAGTTGCTTCAATTTTAAAATTTACCTTAAGTTTTTCTTTATAATTTTCAGCGATTTTCCTTGTTTTTTCAACTGCCTCTGACCTTATGTCATGGAGGACAATAGTAGATCCTTTAAGGATTTGAGATTTATAAAAGTCTCCAATTATCTTCAAACCAAAGTTAGTGCTTCCTGCTCCTATTATTACAATTCTTTTTCCCATAATTTATTTATCTATTATCATTATCCTTTTACTGATCCAGCTACAAGCCCCCTTATAAAATATCTTTGAAGGGAAAAGAAAATAAATAAAGGTACCGTCATTGATACAAAGGCACCTGTTGTTAAAATTTCCCAATTTTCTCCTCTCGATCCAAGAAGCTCTTTTAACTTTGCTGTTAAAATAATTTCACTTGGATGCTTGTCCAAAAAAACTAAACCAACAAGCAAATCATTCCACACCCATAAAAATTGTAATATAAAAATTGATGCAAAAGAGGGTATTGATAATGGCACCACTATTTTTATAAAAGTGTCGTAATGTGTCGCTCCATCAACTCTAGCTGCCTCGATCATTTCGCTAGGTAATGTTTTTAGAAAATTCCATAATAAAAAAGTAGTTGATGCAAGACCAAATCCAGTATGTGCCATCCAAATACCAGGATAAGATTTAGCAGAGACACCGAATAATGCCCCAAAGTCATTGTATATTGTTAGTACAGGTATTAAGCACATTTGTAACGGAACAACAAGAGAGGCAATTATAGTAGCTAATAAAAGATCTCTACCGTAAAATTTCATCCAAGTAAGTGCATAAGCAAAATAAGAACAGATAATTAAAGGTATTAAAGTTGCAGGAAGCGCTACTGCAAATGTATTTAAAAACGCTTGCCCTAATCCCTCTTTAAGAAGCACCTCTTTATAATTATCAAATGTAAAGCTTGGAGGACTCTTGGCGGATACAAAAATTCTTTTGCCTTTTTTTTTTGTAAATTCTTCTTTTGATTTCCAAATATAATCACCATTTTCAAAAACAGTAATTTCTGTTTCATCTTTAAATAATGCGGTCTCACCAACCTCATATTCGTCAATGTTCTTAGAGGTAACTCCAAACCGATAAATCTCTTTACCCTGTTTTTCATCAAATAAATTACTTTTTATAAAATAGTAATCTCCTTCGTTGATTTGGTCTTCTTTACCTTTCGTACGATATATTTCATTGACCTCAGTGGTGGTAAACGAGGTCCACCACCCACTTATAGCTAAAACATCTTTATCTCTTAGAGAGCTGATAAATAGCCCAAATGTTGGAATAATCCATGCGATTACAAATAATAATAATAAAAGTTGGGAGAATATTCTGGTGAAGGTAAGTTTTTTCATACTTTTTGCTCTTGTTTATGTCTGTATAGGTTCCAAGCTAATATTGGGATAACTCCAATCAAAATACAAAAAGCAAGCACACTTCCCCTACCTGAGTCACCGCCACCTCTGAACATCCAATCATACATCAAATTTGCTAGAACTTCTGTTTGCCACTGACCATTGGTCATTGCATATATGATGTCAAAAACTTTTAAAACTAGAATTGTAATTATCGTCCAAATCACCAAGATAGTTTGCTCTAGATATGGAATGATAATTGACCAGAAAATTTTCAACTCACTGGCACCATCTATCCTAGCGGCATCTAGTGTTTCATTAGGAATACTCCTAAGTGCTGCACTAAAAATAACTAGGGCAAGACCAGTTTGTATCCATATCATAATTGCCATTAAAAAAAGATTATTCCATATAGGAATTGTTAACCATGCTTGCGGTTCAAAACCCAAAGCAACTGCTATTGCATTTAATAGTCCAATTTGTTGATCACCAGGCCCCCTGTAGTCATACATAAATTTCCATATCACACCTGCTCCAACAAATGAAATTGCCATAGGCATAAAAATTATTGACTTTGCAATTGACCCCCACCAAATTCTATCTGCTAGGTTTGCTATAACTAAACCGAAAAAAGTACTTAACGTCGGAACAACAATTAACCAGCCCAAATTATTTATGATACTTCTTTTAAAATCAGGATCATTAATAGCCCAAGTATAATTGAAAAGTCCCACAAAGTTTTCACCTACTTTATCGTAAAAACTTAACCTTATAGTTTCAAATACAGGATAAATTATAAAAACAAATAAGACTATAAAAGCAGGTGCTATAAAAATAATAACCCTTATAGAATTTTCAAACGCAAAATTTTTAGATGCTTTTACTCTAAAATAATCCAATAAAAAATTTGATAAATGAAAAAATAATAAAAAAAAGAGAACTCCAATAAGAACGGTAATTGCGAGGGAGAAAATACTCATATTATACGAAAGAAGCTAAGGGCAAATAATACACTATTCACCCTTAGTTTAGAAATTAACTATTTTTTATTGACCAGCTTCCCAGCTAGCTTGTATTTCGTCAGCAACGTCCTTGGCTGATTTGCCATTGGTATAATCAACCATTCCAGTCCAGAAAGATCCTGCTCCAACCCAACCAGGCATCAAGTCAGATCCATCAAACCTGAAAGTTGTTGCATTCATTAAGATCTCATGAAGACCTCTGAATGTATCACTAGAGTATTTACTGGTATCCACATATTTATGAGGTGTTAAAAAACCACCTTTTTCCATAAATCTCTCGTTAGCTTCAGGGTGAAGTAAAAACTTCATGAACTCAGTTGTAATTGGTCTGTCATTAGTAGGAGCCATCAAAGTACCAGCTCCAAGCACAGGTTTACCTAAGTCTTGTGAAGCGAATGGTGGGAAGTAGAAGAAATCATAGTCCACACCAGCTTCTGCGCCTTCAGGAAAGAAAGCCGGAATAAAGCTAGCTTGTCTATGCATCATGCACTCCGCAGGAGAGGTAAACAATCCATTAGGAGAGTCTCTAAAGTCAGTTGTAGCTACAGCTTTAGTACCACCATTAACGTAAGAGTCATTTAATGCTATTGAACCAAAGAAGTCCATTGCATCAATAACTCTTTGATCATTAAATTTCATTTCATTTGAAACCCATTGATCGTATGTGTTTGGTGAATGAGTTCTTAGCATTATATCTTCCATCCAGTCTGTTGCTGGCCATCCAGTAGCTCCACCTGAGCCTAAACCGATACAAAATGGAGTATTTCCATCACTGACCATTTGATCGGCCAATGCTAATAAGTCTTCCATTGTTGTAGGTATTTCATACCCATTATCCTCAAAGTTGTCTGGTGAATACCACACTAGACTTTTTACGTTCACTCTATAAAAGACGCCATAGAATTTATCAAAACCAACTGGATCCTTATATGTTGTGAGATCAACCCATGATTGACCTGCAGCATAATTGTCAAGAACCATCTGTTTGACGTCATCACCTAATGGAGATAAGCAACCTGTAGCTGCTATGTTAGCTGCTAATCCTGGTTGAGGGAATACAGCTATGTCAGCTGGACTACCTGCTTGACAGTCAATATTAATAATTGATTCAAATTCGTCAGAACCACCATACTCGACGGATGCTCCTGTTGCTGCTTCAAAAATTGATATCACATCCCTGAAATCATCATCTTGTGGTGCCAACCAGGGACCAAAGATTGTTAATTTTTCTCCCGACAGGTCAGGGCCTGTATATGCGTGAGAACCAGCATTTGCATAGCTTGCTCCAAAAAAAGAAATAGCTATCAAAGCTGTAAGTGTTTTAATTAATTTCATAGAAATCCTCCTCCTATAAAAAAGTACATATAGTTGTAACAAAATGGTGTTTTTTTCAAACAGTCAAAAAACCACAATGATATGCAAATATTAAATACCCTTTACTTAAAAGTGAGCAAAATCAACATTTTTTAAATTTACACTATTTTGGCAATTATTCTCAGATCTAAATAACTATAATAATGTAACAAAAATTATGGAATTTTATTTATGAGCCTCGCTTTATCATCTTTCCACTGGCGCTGTAAACATACATGGAAAAGAAGCGCAAAAAACACTTCATGGTGTTTATTAGGGTGTTCTATTGGTGACCTTGGAACCATTTTATATTTCCAAATTAATCAAATACCTTGGCCAGTAATGAGTATCATGATACTCGCCATAATTAATGGATTAATTACAAGCATTATTCTTGAGACAATCGTTTTAATTCGACAGAACTTTAAATTTAATCAGGCATTAAAAACAGCTTTAGGAATGAGTTTCATTTCAATGATATCCATGGAAATAGCAATGAATGTTACAGATGTGATTTTAACAGGTGGGGCTATGCTTACATGGTGGGTAGTTCCGATAATGCTTTTTGTAGGATTTATCACTCCTTGGCCTTATAATTATTGGAGATTAAAAAAGTATAATATTGCGTGTCATTAAAAATTCTTATTTTTTATTTTTTCTCTTCGATATTTTTTTTAACAAATAATCTTTATGCTTCACACGTCACTGTAGTTGATGGAGACACAATTAAATTAGGTGATGTTAAAATACGTTTTAGTGGAATAGATGCTCCTGAAATAAATCAGACATGTGTTGCAAGTGAGGGAAAAGTGGCATGTGGAAAGATATCAAGAGATATTTTAATTACAAAAGTTACAAATAATAAAATTAGCTGCACAGATGAGGGAAAAGACTTTTATGGAAGAGTATTAGGTGAGTGCTTTGTCAATGGAGAGTCTTTGAGTAGATATTTAGTTAGAGAGGGATTTGCGTTTGCTTACAGAAAATATTCAGACAAATTTATTTTAGATGAGGAGTATGCTAAATCAAATAGGCTTGGAATGTGGTCTATGAAATTTCAATATCCATGGGATTATCGAAAAAGTAATTAATGAGAGATAATAAACAAATTGCAGTAATCGGCGCTGGAATTGTTGGTCTTTGCACCTCTTATTATTTACAGTCATCAGGCCATCAGGTTACAATTTTTGATCAGAATGATCCTGGCTCAGGCACTTCGAGAGGACATGCCAGTGTAATTGCAGATTACGGTGTTCCTGCACTTAATCAGCCTGATATTTGGAAAAATTTATTTCGACATACTTTTTCTAATAACTCTCCGCTATCTATAAAATGGTCTTATTTACCTAAAATGTTTCCTTGGATCTTTAAATTTCTTCAAAATTGTAATTCA